>CAZSUW010000039.1:8904-23750 GCA_964610115.1 uncultured Algimonas sp.
GCCTCACCGAAGGGCGCGATTTTTCGCAAATAGTCGATCCCGTTCAAACGCCGATCAGACGCATTGCCAAAACAGGACACGATCAACGGTCCGACACCGGCTTCGCCCAATGTTGCCTGGTCCAAGCTTGCCGGGACCAATGTTGTAAGAGCGATTTGGTCTCCGCCTAAGGCCAGACGTTCATGCCGCAATGCCCCTAATTCTCCCTCACCCCGAATGGTCAAGTCCGCGGGGTTTAATCGCGCCTCGTGCTGATATGGAAAGAAGACCGCGCTTTCATCCAGACCGCAAGCCGTCAAAAGCGACGCAAGGACCAATGGAATTATGAGGCGATGTTTCACGTGAAACCTCTATGCCTGCGCCCATCCATCCGCAAGCAAAGCCGTAAATAAACACGCTTGCCCCGTTGCGTTTTAGCGCATCCCCGCCAAAGTGATTTCCATGGCCTTCACGCCGATTCTCAAAGCCGTTCTGGGCCCGACCAATACAGGCAAAACCCATTATGCAGTGGAACGCATGTTGGGCCGCAGCTCTGGCGTGATTGGGCTGCCCCTGCGCCTGCTCGCGCGCGAAGTTTATGACCGGATCGTCGCCCGCATTGGCGCAAACCAAGTCGCACTGGTGACAGGCGAAGAAAAGATCGTGCCCAAAGGCGCGCGCTATTATGTCTGCACGGTCGAGGCCATGCCGGTTGATCGCCGGTTCGCTTTCCTCGCCGTCGATGAAGTCCAACTCATGGCCAACCATGAACGCGGCCATGTTTTTACCGACCGGGTTTTCAACGCGCGCGGCTATGAAGAGACCTTATTCCTCGGCGCAGAAACAGCCCGAGACGTGCTACGCACCCTTATCCCCGGAATAGAATTTGATCGCCGGGAACGCTTTTCCGAGCTTACTTATGCCGGCCATACCAAGCTGAACCGTTTGCCGAAGCGCTCAGTGATCGTCGCCTTTTCGGCCAAAGACGTTTACGCCATCGCTGAGGCGATGCGGCGGTTACGTGGCGGGGCGGCCGTTGTGATGGGCGGCTTGTCACCCCGGACCCGAAACGCGCAGGCCGAGCTCTTCCAAAGTGGTGACGTAGATTTTCTGGTCGCGACTGACGCGGTCGGCATGGGCCTAAACCTCGACACGGATCACGTCGCCTTTGCCAGCCTGTCCAAATATGATGGTCGCCGTCGCCGCTACCTCACCCCGATGGAAGCGGGACAGATTGCGGGCCGTGCCGGGCGGTTTCGTAATAACGGAACCTTTGGCACGACGGGTGACTGCGCGCCCATGGAGGACGGCCTGGTTGACCGCATTGTCCGCCACGCCTTCGAATCGCTGCATTATGTTGAATGGCGCAATAGTGCGCTCGATTTTACCAGCCTCGACGCGCTCGTCGAAAGCCTGCACGCCCCCCGACCGACCAAGCGTCTGCGCCGCATTAAAGGCGCTGTCGATGAGCTGAGTCTGGAACGTATGATGGCGATCCCAGAGGTCGCGAGCGGTATTCACCTGCCCGTGCAAGTGCGCCAGCTATGGGAAGTCTGCTGCATTCCGGACTTCCGCAACTTGACCATCGACGCGCATGTGCGCCTGGTAAAAGATATCTACCGCACCCTTGTCAGTCGCGGCGGCAAGCTGTCTGATGACTTTATGGCCATGAAAATTGGCCGCTGCGATGATGTGAGCGGAGATGTCGATACGCTATCGGCGCGGCTTGCACGGATAAGAACTTGGACGTATTGCGCAGCCAAGACCAATTGGATGACTGACCCCGTCCATTGGGCGCAAGAAGCGCGAATGGTAGAGGACCGTCTATCCGATGCACTTCACGAAGGGTTAATTGCGCGGTTTGTAGACAAGCGAACCTCGAAATTACTGAAATCAATCGGGTCCGGAGACACTATGGAAGCCAGCATCAAGGACGACGGCGCCGTTTACGTCGATGACCATTTAATTGGTCATTTGCGCGGCCTTTCCTTTGAACGCGATGCGATTGGTTCGGACTTGGAAGCCAAAGCGCTGGAAGCGGCTGCTGCCAAAGCGGTCGCACCGGAAGTGGACCGGCGCCTCACCTCACTATCATCTGGCCAAGCCGCCATCTTCACACTCAGCGATCGGGGCGAAATCCTCTGGGGCGGTATGGCTGTCGGACGAATCGCCAAATCCGGTACGATCTTTACGCCGGATGTGGAGGTTATGGGAGGCGAGCTTGGAAATCCGGTTTTGCGCCAACTGGCCGAAGACCGGATGCGGTCCTGGCTCCGCGCCGAAGTGGACGCCCATCTGGGCGCGCTAAAAAAACTCAAAACTTTACAAGACGACCCGTCCGTCTTGCCCGGTAGTAAGGGCTTTGCCTTTACTCTATTGGAACATAACGGCAGCGTTGAACGCTGGCGGGTTGCGCAAACGGTTCGTAAACTCGACCAAAATGAACGCCGTGATCTGCGCAGCGCCAGCGTCGTCTTTGGCCAGTTTGATATTTTCATCTCAGAGCTTTTAAAGCCAAAACCGGCGCGGCTTCTATCGCTTCTTCACGCCTATGGGGCGGGCGGTGATGGCAAGCCATTCATCCCGTTTGCGGGCGTCACGTCCATTCCGAATGAAGGCGATCTCCACTCTGATAATTTCTCCACCGAAGCGCTCGCTCTCGCCGGCTATAAAGCTGTCGGCTCTCGCATCATTCGCTTTGACATTCTCAATCGTCTCGGCTCTTTGATCCGAGACGCCCATGGTCAGTTTGAGAAAAGCGCGCTTGAAAAGCCCAAGAAGCGCACATTCCAAATCATGAATGAAATGCTGGCGCTGCTGGGCGCGAATTTGGAACAGACCCGCGGAGTCCTGCGCGCTCTCGGCTATACAAGTTTCACCTCTGAGACAGCGCTGGTGGCCGCCCCCGTTGAAGAGGCCGCACCCGAAGACGGATCGGACACTACGGTAGAAGAGGCTAAGTCCGAAACACCCTCCCCTGTCGAAGCTGTCGCCGTAGAAACGTCAGCGCCAGAAACCGCTGACACAGCGGAAACACCTGCGCCGACCACGGACATGGTGCCAGATAGTAAGACCTCTCAAGAGGCTGAGACTTCGGCCCCAATATCCGCGAAAACACCCCCCGCGCATTTGCCGAAACGCCAACGCGCCAAATGGCGTCCGCCGATGTCTGTCCATGAAGAGAGAGAGACTTTGGAAGACGGCACAACGCGCGCGCTCCCCAATCTTGAATATTGGGTCCAAGGGGATCGGCAACGTCGCGGCGGAGGCAAAGGCCGGGGTCAACAACCGCATCGCCAGCGCAGAAGCGGTTTCGTCAATGATAGCTCAGGCGGACATCAAGGCGGCTATCGCAAGAATAAACCGCGTCGGGACAAAAACCGGGGTCCCAAAGTGGGCGGCTATAGCGCGGGCAAAGCTCCGCGCCCACGCAAAAGCTTGGAAAACAGTCCCTTTGCCGCTTTGGCAGCGCTGAAAGCGAGCCCGCCAGACGGCCCAAAAGACAGCGCAAAAGACAGCCCACAAAAAAAACCCGAAAAAAGCCCCGATGCAGCGCCGGATAACAACCCTGCGACTGAGACCACAACTGACGCGATGAAACCGGATGATAAGTCCTGACCGAGGTGGAGCTCAATAGCTGTCGCCTTGATGTCTGGCTATTTCGCACGCGCCTGACCAAGACGCGCGGCGAAGCGCAAACGCTGATCAAGAAAGGCAAAGTGCGGCTGACCCGCGGCACTGAAACCTCGCGCGTGACGAAATCGCACTTCCAGCTCCGGCCCGGTGATCGGATCGCGTTTATGCGTCATAAACAGCTCTTTCAGGTCGAGATGCTTGACCCCGGACAGCGTCGTGGACCGGCGCCAGAAGCCCGCGCACTCTATCGTGATCTGAGTGACAGTTCGGCCAGTTGACTTAAGCCGCCACCCGCCCCAAAGCGCGCGCCATGACCTATATCGTCAAAGATAGTTGCGTAATGTGCAAACACACGGATTGTGTGGAAGTCTGCCCCGTTGATTGCTTTTATGAAGGCGAGAATTTTCTCGTGATTCACCCCGACGAATGTATCGATTGCGGTGTGTGCGAGCCGGAATGCCCTGTGGACGCGATCGTCCCAGATACAGAAGACGACCCGGACGGCAAATGGCTCGCGATCAATGCTAAATATGCTGAGCTGTGGCCCGTCATTACTGTCAAAAAAGACGCCATGCCAGACTATGCCAAATATGAAGATGAGACCGGCAAGTTCGAGAAATATTTTTCTGAGAAGCCTGGGACAGGCGACGCATAGATCGAAGTCGCTTAAGCCTTAGCGCCCGCGCCTGACGCGGCGTTTTTCCCGGCGCGTCGGCACGCCTTTTTCGCGTAAAGCCCCATAGCGTAACCGTCCGAGTAACTCGGCTGGATCCGGCAGGCCGCCCGTCACGCCCCGGACCCGCGCTTTGACCTTCTCGAATTGCATGACATTTTCAATACGCCGATCGAGAAAGGCGCGCGCATCGGGCTTATTAGGTAAAGCGTCATTCAACCACACGGGCGCTGTAGAGCTGAGCACGGCAGAGAGGACGGCACGCTTGGAATAGAAATTTCCATCCGTCGATGTATCGCCAATGGCTCGCCAGATCATGTCAGACGCATTCCACGTGATCGCGGCGGCTGTTGATAATCCATCCGGCAAGGTCAGTCGCGCTTGAGCGCGCCGCGCGGCTTCTGCATGGCGACCGATTTGTTGCAA
The DNA here is from genome assembly GCA_964610115.1 of uncultured Algimonas sp. Taxonomy (GTDB): domain Bacteria; phylum Pseudomonadota; class Alphaproteobacteria; order Caulobacterales; family Maricaulaceae; genus Litorimonas. Next base: position 13,619 of record CAZSUW010000039.1, read on the forward strand.
ACGCAAAATCACGCCTTGCGTTACACGTTCGCGGATTTTCAAGGTCTCAAGATCCAGCGCCTCGATCTCTGCCTCGGCTGCTTTGTCCATTTGCTCCGACCAATAGCGGATCAGCTCAACCGGGCCATCCGGAAAATAAAGCCGCCCGGCCCCGTCTGGCAGGCCCGTTTTCACCGCGGCCCGCTCCACCATGACGTCCGTCCAGCCTTCAAAGGCGGCGTCCGATAAGGCTGCGTGCAAAATCGCGTCTTTGGGATGCGTGTCTGCCCCGTCTGTCTTTTCTTTAGCCATAAACTGACTACGCCTTACGCCGCAAAACGGTGCGCATAAACCAAGACTTTATCACACCCACACCGCCGCCAGATAGTACGCCAAAGCGGAAGATACGCGCGCACAGCGCCATCACACCCACGACTGACGCAAATAACAGGGCGAGCGACAGCAAGACCTGCCAAAGCGGCGGATCGGTCGCCAGTCGGATCATCATCGCAAACGGGCTGGTCAGCGGGAAGATCGAGGCGGCCACGACAATGCCGCTATCCGGCGCTTGAAAGCCAATCATGATAACGAAGACCCCGGCAAACATGACCATGACCATAGGCACAGATAGGGTCTGCGCGTCCTGCATGGATTGCGCCAGCGCGCCGAGTGAAATTAAGATCGCCGCATAGAACATATATCCCAGAACGAGATAGAGAACACTAAAGATGACCGTTGAGATCGGGAAGGCTTCGGTAATGGCGGCGGATTGTTCCGCATTGCCAAACAGTAGAAAATAGACGGCCGCGCCGATACCGACCAATAGATAGGGGATCAAACTGCCCATCGTCAGCAAGGCCGCCCCGATCATTTTGCCCAGCATGATCTCAGAGAACTTCACACTGGCCAACATCATCTCGAGCAGCTTATTCATCTTCTCTTCGATCATGGAGGTCAGCAGTGCGATTGAGCCCGCAAAGATCGTCATGAGCAAGAAGAAGCCCAACGCCGCTCCCGCAAAGAACGGGGCGCGGTCCCAGATCGAAATCGTCTGCGGTTCGCCGTCATCATCGACAGCCTGCGTGGTTTTGGTTGGGTCAAAAATATTGATCGGCGGAACGTTTTCCAACATCTCATTATATTCTGCGCGGTCTATCCCACTTGGAGCCAGAAAGGCTTCTGCGGCAAGACGTCGTTTATAACGGTTCAAGAGTCTTTCTGCGGGGATGCTGTTAAAGTTCCGGGTCCAATAGTCGAACTTAGGGTCTGTCTTCGTTCCACTAATGATCAGTGCACCATTAAGGCGACGCTCCTCGCCCTCAACCAAAATGGGCTTTGAGCCATCCAAATAAGGGCGTAACCTGTCCAGCGTGTCTGCTGGCGGATCAATGAAGACAAGACTGCTTTCGGGTAGAGACACGTTGTCAGCGCCGATTGCATTAAGTCGTTGCAACTCTGCTATACCCGCCTCTGAGCCGTTCTCCTTTACGAGTTTAATAAAGGCCTTTTGCTCGTCTTCAGGCAGAAGTGAGGACAGCGCTTCAACCGAACGAGAGCGCGCCTCTTCCACGCGTTCGTCTTCTAAGTCTAAAATACGAGCCTCATGATACCCGCCCGTCTGATCGAGGATCACCTCATATTTCGGCGGTGAGAGATCGATGTCGGAGTTGGAGAGGTAGAACCCGCCCAGCCCAAATATGATCGGCATCAGGAAGGACAGCCAAAAGCCCCATGTTTTCACATAGCCCATGAAATCACGCATCGCGATCAGCCAGACACGGCTAAATTTCGGCAAGCCCAGAACTGTTGTTGAGGGGGCTGTTGTCGGTGTATCAGCCATTACGCGGCCTCCATCGCGGCGGCGTCCGCTGCCCGGTCCGCTTCCAGATCGGCGCGCACATCTTCGCCAACCAGGGCCACAAAAGCCTCGTGCAGGCTCGCCCGCGTGGGCTCAAACCGCGTCAGGCGAACGCCCGCATCAACGCATTTTTCCAACAAATCCGGAACCTGCGCATCCGTCTTTAACAATATGTCGAGCGTCCCGTCATCACGGCGCGCTAGTTCTGTCGCAAAGGGCGTGACGGCATCCGCCAAACCTCTATTTTCGCTGGCCAGCACAACGCGACGCGGCGCGAAAGTTAGCGCTTCATCAACGCTTCCGTCAAACACCACAGCCCCGCGCGCCATCAAGACAATGCGGTCACAGAGCCGTTCGGCATGTTCCATAACATGGGTCGAGAACAGGATGGTGCGCCCGCGATCAGAAATCTCTCGCACCATTTCTTCCAAGATTTTCTGGTTCACCGGGTCGAGGCCGGAAAACGGTTCATCCAAAACATAAAATTCGGGATCATGCGCAATAGCAGAAAGGAGCTGCACCTTTTGCGCCATGCCTTTGGACAGGTCTTTATTCTTCTTCTTTTTCGCATGGCCGAGGCCGTAACGATCCAGCAAGCGATCCGCCGTCATAAAGGCGTCATTCCGTTTCATCCCGTTTAAGCGCGCCATATGGGCAATAGCCTCGCGAGCGCTTTGTTTTTTATAGAGCCCGCGCTCTTCGGGCAGGAAACCCACCCGCCCGAAGGTGCGCTCTCCGGGGGGGCCACCGAATAATTCCACCTGGCCCTTATCCGGCGTGACATAGCCGAGAGCCATGCGCAGGCTGGTCGTTTTGCCCGCCCCGTTCGGGCCTAAAAACCCAACAATTTCCCCCGGCGCGACGGTGAAGCTGACGTCCCGCACGGCGGGAACACCGGCGAAGGATTTCGACACGGATTGCAGCGATAAAATAGACGACATAGCCCTGCCTATGCCCCACAGATGTTTACGGCTCAATGTAAAAGCGTACTTACCAACATCCTACAGCCTGTTCACGCCGCTGTAACACCTGGCCTCTTTTTCGCCCTTTTCGTGCCACGGTCTGGCGGCCTCATGGATGACCCGGATGGGACGTCATTCTGCGCTCCTTCCGGTTTTAAAGGCAGATCAAAGGAGAGACCCATGACACGTCTTGCCGATACATTTCCCACCCTTCGCGATCTTTCGATTGGTGTGGCCATAAGCGCGCTGGCAGCCTGTGCTTTTGCACAAGAACCGCCCGCTTCACCCGACACAACTGTAACCGAGGAGAGTACCGCAGCGGACACGGATGCGTCCTATACTACTGAAAGTGAGGGCCAGGTTACGCCTGACAGTTCGCTTATCACCAAAGACCCAAGCAGCGACGAGGCCGGGGATGTCGAAATCTATGATGACAGCCTGTCGGACGAAGCCCTGACCGCGCCAGATCCGTTCGCAGACGATATGTCGAACGATATGGACTTAGAAGGCGAGGCCGATCTCGAGACCGATGAAGATGCTCTCTGGCCTTCAGACTCAGATGACGAGATGGATGCGGAGATGGGCGACGAACCCGAAGGTTAATCCCCTCACGTCTTATCAAAATCTGATTGCGTAACATTCTCGCAAAAAAACACACAGGGCACGGAACCATTCCGTGCCCTAACCGTATCGAAAGAGCGCAGGGGTGATCCAAGCTCTTTTGTCCCCCTACTCAGGTTTAGATTGTCCCTGCGCGTCCCTTACCCCCAAAGCCTTAGCCGCAGGGACCGCGACGCCTGTTACAAATCATTTTTTGACCAAGCGGAGGAAGGGCTTGCCAACCGGCGGGCGCATGGGTGTGTCGGCCTCGGCTCGCCCCTCTGATTGGGATCGCGCAACGGGTTTGAGCTCATCGCGAGCGTTCGGCTCAGCCTCTGTTTCAAAGTCTTCGTCCAACTGCCGCACGCGGGGTGTCCAGCCGGATTTGCGCTTGGATTGAAACGACGACCGGGGCTTGGCGCGTTGAAAGCGCGGACGCTCTAAGTCATCGTCTTCGGCATCGTCAGACTGTCTGGATTTTTTCTTTAAGTCTTTCACCTTGCGGTTCATCTGCGCGACGACGCGCTTCTGCGCCGACGATAGAGCGTCACCCGGGCGGCCTAATTGCGGATCGGCAAAGGCCGCGCCGAACTCGTCAATGCGCTCTAAGACGGAGTCTGAAAACTCGCCTTCAAAATCGCTAATCTCGCCTTGCGCTTCTAGGGTACACTTCAGGCGTTCTAATTTCCGCTTGGCATTGCGGGCAGAGCGCTCCCGCGCTTTGCGATGCTTTTCGCGCTCTTTCTCAAGTGCTGCGTCCCGCGCTGCCTGCTCGGCCTGCCACTGCCGCTTATCAAAATCCTCTGACATCAAAAGAACAAGTATAGAACAAAATAACGCCCGGCAAGTGTAATTCCTAGGCAATCGGGCAGCTGAAAACTACACTGATCGGTCTTACCTTGTCATCACCCGGTTTATCCGGGTGATCCATCACAAAATGACAAGTCAGCGTGAGGAATGTGGATCCCCCGGACAAGCCGGGGGATGACAAATAAATAGTATTGTGAGTGTGCCAAACGCCGGACCGCTACCATCACCTATAAAAAAGGCCTGAACGTCAAGACTACTCTAAGCGCCCGACCGCTCTCTTGGGCTTGCGGCGACACGCTATTTTTGCCCATCAGTCGTCAAGCGCGCCCATGTAGAGGTCGAGCAAGGCTTCCTGCTCAGCGCGCTCATTGGCGTCTTGTTTGCGCAAGGAGATCAGTTTGCGCATCACCTTTGTATCAAACCCAAAGGCTTTCATTTCGGAATAGACTTCACGAATATCGGTTGTCAGTTCGGCTTTTTCCGCTTCCAGTCGTTCGACACGCGCGATGAATTGGCGGAGTTTCTCGCGGGTGGCATCACCCATTTGTTCCTGACGGTCGGCTTCGCTCATCATGGGATGTGTCTCCTTGCTTGGACCGCCTCAATAGCGCAATCGCCGTATGACGGTGAAGCGAACGCCGTCACTTACTGTGGAGAAGTCAGCCTTTTTGCAGCACATTTGCGCCTGATCCGTATATAAGAGGAATAAGCTAAAGGACGTTTCAATGCTATTTTATCTTCTGCTTCTCGGGGCTGCGGCCATGATGCTTTACGTCGTCGTGACCCTTGTCTCTGGCGGGTTCACCATGACACGGACCGATGACGGCGCGCGAGAGCGCTCTAATGACTGGATGTGGAAACGTGTTGGCGCGCAGGCTATCGCCCTCCTCCTGCTCTATCTCGCCTTCCGCGTCCGCAATGGTTAAGCTCAATAAAATCTACACGCGCACCGGTGACGATGGCTCCACGGGCCTCGTCGATGGGACACGCCTGAGCAAAGACAGCCTGCGCGTGGCGGCTTACGGCGATGTCGATGAAACCAATTCCGTCATTGGGCTGGCGCGTTTGCACGTGGATAATCAGCGCCTTAATGCCATGCTGTCCCGCATTCAGAATGAGCTGTTCGATCTGGGCGCGGACCTCGCGACGCCCTTGCCAGAAGGGGACGCGAAGGATCCCGAATATGCCCTGCGTGTCGTCCCGGAACAAACGGCACGGCTGGAAACAGAATTGGACGCGCTAAACGCCGATATGGCGCCGCTGACCAGCTTTATCCTGCCCGGCGGCCACCCGCCTGCCGCTTACCTGCATCAGGCCCGAACCGTCGCCCGCCGGGCCGAACGGACCATGGTCGCGCTTTCTCAAAGCAGTGCGGTCAATCCGGAAGCGCTGCGCTATATCAATCGGCTCTCAGACTTTCTGTTCGTGGCGGCGCGTTGGTGCAATGATCAGGGCGACGCCGATGTGACCTGGGTGCCGGGCGCAACGCGCTAGATTTCACGGCCCCGCAAACAAAAAGGACGCCTCGCAAGGCGTCCTTTTTTTTCGTGCTATGTCAAAGCCTTTATTTGGCTTCGGATACTTTCAACCGCTTCCAAATCCGCTTGTAGGATAACCAGAGCAGAATGCTGAGCAGCAGCAAATAGCCCATGCTCATAAAGCCGATTTCCTTGCGGACTTCGAGCTTCGGATCCGCACTCCAAGCCAGGAATTCTGTCAGATCAGCCGCCATTTGCTCGACAGTCGCTTCCGGCGGCGTGTAATCGTCCTCAGGATCATTGTCCTGATATTCAAACACACCCTCCAGCGGTTGCAACTGTGGGGCCATGGCGATCTTGCCGCCTTCTTTAGCCGGGTTGTAGTACAGACCCGGGGTCAGGACCACGCTGTCAGGCTTGGGATGGCTATAGGCCAGCAGCAGATTGTAGAGATAATCCGCCCCGCCCACGCGCGCTTTGACCATCAGGGACAAATCCGGCGGCAAAGCCCCGCCATTGCTGCCACGCGCCGCCGCATCATTTGGCCAGATTGGCGGGAAGTAATCAGCCGGAATGCCCGGACGTTCAATCACATCGCCTGTTTCGCTATCAATATCCATGACCGTATATTCGGCCGCGATATTTTTCACCAGCGGGTTATCGTTCGGGTTTTTATATTCAGGGTTATAGAACGGTGCGCCTTTATCGCCGAGATGACGGAAGGCGAGATGGTCGAGGTTGTGACAGGCCCGGCAGACTTCGACATAGACTTGGTACCCGCGCTGCATGGCTTCGCGGTCATAGCCCCCAAAGGCCCCGTCAAAGGACCAGCTAGGATGCTCCATCTTAAAGCCGTTTTTATAGCTATCGTCCCCGCCCGCGGCGATCGCGACACCGGTAATGGCGGCCGCAGTTGTCACACTGCCGAGTAGTAAAGTTTTGATGGTCTTTAGTGCCATATCAGTGTCGTCCCGCGTGTGTCTCGCCAGAATATATCGGTCTTGTGGGCCTCGCGCCTATTCGGCGGGCGCGAGGGTGGGTTCGGCCTTGGCCGGTGTCTTTTCGCTTAGGATCGACTGGGTAATCGATGCGGGTCGTTTCTCCGGATTTTCGACCAGTCCGAGAACCGGCAGGATCACCAAGAAATAAGCGAAGTAGTAAAGCGTCGTGATCTGGCTCATCCGGTAATAGGACAGACCGAACATCCATTCATTGTCTGGCGTTTCTTTACCGGCCCAACCGAGCAGGAAGCAACACACTATGAAGATGAAGAAGAACCAGCGCGCAATCGGGCGGAAACGCATGGAGCGAACTTTAGACGTGTCCAACCATGGCAGCGCAAACAGCACCGCAATCGCGCCAAACATGAGCAGGATACCCATGAGCTTATCCGGCACAGCGCGCAGGATCGCATAGAAAGGTAGGAAGTACCATTCCGGCACGATATGCGCAGGCGTCGTCAGCGGATCGCCTGGAATATAGTTATCCGCGTGACCCAAAGCATCCGGCAGATAGAAGAGGAAGAACGCAAAGATCAGCAGGAAGACCGCCACTGCGAACATGTCTTTGACGGTGAAATACGGGTGGAAAGGCAAAGCGTCCGTTTTGACTTTATTGCTGACCCCGATCGGGTTGTTAGACCCCGTGACATGCAGCGCCCAGATATGCAGGCCAGACAAACCCGCAATCACGAAAGGTAGCAAATAGTGGAGGCTGTAAAAGCGGGTCAGCGTGGCATTATCCACCGCATAACCACCCAGCAGCCATTCTTGCAGGCCTTGACCTACGACTGGTACGGCCCCGAAGAAGCCGGTAATCACGGTCGCGCCCCAGAAAGACATCTGGCCCCATGGCAGTGTGTAGCCGAGGAAGGCCGTCGCCATCATAACGAGGTAGATCAGACAGCCAATAATCCAGAGAACTTCGCGCGGCGCTTTATAACTGCCGTAATAGAGCCCCCGGAACATGTGCATGTAAACGGCCAGGAAGAACATGGACGCGCCGACAGCGTGGGTGGACTGGATCAACCAGCCATAAGGCACGTCGCGGCGAATACGCTGCACAGAATCAAAAGCGTGATCCACGTGGGCGACATAGTGCATGCCCAGAATAACGCCGGATACGATCTGAATAATCAGGCAGAGCATCAAAATGCCGCCAAAGGTCCACCAATAGTTGAGGTTCCGCGGGGTCGGGAACGTCATAAAGTCTGCACCCATGCGCACGATGGGCAGACGGGCGTCCATCCAGCGGGCAATATTGCCTTTGGGTTCGTAAGTGGAATGTCCAGCCATAGCTTTCTTACTTTCCGTCTTGTCTTATCTCGTCATTCTTATCGGGTCGCTCAATCGACCCTAGCCAACCTTGATCACTGTATCGGACAGATATTCATAGGGCGGCACTTCCATATTACGCGGTGCGGGGCCTTTGCGAATGCGACCAGACGTATCGTAATGGCTACCGTGACACGGGCAGAACCAGCCGTCATAATCGCCTTGTTCGCCCACGGGAACGCAGCCAAAGTGCGTACAGACGCCCACTTGAACCAGATATTGCGGCTTGAGGTTCCCGTCAGGGCCCGCGACCAAGCGCTGATCATCGGTTTCCGGATCCGGCAGGTCGGCCAGATCAACATCTTCCGCTGCGGCGATTTCTTCGGCTGTGCGGTGACGCACGAAAACGGGCTTGCCGCGCCAAAGCACTTTCAACTGTTGCCCTTCGGCGACCTTTCCGACGTCGATATCGATAGACCCCAGTGCCAGCGTATCCGCCGCCTTGTCCATTTGCTTCACCAGCGCCCAGCCCACATTTGCGGCACCGATCGCGCCAAGCGCGCCGGCGGCGAGAAAAATAAAGTCACGCTTTCCATCATCCTCTGGGAGGTCATCATGATGGATAATGCCATTTTCGGCCATGGTCTTATCGCCTTGCTTTTATGTCCCTTGGAGCCGGAGCCTTAAGTAGACTCAACTCACGCGGAGCGTCTCTAAGACCATATAGTTACAAAAGCCAGAGTCGAATGGCGTCAAAGTAGCGCAATTTCACAGCCCAAATGCAGCTGAGCCTGTGCAGATTTGCATGACCGGACGCATTTCCCCCTGCTAGAGGGAGCTATGGCGATTATCCTCTACCAGCCCGAAATCGCAGGCAACTTTGGTAATATCCTGCGGAGTTGCGCCTGTTTTGGCGCCGATCTGCATGTGATTGAGCCGACGGGCTTCCCCCTGGCCACTAAAGATGTCCGCCGCGCGGCGATGGACTATGGCGCCGCTGTGCCGCTCACTCGCCACGCAAGCTGGTCAGACTATGCAAAAACGCGGTCCCGAAAAGTGCTATTCACCGTGCGCGCGAATGCGCCCCTGACCGACATCACGCTCCTGCCTGACGACCACCTCATCTTTGGCCGGGAGAGCGGCGGCGTGCCGGACGCTGTTCACGAAGCCGCCGATCTGCGCGTGCTGATCCCGCTGCAGCCCGGCACGCGCTCGCTCAATCTGTCCAACACTGTCGCCATTGCCCTTTTCGAACAGCTGCGGCAGGGGTCTGCGCTATGAGCGACCAACCCGATTTCGACGCCCGCCCCGATTTCGATGCCCGCAAAGCGACCGCCGCTGCGTGGTTCAAAAGCCTGCGCGATCAAATTTGCGCGGAATTTGAAGCCCTAGAACGCGACGCACCGGCTGACCTCTACCCCGGCGAGCCCGGCAAGTTCGTCTATGAAGACTGGGAACGTGCTGTAGAGAACGGCGGCGGGGGCACGGGCGGCATGTTGCGCGGGCGCTTTTTTGAAAAATGCGGCGTCCATATCAGCGTCGTCCAAGGCGAGTTCACCGAAGAGATGGCCGCGCGCGTGCCGGGCGCGGACAAAGACCCGCGCTTCTGGGCGGCGGGGATTAGCCTGATCGCGCACCTGCACAATCCGCGCGTTCCGGCCGTGCATATGAATACGCGCTATATCGTGACAACGCAGGACTGGTTTGGCGGCGGCGCGGACTTAACGCCTGTGCAATGGGATCAGCGGTCCCAAGACACAGAGGACGCCAAGCATTTCCACGCCGCCATGCAGGCCCCGTGTGAGGCCCATGGCCGTGACGGCAAACGATACCGCGATTGGTGCGATGAATATTTCCACCTTCACCACCGCGACGAGCCGCGCGGCGTGGGCGGCATTTTCTATGACCGTCTAAATAGCGGAAACTGGGACGCCGACTTCGCCTTTACCCAAGATGTGGGCCGGGCCTTTATCGACGCCTATATCCCCATCGCCCGCCGCCTCATGGCGGAGCCCTGGACGGAGGCGGAGCGCGAAGAACAACTCATCCTGCGCGGCCGCTATGTGGAGTTTAACCTGCTCTGGGACCGTGGGACGACCTTTGGGCTCAAGACAGGCGGAAACGTGAAAACGATCCTCAGCTCAATGCCGCCCGTGGTGAAGTGGCCGTGAT
>CAZSUW010000040.1:0-8404 GCA_964610115.1 uncultured Algimonas sp.
GTCCAGTCGGTTTCGTGACCCACCGCGCTGATGAGCGGGATTTTCGAATTGGCCGCCGCACGGGCCACGACGTCTTCATTAAAACACCAGAGGTCTTCTAGCGAACCCCCACCCCGCGCAACGATCAGCACGTCCGGACGCGGGAACCCTTCAGCGTGATTGAAACCCGTAATCGCCCCCGCAATCTGTTCTGCGGCTTTGTCGCCCTGCACCAGAACAGGCCAGACGATCACATGAACGGGGAAGCGATCCGTGATGCGGTGTAGTATGTCGCGGATCACCGCCCCGGTTGGCGATGTCACCACGCCAATCGTTTTGGGCATAAAAGGCAGCTCGCGTTTGCGCTCGTCCGCGAACAGACCTTCTGCGGCGAGGGCTTTCTTGCGCTTTTCCAGCAGCGCCATCAGCGCGCCTTCGCCCGCCAGTTCCATGGTATCGATGATCAGCTGATAATTGGACCGCCCGGGATAGGTGGACATTTTGCCCGTGACGATGACTTCCATGCCTTCCTCAGGGCGCAGGGATAGGCGAGAGACCGTGCCCTTCCACATGATGGAGTTAATGACCGCGCGATCGTCTTTCAGGTCCAGATAGGCATGACCGGATTTGGCGATGGTCACACGCCCCAATTCCCCGCGTACGCGCACACGGCCAAAGGATTGCTCGATCGTGCGTTTGACCTGTCCGGCCAGTTCGGAAACGGTGAATTCAGGCGTATTGCTCATCGCGTTCACCCCTAGCGTTAGGACGGGGCGAGCGAAAGGTCCGCGCTGTTGTTATAGGGAGGGCCCCGCTTAAGTTAAGAGCGCTTCACGCTTTGCCTGCTTCTTCGCCAATCGCGCCTCACGCAAGCGACGTAATTCAGCGCCCAAGGTCTGCTTGAAATAAGCATCGCATCCAAGGCAGCGATTTTCGACAACACGGCCCGTGCCATCCGGTTGGGCCGACATTTTACGAAAAGCGGCGGGATCACCACCCATCGCTTCGGGTTCGCCCCGATTTAACGCCTGAATATCGGGAAGCGTCGCAATACTGTCAAAGATTTCGGCAAGGGTTTCTTCGGTTAGATTGCCGAGCGGGGCTGCCGTTTTCAAACAGCAGGGATAGACATTGCCATTGGGTTCAATAGAGACTTCCGATCCCGCCTCGCCCAATTTCAGAAAGTTCAACCCGCCAGACCACCGGGCGCAGAAATTCGTCTCCCAAGCCGCGTTAGATAAGCCATTTGCAAAGGCCCGCCCGCGGGGCCACAATTCGCCGATCCACAGATCGGGCTGCGCGCCAAAAAACAAAAAGGTTGGGCCGTCAGATTTAATGTCGTCAGCCGCATCGTCTGCGGGGAGGTTTAGGCGCTTGTCTTTGCCGCCACCAATATCGATTTCACGCACATTGCGAGAGGCCATCAGGTCGCGAATATCGTTCATGAAACGAAATTTCTTCTCGCCCTTCATGCCGACGTGATAGTCATCAATAGAGGCAATGGCGATGCTCGTCACACCCCGGTCCAAGAGCTGATCCAGCAAGCCCGGCGTTAGAATATCGCCCGTCGTCTGAATGGCTATGTCCGGCCCGTCAGACCCATAGCGCGCACGCAACGCATCGAGGGCGGGATAGAAGAGCTCTTCGCGAACCCCGTCTATCAATAGCTCTCCGCCCGCCATGATCAGCATTGTGCGCTGCATCTGGCCGTCCTGATCGCGGTAACGCATCACAGGTGGCAGATTGTCAATAATGTCTTGATAGGCCGCGCGACCTTCCCCCACGACTTCACTTAGCGCATCACGGACATAGGGACGGAATCGGTCATCATAACAATGCTTGCACCGCCGGTGACACGCCCATGTCAGCACCCAGTAAATTGATTGCATGGACCCTCTTTCTGTAATGCGATGTCCGGCTAAGTGTCTTCCGAGACGCAGATCCATTCTAGGGCAAAAATGTCACACCTGGCGACTCAATTCATCGTGAACCGAAGAGAGGGGTTGAAGGCGTAATGAGTCCTTATGTAATAACGTAATCTTATAACCGGGGCACTTCTACGCCGGTTCCCTCAAATTTAAGAGTTACATCATTCCTATGTCTCGTTTCCTTCTCGCCGCTTCGACGGTTGCCCTATTATCTGCGCCCGCTTTTGCGCAAGACCCCGCATCTGACGGGGCATTTGTTGATGAAATCATTACGACAGGTTCACCGCTCAACACATCGGTCGATGAAGCCCTAACCGGTGTGTCCGTCCTGACCGGAGAAGAACTTGAACAAGCCCTCGCGGCCAATATTGGCGAAACGCTGAAACGCGAGCCGGGCGTCAGCTCGACCTTCTTTGGTGCCGGAGCGTCCCGCCCGATTATTCGCGGGCAAGGCGGCGACCGCGTGCGTGTGCTGACGAATGGTGTCGGTTCGATTGACGCCTCTTCCGCCTCCCCTGATCATGCTGTTGCAATTGAGCCCGCTCAGGCCGAGCGGATCGAAGTCGTGCGCGGTGCGTCTGTCTTGCGCTACGGCTCCAGCGGTGCAGGCGGCGTAGTGAACATCATCGATGGTCGCATTCCAACCGAATTGCCAGAAGGCGGCACCGATGCGGCTCTACGGCTCAGCGGTTCCACCGTTGATGAAGGCGTGGCCGTCGCTGGCAGTATCGACCAGGCCATTGGCGAGAACATCGTCGTCCATTTCGACGCCGCCTGGCGTGAAAGCAGCGATTATGACATCCCCGGCTTTGCCGAAACGCCGGCCTTCCGCAGGCTTGAAGCACTGGAAGAACAAGAAGAGCATGGCGATGAGGACCATGACGACGATGATCATGACGAAGAAGATCATGATGAGGACGAGGAAGAAGCCTTCGGCACGCTGGAAAATAGCTTTGTCGAAAGCCAATCCTTCACAGGCGGCATTTCCTACATTGGGGACCGCGGTTTCTTAGGCGTTGCGCTGAACCGCTTTAAAAGCACCTATGGTCTGCCCGGCGGTCACGAACATGGCCACGAGGAGGAAGAAGGCGAAGAGCATGGCGATGAGGACCATGACGAGGAAGAAGAAGGTGAAGAAGAAGTCTTCATCGATCTAGAAAGCACACGCTTTGACATCAATGCCGCGCTGAACCTGTCCGGTGCGTTCGAACGCCTGCAATTTGCAGGCGGCTATGCCGACTATTCACACATTGAATTTGAAGGCCCTGGCGAAGTTGGCACGACCTATTCCAATGAGGGCTTTGAAGGACGGCTCGAACTAATCCAAGCCGAACGCGATGGCTGGCAGGCCGCCTATGGCGTGCAAATCCGTGACCGCGATTTCTCCGCCTTTGGCGAAGAAGCCTTCGTGCCACCAACAGATACGCAACAATATGCGGCCTTTACCTTCCACGAAAAGGATATGGGCGACTGGCACTTAGAAGGCGCCGCGCGGATAGAGATCACGGACCATGAAAATACGACGGCCGGGGTCTCCCGCAATTTTACAGCCCTAAGCGTTTCGGGCGGTGCAGACTTCCACGTGAATGACGCGGTCCGGATTGGCGGCACCCTCTTCCGCACGGAACGCGCGCCCGCGACAGAGGAGCTGTTCTCTAACGGGCCACACCTTGCCACGAACCAATTCGAAGTTGGTGACCCAACGCTCGGAAAAGAAACGGCGACAGGCGCAGAATTTGCCATTCGTCACCGCGGCGAAGGCAGCGCAGTCACGCTCAACATCTTCTACACCAACTATTCAGATTACATCTTCGAGCGCGAAACAGGCGAAGAAGAAGAAGATGAGCTTCCGGTCTTTGAATTCGTCGCTGAAGATGCGGATTTCTACGGTTTCGAACTGGCCGGTCGTTTTGATATGTATAATGGTCCGAATTGGACGGTCAGCACAGATGGTGTGTTAGAATTTACGCGCGCCAAAGCTGATGAAAACCTGCCGCGTATCCCACCGCTCGCGATCCTTGTCGGACTAAACGCACGCAAAGGCCCGCTCTCCATGCGCAGCGAAATTGATTGGGTGAACGAGCAAGAGCGCAACGCACCGTTTGAGCTGGAAACCAATGGCTATACGCTGGTCAATGCGTCAGTCGCCTATGACCTGACGGAACAGGTGACCGTCCGCGTCGGGGTCGACAATCTGTTTGACGAAGACGCGCGCCAGCATACGAGCTTTTTGAAAGATCAAGTGCCCCTGCCCGGACAGAACTTCAAAGCGAGCCTACTCGCTCGTTTCTAAGATCGATAGTGATGAGAAGGCGGCGGCGAAATCGCCGTCTTTATTCGACCTGCCCAAGTTTGAGCGTGTTCGTTGTCCCGGGCACGCCAAAGGGCACACCTGCGCTGACCATAAAGCGATCACCGCTGGATAGGCCCACAGAACTGGCCAGATCGGCAACCTGTTCGATCATTTTGTCAAACCCGCTTGGATCGTCTGTTACGATCGGCATTGTCCCCCAAACAAGCGCCAAGCGGGACGCCGTTGTGCGCCGCGGCGTCAGGCCAATGATACGGCAAGGCGGGCGCTGACGACTGATTCGCATAACTGTTGAACCTGTCAGCGTGTAGCCAAACACAGCCTTGGCCTCGACCGTGCGGGCAATGGTTTCAATCGAGCGGGAGATCGCATCCTCGGCGCTCGCCTCATGCGGCAGCTCTGTCTGTTCGAAATATTCCCAGAGGATTGGATCGCCTTCTGCGGCAGAAATAATCCGGTCCATAATGGCGACAGCCGTTGCCGGATGTCGCCCCACGGCTGTTTCAGCAGAGAGCATCACGGCGTCCGCACCCTGATAAATGGCGGTCGCAACATCTGACGCTTCGGCGCGGGTCGGCGTCGGCGCGTCGATCATACTCTCCAGCATATGTGTCGCGACGATGACCGGCTTGCCGAGATCCCGACCTTTGCGGATGATCTGACGTTGCACCACAGGGACGCGCTCAAGTGGAAGCTCAACGCCCAAATCGCCACGCGCGACCATGGCGGCATCCGTTGCCTGCATAATGCTATCCAGGTCTTCCACGGCGGATGGCTTTTCGATTTTCACGATTATCCCGGCGCGGCCTTGGATAATCTTGCGCGCATCAAGCACATCTTTGGCCGTTTGCACAAAAGACAGCGCGATCCAGTCCGCGCCGTGTTCAAGCGCGAAGGCCATATCGGCTTTATCTTTTTCCGTCATCGCACTCATCGGCAGGACAGCATTGATAACATTGATCCCTTTGCGGGATTTCAGCAGGCCTGGCACATCGACTTTGGCAGTATCGGGCCCAGTCACAGTGACCTGCAATTTGCCATCGTCAAATTTCAAAATCAGACCAGGTTCTAAAATATCCTTTAGCTCTTCATGCGGGAAAACGATGTCGCCATCGCTTGGCTCTGTTGTACAGCGCAGCTTGACCGTCTCGCCATAACGTAGCTCTAGACCCTCCCCCATCTCGCCGACGCGGAGCTTCGGCCCTTGCATGTCGGCGACGATGGCAATGGGCGTGCCGGTCTGATCCTCAATGGCGCGGATGGCTTTGATATTCGCCAGATGATCCTCATGGCTACCATGGCTGAAGTTAAGCCGGAACGCATCCACGCCGACGTCATGCAGCAGGCGCATCGTATCCGGCGCGCGTGACGCCGGACCTAAAGTCGCAAGGATTTTCGCAAAGCGTTTGCGGGGGGTAAGCGCTGTCATAAGGCCGCGCCTATCAAGTTACGCACGGCCTTGCACCACTTAATGCGCAGGAAAATCGTGGACGATTTCGGGACCCTTGCGCCTTTAACAGCGACTTTGCGGTAATTGGAGGGTCTGTCCGATCTTAATCGCGAAATCTGCGCCAAGACCGTTTGGCGCCGCAATATCCTCTAACCCAACGCAAAGCGACCGCGACAAGGAGTAGACTGTGTCATCATCCTGAACGATATAACTGGTCCCGGACGGATAAGTCAGGGCGGCATAATCAGCGGAGGGGTTCGAAAGGGTCGTATCAGCTACGACTACATTTTGGGAATAATCATAGGCCACGGGCTGTGGACCCGATGGCAGGGCGTGCGGCTGTGCGGACGTGTGCAGCGCAATGGGGGCCTGTGAAACCATGGGGGCCTGTGAAACAGGCGTCGTCGTAGGCGCAAGGTCAACCTCTTGCTGTTCCATCATCACCATATAGCCGGGCGTGCCGTCCATCGTCGCGGCATCAAACGCCTGCTCTGTCTCTGATACCACGGGATAGGTTTGGGGTGTCACAGGATAGGTTTGGGGCGCTGAATAGATTTCAGCGCTTTGTGTCGCGGGCATAGCAATCTGGGCCGGCTGCACCTGAACGGCACTAGCGGGAACAGTCTCCTGCGAAATCACCGTGCCCGCGTTCGCCACTTGGACGGGTTCGCTTTGCGGGTTATATTTGCTACTGAATTTATAGTTCGGGTTTTCCTGAGCCGTCGCACACCCGATCAGAATTGTGGCGGCAGACGCAAGGATTAAGGCTGGACGCGCGGACATAAGGCGCTCCTTTCAAATGAATTTGCCCTGAACATCCGCAAACAGAGTCAATTTTCAGTTAAAAAACACCTCTTTACCGCCGCACAATCAACACGCTATTAGGCGCAAAATCATCACCAAATGAGGACCTAATGACCATCACAATCAAGCCGTTTGAATATAAAGACGGCAAGACGACCTGCATCGGGCAAGTCGCCTGGGATGAAAGCTATGCCTCCCAAAAGCCGGGCATCATCATCAACCATGCCTGGAGCGGGCTGGACGGATTTGCACAAGACAAAGCCATCCAAATGGCCGCCAATGGGTATGTCGGCATTTGCCTTGATAATTACGGCGACGGGGCCTTGCCAGAAACAGTTGAAGAGAAGTCCGCGCTAATGGGTCCTCTTAAAGAAGATCGCAAGGCGCTGCTCAAGCGCCTCAAGGCGGGCTATAAAGCCGCCGGCAATCTTGAGATGGTAGATGCTGACGCTCTTGCGGCAATCGGGTTTTGCTTTGGCGGCTTATGCACATTGGACATGGCGCGCGCCGGGCTCGATCTGAAAGCGGCTATTTCCTATCATGGCCTGCTTGATGCGCCAGATTTGCCCAAGAAAAAGATCAAAGCGGACGTGCTGATCTGTCATGGCTATGATGATCCGATGGCGGATCCGGACAGTCTTCGTGCCGTGCAGGACGAGCTGGTCAAAGCCAAATGCGATTGGACCGTGATGAGCTTTGGCAATACCAAACACGCCTTCATGGTGCCTGACGCTGATGATCCAGATTTGGGTCTGAAATATAACAAAAGCGCCGCAGACCAGAGTTGGGCGGCGACAATGGACCTGTTGCGCAAACATTTTGCGATGCACGGCGTAGACGAGGTCGCATAATCGCCCGCCGAACCAACGATGAAGCCGGGGGCGAAGACGCCCCCGACATTACGGTCATCCGTGATACAGATGGCCTAGAAGCCTTCTGTGAACGCGCCAGCGCGCATGATTTCATCTGTGTTGACACAGAATTCATGCGCGAAAGCACGTTCTATTCCATCCTGTGCCTGATCCAGATTAGCACTCTGGATGACGAAGCCATCATCGATCCTTTGGCAGACGACATTGATCTTTCGCCCTTTATCGATCTGTTGCTCGACAAGCATTTGGTCAAGGTCATGCACGCCGCGCGGCAAGACATGGAAATTTTCTACGAAATATGTGACAAGCAAGTTCCGGGTCCTATTTTTGATACGCAAATCGCCGCCATGGCCGCCGGTTTTGGCGATTCAATCGGCTATTCGGGTCTTGTGAAAGGCCGGTTGGGCATCACACTCGATAAGGGCGCGCGCTTTACAGATTGGTCGCGCCGCCCGCTTTCAGCCAAGCAGCTCTCCTACGCGCTGGCCGATGTAACCCATTTGCGTGACCTGTTCCCGCCCCTCGTCGATGAATTGGAAGCGGCCGGACGCCTCTCCTGGGTGATGGAAGAGATGGAACCCATGAGCGACGAGACGCTCTATGATTTCGATCCGGATGCGGCCTGGCAGCGCCTGAAGATTCGCAACCCAAAGAAGCCATATCTCGCTGTCCTACGCGCAGCCGCAGCCTGGCGAGAGCGCGAGGCCATTACCCGCGACATTCCCCGCCGCCGCGTCCTGAAAGATGATGGCATTTACGATCTAGCGACCCAAAAGCCCCGAACGATTGAAGCCATGGGCAAATTGCGCGGGATCCCGCGGGGTTTTGAACGCTCCAAATCGGCTAAGTCTCTGTTAGACGCGATAAACGCCGCGCTAGATGATGTGGAGGCCTATGCGCCAGACATCGAAAAGCCGCTGGCCATGCCCCCCAATTTGGGACCCCGCATCGAAATGTTGAAAACGCTCCTCCGCCTACGCACGGAAGTCGAAGGCATTGCCCCGCGCCTTGTCGCCGGAGCGCGCGATATTGATAAGCTCGCAGCCTTTGGCGAAGACGC
>CAZSUW010000040.1:8504-23454 GCA_964610115.1 uncultured Algimonas sp.
CTCTCCGTACCCGGAAAGACCGAACCCGATTGCGTCGAAGCCCGCCTGAAAGCGACTAATCCCGAGACCCTCACCGTTCATCGCCTCGATATGGCGACCTCTGGCGTGATGGTTTTTGCGAAAAACAAAGCGGCCCAGCGGCATCTCGGCTTGCAGTTTGAACGCCGCCACGCTGGCAAACGCTATGAGGCAATAGTCTGGGTTAATGTTGAGGACGATGGCGGCGTGATCGACCTGCCCCTTCGCGCGGACTGGCCGAACCGACCCCGGCAAATGGTCTGCCATGAACAGGGTAAGCCGAGTCTGACCGAATGGCGGGTGATAGAGCGTGGCGACAATCACACGCGCCTACTCCTCATTCCGCGCACGGGCCGCAGTCATCAGCTCCGCGTCCATCTGCTCAGCCTCGGCCACCCTATTTTGGGTGATCAGCTCTACGCGACTGGGGACGCCCTCGCCGCGAGTGATCGCCTCTGTCTACATGCTGCGGAATTGAGCCTGTTCAAACCCACAGGCGGAAAGCGTGTTACCATTACCTCGCCTGTGCCGTTTTAGGAGTGATTGATGAAACGCCTCTTTCTTGCCGCCGCTTTCCTGTCAGCCTGTTCGCAAAGCGACGTGCCTCAGACGGGAAAGACTGAAAGTACTGATCCCATCGGCGCATACATGATCGTCCAAGGCAAAGGCTATGCGCCCGCAGAACTTGGCCCCTATGCGGCCAGCCTACCGCCCATTTATGCCAAATATGGCGGGCGCTATGTCAGTTTTGACACCGACTTTGACGTCGCTGAAGGGTCGTATGACGCGCAGGCCATCATCATTTCAGCTTGGCCATCTGCCGAGGCCGCCCGCGCGTTTTGGGACAGTCCCGAATACAGGGAGGCCATCAAACTGCGCGACGGCATCGGGACATTTGACGTGGTGATTGTGGACGCGCTGCCCGCCCCTTAATTCAGGCCGCATAGGAACGAAAAAGCCCGCCTTTTCCCCTTGAAAGCCGCCCCCAAATCTCCCTAGGACTTGCGGGAACAAAGGGGATATTGATGGCATCAGCGGCGCGTAAATCTTCACCAGACGATTTGCTGTCCAATATTCCGGCGACCGACACGTCGGGCTATTCCGCCAAAGACATTCAGGTCTTGGAGGGCTTGGAACCCGTCCGCCTGCGCCCCGGCATGTATATTGGCGGCACCGATGATCGCGCGCTGCACCACCTGTTTGCCGAAGTGATAGACAATGCCATGGATGAAGCCGTGGCGGGTCACGCCACGCGCATCGAAGTCGAATTGGACGCTGACGGCTATCTCTCTGTCACGGATAATGGCCGGGGTATCCCGATCGACAAGCACCCCAAATATAAAAGCAAGTCCGCCCTGGAAGTCATTATGACCGAGCTGCACTCTGGCGGGAAGTTTAGTGACGGGGCCTATGAAACGTCTGGCGGGTTACATGGGGTTGGCGTGTCGGTCGTGAATGCGCTGTCGGATGATCTCATCGTCGAAGTCGCGAAAAACCGCGAGCTCTACCGTATGGCGTTTTCACGCGGCAAACCACAAGGCAAGCTGAAGAAAGTGGGCGCCGCCCCGAATCGTCGCGGCACGACGGTGCGCTTTCACCCTGACCCTGATATTTTCGGCAAGACGGCGCATTTCCGCGCACCGCGCCTGTTCCAAATGGCGCGGGCCAAAGCCTACCTCCAACCCGGTGTAGAAATCCGCTGGAAGTGTGATCCGAAGAAAATCAAAGAAGGCGGCGTCACCCCGACCGAAGCTGTCTTCCACTTCCCCGACGGGCTGAAAGATTATCTGTCCGAGACGATCGGCAAGAAAAGCACCCTCACCGAAATCTTTGCCGGACGGTCCAAGAAGACCGACGGTCATGGCCGCGTGGAATGGGCCGTGACATGGTCCCCGGAAGGCTATGGTGAGGCGGACAGCTTTGTGCGGTCTTACTGTAACACCGTGCCAACCCCGGGTGGGGGTACGCATGAACAAGGTCTTCGCGCAGCGATCACGAAAGGCCTGCGCGCGCACGCAGACCTAACCGGCATGGGCAAAAAGATGAGCCATGTCACACCCGACGACGTCATGTTCGGCGCCGGCGCGCTGGTATCTGCCTTTATCAAGCAACCGGAATTCCAAGGCCAGACGAAAGACCG
The DNA here is from genome assembly GCA_964610115.1 of uncultured Algimonas sp. Lineage (GTDB taxonomy): Bacteria > Pseudomonadota > Alphaproteobacteria > Caulobacterales > Maricaulaceae > Litorimonas. The sequence goes on from CAZSUW010000040.1 coordinate 10,663, forward strand.
GCTCTCTAATTCTGAGGCGGCACGCCTCGTCGAACAGGCCGTTCGCGATCCGTTCGACCACTTTCTAGGGACGCGGCCTAAACAGGCGGCGAAGCTACTGGAATGGGCGATTGAACGCGCGGATGAACGCCTGCGCCGTCGCAAAGCCCGCGATATCAAACGTAAGTCCGCGACTAAAAAACTCCGCCTCCCCGGCAAGCTCGCTGATTGCTCCAAGAAAGACCGTAGCGATACTGAGCTTTTCATCGTTGAGGGCGACTCGGCTGGCGGCTCGGCCAAGCAGGCGCGCAACCGTGAAACCCAAGCGATCCTTCCGCTCAAAGGCAAGATCCTGAATGTAGAAAGTGCGACCCGCGCTAAGATCCAAGCCAATAGTGAGATCAACGATCTCTGCACGGCACTGGGCATTGGTCTGGGTAAACAATTCGATCTGGATGATCTTCGCTATGAACGCGTCATCATTATGACTGACGCCGATGTGGATGGCGCGCATATTGCGGCGCTGCTGATCACCTTCTTTTACCGCTTGACGCCCGGCCTGATCGAGGCGGGACGCCTCTATATGGCTATGCCGCCGCTTTATAAAATGAGCACGGGCGGCAAGACGGTCTACGCGCTGGATGATCTGCAACGCGCGGAACTGATGGAGACGGAATTCAAAGGCCGCACCAAGGTCGAGATTGGCCGCTTTAAGGGCCTTGGCGAGATGAACCCGGGCCAGCTTAAAGCCACCACCATGGACCCGGCCAGCCGCACTCTCGCCCGCGTTGTCATCGACGAAGAAGACACAGTCACGACGGAAAGCCTGATCAACACGCTAATGGGCAAAAAGGCGGAACTGCGCTTTGAATATATTCAGGAAAACGCCGCCTTTGCGGAGGTTGAGGTTTAAAGTTTGCCCAAACAAAAAACCCGCCTCGAAGGGCGGGTTTCTTTTTGATCTTTCGCGAAGAGCTTAGGCCGCCTCTTGCGCCGCTTTACCAGCGGCGACGGCTTTCTTCAGCTTCTTGGCTTTATCTGTCAGCTTTTGGTTCTTCGTGCCGAGGAGGAAGCCGTCCAGGCCGCCTTTGAAGTCAACCGTGCGCAGCGTCTTGGCCGCGATGCGCATTTTATAGTCCTGGCCCAGCACGTCAGAGCGGAGCGTAACGTTACACAGGTTTACTTCAAACCGGCGCTTGGTTTTGATGTTGGAGTGGGACACGTTGTGGCCGCTCATCGGGCCTGTGCCCAAAAGGTCGCAAGTGCGTGACATGGCTTTGCCTTACTCTTAGTGGGCCAGCATTCTCTGGCGCAATGAAAAGGCCCACGCAAAGGTGGGCGAAACTCTGGCGCGCCCATTAGGCGCTGACTCGTCGGGCGTCAAGCCTGCCCATCAGAGCGGAGGCAGGCCTTTTCACCTACAAACCTATGCCGCCAAACCTCTCCAAACCGCAATATACGGTTCATAGCGCGCACAGAAAGCCTAATTTATAGCGATGGTATGAAACGTATTTTCACAGCGGCTGTCACGGCCACAGCCCTCACTCTGCCGGCGAGTGCGCAAAACGCGCCGCGTACGACGATAAATCTGATCGATGAAGCGCCGAATATGGCCGTCCTGAACGCGCAGACCTATCCGGAAAGCACGCCCTATGTTGTGCCGCCTGCCCCAGAGGGCGCCACGCAATTTGCCTTTAATCTGAAGGGCTCCGTTTTTGGCTTCCGCGTCGTGCGCGCCAATTTCATGGGGTATGTTGGGGAAGACGGCTATGCCGCCTATACGGATGCGCGAACATCCGGCTTGGGCGCACTCTTGAAAAAGATGGAAATTTGGGCCGTTACGCGCGGGCGTGTTCTGGCGGATGGCGACTTGCGCCCCCTGTTTCATGTCCAACAAAATACGGACAAGAAGAACCGCCGCGTCGAAATAAATTATGACGATGCGACGGCAGAAATCGCCGTGGATATCCGTCCGCGACTGGGGAGCCAAGGCGTACCGCCCGCTTCGCCAGAACAACGCTATAGCGCCTATGATACGGTCACCGCTCTTTTGCATATGACACGGCGGGGCGAAGAGGTCTGCTCTGGCTCTGTTCCCGTTTTCGATAGCAAGCAGCACTATAATCTGCGCCTAGAGCCCGTTGGGCAAGCGCGGGTGAAATATCTTGGCGGACGCAAACCGGCCATTCACTGTCATGTCTATTATGAGGCCGTTGCGGGTTATGATCCCGAAGACCTACCGAGTGCGGAAGAAGCTGCAACACCTGTGGACGTTTATTTTCGCTATTACCCGGAAGTGGACATGCATGTGCCCGTCCGCTTTGCCTATAAGGTTAGCGGGTTTACGGCCGTGGTGAAAATGTCCGACCTTGTATTCGTCACGCCGGAGGGCGAGGTTGTGGTCCATACAAAAGACTAGAGGCCGGAAACCGGTCCCACCGACGAAAAAAGCCCCGCTCGACGGCGGGGCTTTTATCTCTAAGGGTATCGGGCGCGCTTATGCGGCGGCTTGCTCAGCCTGAGCACGACGCAAGGTAATGTTCACAAGACGCTGCCAGTTGGACAGGCTGATCAAGTGCGCATTGGCGACAGAGATGTAGCCGCGATCATGCAGGTTCTTGAGTGTCTCTGCGTCCAGCTCGCGCAACTTCGCTTCAGACACCGCAAAGTAATCTGCAATCTTCTGCTGTTCTGCCGGGGAGCCATCCGCATTGCGGCCTTGGAAATTCATGACCTTAGATTCAAACAGGTCGAGCTTTTTAAACTCCTCGACCATGGCTTGCGTGGCTTGGCGGTCACGCTCAAAGTCTTGCAGGAATTGGAAGGCTTCGGTCGTGAAGGACGACGTTTCTTCGCCTTCGAAAAACTTCTGCTGCGGGTTTTTCGTCACAACACATTCTGCCGCTTCGTCAACGCAGACAACAAAGCGGTCGCTTTGCTTATCATTGGCCAAAACGAAAGGATAACGGCGCGCAAAAGCCGGCATGTAGAAATCTTGGTTAAACTGCCCATCGTCGACGAAGAGGTTTTCTTCCTGACGAATACCCATAACGGCCAGCGGGGTTTTCTCATCACCGGCAAAGATAATCGGATAGCTGGACGCCGCAACGCCAAACTCTGGGGCGGTTAATGGCATGAAGTGTTGCTTCGCCATAAATGTAAACGGCTTTTCAACCGCAGAAACGCCGTGGTCTTTATGCTGAGCGCGGTTCAGCGGAACCGGCTTTTCATAAAACATGACATTTCCGGACACAGAGATTTGCTGCTGTTCAGCCATGGGAACCTCATAAGCGGGGCGAAAGAGAATGAGCGCTATCGGCCTCTCCCCGTATTGTTTCTAGGGCCGCTTACGCATATTGAATAGGGCCGCGCCATAGCCGATGGGTGATAGGGCTTCAACCACCGGATTCAGCGCCTGCGCCCCTATCCAGCAAAAGAGGGGTTCGACCCTATATTTGCCCTGTGATAAGCGCACGCGCCTCTTCCAACATTGGTCGTCTTGGCCTATGACGGGCGCGTGATGGTAGACACGTTAGACGATAAATCCGCACAAATTGACGCCCGCATCGATGCGGCGCGGAAAATCTGCGAGGCGGCCGGTGACCGGTTCACGCCGCTGCGCTCTCATATCTTAGAACTTGTCCTTCGCGATGGCGGGGCCGTGAAAGCCTATGACCTGCTTGATCGCTTGAGCCCGAATATTGGCAGTCCCAAACCTCCGACCGTCTATCGAGCGCTCGATTTTCTCTCGCGTCACGGACTGATCCATCGCGTGGAGGCACTGAACGCCTTTATTGCGTGCAACCATACGCATAAGGGCGATCTGGCCGAGTTTTTCATCTGCGAGCGGTGTGACAAAGTCGAAGAACGTCACGCCCACGATCACAATCAATGCAAGCCCGACGGCTTTTCCATTCATCGATCTGTCGTTGAGCATTACGGCACATGCGGCGCTTGCCAGGCCGCCGCTTAGACCGACACCCCTGTTTTGACCTTCATAACAACCTGGATTGGTGATAGCTCGGCATGGGAATGTGACGAGCTCGGCCATCTCAATATGTCGTTTTATTTCGACAAGTTTGAACAGGCGCGCATGGGACTCTTCATCCGCTTGGGCTTAAGCGGAGCGTTTACCACCAGCGCACACAGCACAGTGCGCACGCGGGATGCCCATATCAAATATATGGCCGAAGCGCGGCCCGGTTCACCCCTGCGCATTCAAAGCGCGCTGATAGAATTGGACGCGGACGGCACAGCGCGTGTCGGCCACATCATGTCCCATCGTGACGGACGAATTGCGGCGACGCTGAATGAGGTCGTCGAGCATGTTTATCTTGCTGAAGACCGGATTTTCAGCTGGCCCTCTCGCCTTATGCGCCAAGTCGACACCCATACCGCCCAAATGCCGGAAGCGGCCCACCCGCGAAACCTCTCCCTCGATTGGCCCCTACCTGCCTTATCTCGTGAAACACTCGCCAGCGAAGGCGCAACAGCGATTGGCGGCGGCGTCTTCTTACCAAATGACGCCGATGCGGCCGGATACATCCCTGTCTCAAAACTGTTCCGCCGAATAACCACGTCACTGGGCTGGTTCGACGGCGGCTGGCCAGAATTCGAGGACCCGGACTATGCCGCGCAAGGGGGCTCGGCGGTTGTTTTGGAAATTCGCGTGCGTCTTCCCCGCTATGCACAAATCGGCACGGCCTACACCCTCATGCCGGCGGTGACGGGCGCACAAGGCTATACTCGCACGATCATGCATAACATTGTTGATGACGTCAGCGGCGAAAGCCTGCTCACAGGCTATGCGGCTGGCGGGTTATTCAACCTCAACACACGCCGCTTGACCAAGCCGAATGACGCGCAACTCAACGCGCTACATTCCGTCTCGATCAGCGCGCTAGCGCCGCCGCCTGTATAACGGATCGTAGGGCTTCTGTGGCGAAGCCTGGCTCTTGAAACGGGAAGAGATGGTTGAAGTCCCGTTCAAATTCGACCGAGATGTTCGGCTGTAATGTCTGTAGGTGGGCGCGCTGCCGCGCTGTGCTGACTCGGCCGCGTGCACCCGCAAAAATGATCCGCGACGCATCGGGCAAGCTCGGAATATGGCGGAACATATTATGGGCTTGGGCAGCAAAGATCGCCTGCTCCCATTTCGGATCACAGGCCAGGCGCACGCGCCCATCCAGCATGGACCGCGTTCCGCCGGCCACATAGTCGCGTAAGACTGTGTCCGGAAACCCTTTAAAGGCACCCCGCCCGTGATAGCGGGTGAACGCCGCCTCGACGCTCTCAAACACAGATTTGCGCTCCCCGGCTTTTCTCGCAATCTGTACCCTTAATTTCATATATTCGCGCGCAAAGGAAAAATGCGTCATCATCGCCATGGCGCGCGGCACAAGCACCGGATCAAACCCAACATAGCCACGGACTTTCTCGCGCGTTTTGGGCAAGGATAAAATCCCGCTCACCGCGCCGTAACTATGTCCGCCTAGAACAACAGGCGCATCGACATAACGTTCAAAAAATGTCGCAATATCATCGGCAAAAATCTGCCAATTCTTTAGCCGCTCCGGATCGGTCGGTAGCTCTGTACGCCCATGTCCGCGCAAGTCCAAAGCAACAGCATGCACGCCCAGCGGCTCGATAATTTCGCGGTAGCTCTGCGCGTTAAACCCGTTGGCATGACAGAAGACCAGCTTGAGCGGATTAGACATCCGCCCGAAATGGATCGCCGACAGCGACCCGTCCGGCATGTCATAAGTGCGGCGTTGCACGCGGGGCGATCCTAACCGATCTTAATATCCAGATCGTCTTCTATGGCTTGCTTCAGCACGGGCATGAGCGTCTGGTGGCCTCTTGGTTTGTTGATGGCGAAGGCGTGGAGACTGACAGAGCGGAAATAAGCGACTGCTTTGGCGATCGCGGCGTCCACATCATTGACGGCCTCGTCCAGATAACCGACATCGACCGCGGCGTCCGGCGTGAACATCTCGCCATTAATAAAGGCGCGGGAGAAATAGCGCTGATTAATGCGGGGCTGGGCCAGTTCGCGCCCGAAATTATGCATGGGCAGGCCTTTCGCCGTTTCCGGCAAGCCGACTTGGAACGGGCCGTTTAGACCGATACGATAATCGGCGGCGAGAAAAAGGAACGCACCGAGAGCGACAACATGGCCATCGCCCACAGCAATGATCGGCTTAGGTGTTTCCATCATGCGCACGGCAAAGTCAGATCCACGTTTGACCAGCTGCACAGCCGTATCACCGCCCAGCATTAATTCTTTCAGGTTATAGCCGGCCGAGAAGATGCCTTCGCGCCCGCGCAAAACGATGATCTTGGCGTCTTTATCGGCGTCGATTTTGTCCATGGTCGCATTGACAGCGTCGAACATCAGATTCGAAAAGGCATTGGCTTTGCCATCATCAAGCCGGATCGTCGCAACACCGTCTTCCAGCGTGTAGGTAAGCAAATCACTCATGGGTTTCCCTTTTTATCATTGTCTTGAAGCGCAAGGCGCATTTCGTTTGCGAAAGCGTCTTCGCCAGACGCGCGCGCGGCGTCAATGATACGTTTCCGTATAGCGGGGGGCTTATTCCCGCTCATTTTCCGAAAGGCTTTTAGGCTTTCGACCTCCAAACGGAACGCGACAATGCCGCTCACCAAGCGCGATACATAAACGGGCGCATCAGCGGGGGACCAGGCGCCCTCACCATCTTCGAACATTTCCGCCACGCGGCTTAGATGGGGAAGGATTTCTGTGTCTGGCAAGGCAACTAACCGCCCCCGCACCTGCACAGACGTATAATTCCACGTCGGAACTTGCGCGCCCGGATTATCGTAGAGATTGGCTGAGACATAGCCATGCGGGCCTGAGAAAACCGCCAATGCAGATCCGCCAATATGTTCTGCAATCGGGTTTTGACGGCTGATATGCCCTTCGAGGTAGCCGTCTTCTGTCACCAACAGCGGTAAATGCGTCGCGTGAAGTTCTCCAACAATCAGCAGCGCAAACGCATTCTCCACCATAATCCGGCGGGCAAAGTCTGGATCAGGGTCGGTATAATAAGGCGGTGGGTAAGCCATGGACGGGGCTTAGCGCGTGCATAGATTATTGGAACCGCAAAATTCTTCTTTGTCATAGCCCGATCTATCCGTGCGCTGACAAACAGAAACGCTCCGCCCCCGGCACCTGTTGCCGGGGCCTGTTATTGGTCTGCCTCACAAGATGAACTGTCCCACTTACCATCGTCGTGTGAATTTAACGGGACCCAGACCCCGGCAATAAATGCCGGGGACGAAAGACGTTTAGGCTGAAAAAAGATCAGGGATGCGCTCCCCCGCCTCCAGCGCGAGCAGATGCCGCTTCAATTCTGCCCCGCCCGCATAGCCGCCAAGGCCGCCATCACTCGCAATCACACGGTGGCAGGGGATGATAATCGCGAGGCCGTTTGACCCATTGGCCGACGCGACGGCGCGCACGGCTTTGTCATTCCCAACGGCTGTGGCAAGGTCCGCATAGCTCCAGGTTTGGCCGTAAGGAATGGTCTGCAAAGCCTGCCAAACGCCCGATTGAAAATCTGTGCCTGTTGTTTCCAAAGGCACGGTGAACTCTCGCAACGCCCCCGCCATATAGGCCTGCATTTCCGCAGACATGCGCAGCGTTATGGCTGTCCGTCCTGGGACGATCGCGCGGCCATGGACACGGCGCAGGCGCTCAAACTGACGCGGCAAACGCACACGCGTCACAAATTCGATTAGGTAAAGCGCCCGCTCATCCGCGACCATGACCATGCGGCCCAATCGCGTATCCAGCCAATCAACATAAAGCGGATCAGGCGATCCTTTCGACGGGGCTGTCCCGAAGGTTTTGGCAAAGGCCGCGCGGAACCCTGACGCGCTGTCAAAACCTGCTTCTAACTGCGCGTCGATCACGCTGGACCCCGCCTTCATGGCTTTCGCCGCCCGTCCCAACGCCCGCAGTCGCGCATAGTCCAGCGCGCTGATGCCCAGCTTTTCGATAAAGCGACGACGGGCTGTATCTGGATCAATGCCCGCCCGGCGCAAATCGGCTTCGCTGAATTTCCCATCCGCCGCTTCCACTAAGGCAATCACGTCTTTGACGAGCGCATGATCCTCACCTGTTGGATGGCAGCGTTTGCACGCCCGGTAGCCTGCTCGTAGCGCCGCCTCTGGACCGTCGAAAAATTCGCAATTTTCAAACTTGGGAAGCCGTGCGGGACAGCCCGGACGGCAGAACACGCCTGTTGTTTTCACGGCTATGATCGCGCCGACAGACGCGTCTCTGGCTGCAAAAGCGGCGTAAAGATCGTGATGGCTGAAATCTCCCATAGCGCCGCATAACACAGCGCGACCGACCGCGCCGCCGAAAATCCGGCAGTGTTGTCATCATTCGCCGTTGTAATCGAGCATTGTTGGATCGGCTTTCACCCGTTAGGGCGGGCCGCATGACAATCCATCTGCACAAAAATGATTTGCCCGATGATGTAGATTTCGGCACCGCCGTTGCCATCGACACGGAAACGCAAGGACTAAGCCTTGTGCGGGACAAGCTCTGCCTTGTGCAGCTTTCCGCCGGGGATGGCGACGCGCATATCGTGCAAATGGATCGCGATCGTTATGAGGCGCCCAATTTGAAAGCGCTGCTAACAAATAAAGACTGCACCAAAATTTTTCACTTTGCCCGCTTTGATGTGGCGATCATGCAGCGGGATTTGGGCGTAGAAACAGTGGGGCTGTTCTGCACGAAAATCGCCTCAGGTCTCGTGCGGACCTATACAGACCGTCACGGCCTTAAAGAGCTGACGAAAGAGCTATTGGGCGTCGATTTGTCCAAGCAGCAGCAAAGTAGTGATTGGGCGGCGGATGAATTAACGCCAGCCCAACTAGAATATGCCGCCTCCGACGTCCTCTATCTACATCAGCTGCGCACAATCTTGACGGCCCGCCTGATCCGAGAAAAGCGACTGGAGATCGCACAGAGCTGTTTTGATTTCATCAATACGCGCTGCGCGCTCGATCGACTTGGCTGGGATGAGGTGGATATCTTTAGTCACCGTATGCGGCGTAGAGATTAATCTCGCTTCGCTCGGCTGCTTCGCAGGCTAACAGAAAAACACCTTACTCACGCGCTTTGCGCGTTCCGTGAGCTGCCTTTCTGTTGTGGGCAACCCTTTGGGCTAGAGGCGATGCTCTAGGAACACAACCGCGCTTTCACCTTCGCCCCCGCCACGCCCATGTCGATCCGGCCCGCATGAGCGGATTTCAGCTGCCCCATGACCTTGCCCATATCCTTCAGGCAAGTCGCGCCGCTGTCCGTCACGGCCGCCTCAACCGCCGCCTCAATCTCGGTCTCGGTTAGAGGGGTTGGCATAAAGGCGCGCACAACGTCGATCTCGGCGCGTTCCCGCTCTGCCAGCTCCGGACGCCCATTTTCATCATAGGTCTGTGCTGCGTCTTCGCGCTGTTTGACCATCTTATTGAGTATGCCGAGGATTTCAGGATCGTCGATCCCGCCACAGCGGTCTGCCGCGCGTGCGGCAATATCCCGGTCCTTAATCGCGGCGCTCATCAGGCGCAGCGTAGACAGGCGAACATTATCTTTTTCGCGCATCGCATCCTTAGTTGCATCGCGAATCTGATCACGCAGCGGGGCTGTCGCTTCAGTCATTAGGTCCTTTCTGCACCGGTCCCCACACCGATGGATCGTTTTTTCCGACCTCCCTATATAGCAAATTTTGCCTCACTCACAAGATCAGGCATGATTCTGCATATGTATCGCTGTGACATGCTTGCGGTTTGAGCATAAGTGCCGCATAGCGCACGCCTAGCACGACATGGCTAGGAACACTTCACATGACAGATTCGATTACACCTAAACCCACGGCGGTTCTGGTGCTGGCCAATGGCGCTACGTTTTATGGCCAAGGCATTGGTCATATCGGGTCCGCCGTCGGCGAAGTCTGCTTTAACACGGCCATGACAGGCTATCAGGAAATCCTGACCGACCCGTCTTACGCCGCGCAAGTCGTGACCTTTACCTTCCCGCATATTGGTAACACCGGCACAACAGATGACGATGAGGAAGCAACAACAGACGCCGCCCGCACGGCCGCGCGCGGCGCAATCTTCCGGGCTGCTGTCACGCCCGCCTCAAACTGGCGCTCAGAGACAGAGCTCGGTGATTGGCTCTCTGCGCGAAAGATCATCGGACTTTCAGGCGTTGATACACGGGCGCTGACGGCCTTTATCCGCGACAATGGCATGCCCAATGGTGTGATTGCCCATGACCCGGCCGGAGATTTCGACATTGACGCGCTAACAGCGCAAGCCCGGGGCTGGAACGGATTAGTCGGCGCAGATCTGGCCAAAGACATGATGGCTGACGCGCCGTTTGATTGGACCCAAGCGGCTTGGGTCTGGCCGGAGGGTCACCAAGACCGCACAGGCACAAAGAAAGTCGTCCTGATCGATTATGGCGTGAAGCGAAACATTTTACGCAATCTTGTCAGCGCGGGCATGGCGGTGACAGTCGTTCCCGGAACGGCCAGCGCTGAAGCGATACGGGCGCTCAATCCCGATGGCGTGGTCTTATCCAATGGCCCCGGCGACCCCGCCGCGACGGGGGATTATGCCATTCCTGTCATCCAAGACTTAGTGGCGGCCGGCTTGCCAATACTCGGCATATGTTTGGGCCACCAAATGCTGGCGCTCGCGCTTGGCGCGAAGACAATCAAGATGGATCAAGGTCACCACGGGGCCAACCACCCGGTGAAGGATCATACAACAGATAAAGTCGAAATCGTGTCTATGAACCACGGCTTTGCTGTCGACCAAGCCAGCCTGCCCGATACGGTTGAAGAAACGCATGTTAGCCTGTTTGACGGTTCAAACTGTGGTATTCGCCTAAAAGGCAAGCCCGTCTTTTCCGTGCAGCACCACCCCGAAGCCAGCCCAGGCCCCCAGGATAGTTTCTATCTTTTCGAACGCTTTGCTGAGGCGGTTCGGACGGCTGCTTAGGGCAGCTCCACCTCTCCGTTTTCGACCAGGGCTTTTGCTGTCTCCAAAATACTTTCCTTTGCGGGTCTGGGCAGAACACCCGTAAGTGACGTGACATAGGCGGCATTAACATGGGGCGTATGTCCCAAATCCGCCAGCACGCCTTTGATGCGATCATCGCTTAGCGAAAGCAGTTTGAGTAAAAAACTCGGTGCTTCGAATTTCGGCAGTTTCGCCGTTGGATATTTTTCCGCAATAATCTGCGCGATCTGTTTGAAAGATTGCGTTTCGCCCGCCGCTAATAAGCGCCGCCCGCCCACACCATCCGCTGTCATGGCCGCAACGTGGATAGAGGCACAGTCCCGAATATCGATTACTGGAAAGGCAACTTTGGGCACCGCCGGAAAATCACCCCGCATCATATCGCGCACGGCTGCCAAAGACGCGCCGCCATTTTCAAACGGATCGGGCCCTAAGACGATACCGGGATTTACGGTCACAAGGCGGTCGCGCAAACCTTGGGCTTCGACATAGGCCCAGGCTGAAAGCTCGGCCCGTGTTTTGGAAATCGGATAGGCCGAGAGCTTTGACCAATCCGGATCGGACCAGTCATTTTCTGAATAGGTCTTCGTCTTACCTCGTCCTGGTTGGTTCATCACGGCGGCAAGGCTGGACGTCATCACAATGCGTTCGGCCCCAGCCGAGAGCCCGTTTTCCAAGACGCGCTGCGCCCCAGCCCGGGCTTCCGGAACAAGCGCTTCGCGATCCGTTGGCGCCTCCAGCGGGAATGGCGAGGCGATATGCTGAATATAGCGACAGTCCTTGACCGCATCCCGCCAGCCAGCATCCGAGCCAAGATTGGCTTCGACTAATTCGATCCCGGAAATATCCACGCCTTCTGTGGCCATGGCGTCCAAAACACGTCGCCCTTTCGCCAAATTGCGCACCGTCCCGCGGATTGCATAGCCCTTCGCGACAAGCTTTGCTGCCACATGGCTCGCAATATAGCCTGTAATTCCTGTGATCAGAACGCGCTCAGCCATGAAGCACTCCTTAGAAAATATTAGATCAATAGACCTAGTCGCCAAAGCCCGCTATGCCAAGCACTCCCTTGGCGCTTATTTATTGCGGCAAAAAAACCTAGCCTATGGAACTGTCATCAAACTCCGCTATAGGGTCGGCATGACACGTCTCTTTGCTACTCTCTTTCTGACCTCTACGCTCACGGCCTGCGCCGCGACCGCGCCGGATCAAATCGCCTATCTGGATGAGGCGATTGTTCCGCCCATGACGTCCGCCCCCCTATCCGAGACCGCGACCCTGACGCGGATCGGCTTTGGGTCTTGTTTGAATGAAGAGCTGGACCAGACGATTTGGGACACGATCAAGGCTGAAAATCCGGACCTTTTCTTGTTCATCGGCGATAATGTCTATGGCGATCCGCGCCGCGATGATCCTGAGGCACAAGACCCCATGATGCCGAAAATGGCGCGCAGTTACACATTACTGGCGAGCCATCCGGAATTCACAGCATTCCGCACTGACATTCCCCTTCTCACTACGTGGGATGACCACGATTATGGCGTGAATGATGGCGGCGCAGAGTTCCCCTTCCGGGAACGCGCTGAAGATCTCTTCAACGATGCTTGGGCCGTGCCCGCAGATGACGAGCGCCGGCAACGCCCTGGCATTCACACCTCCAAGACAATTGGCCCTGACGGCCAACGTGTGCAGATTATCTTGCTCGATACGCGCTATTTCCGCGGACCTTTGACAAAGACTGACGATTGGGGT
>CAZSUW010000041.1:0-21033 GCA_964610115.1 uncultured Algimonas sp.
AGTGTTCGCGTTAGAAACGCTCGATCCATATTGGAGAAGTTGTCAACGATGACGTCCGCATCAAACAGCGTATTGACGGTTTGCAATCTCGCAATGTCATCACGGTGAATGAAGAGGATGATCCCGAGCGCCAGTACCATCAAGGCAAAAATTATCCCGACGACTTTAAAAAACTTCATCGCGGCGCATCCTTTTCAAGTGTTTCGGCGAGTTCTAGCGCGGCTAGGCCCTCCTCTGCTTTAACCAGAACGGGACCACCGTCCAAACAGGCCCGTACAAACTGATCAAAGGCAGTCCTTAAATTGTCAATCACATCTGGGCGCTTGCCAAAGTCAGAGTCCAGATCAAAGGGCGTATCGTGGCGTAATGTTTTCGCGGCAAAATCGATTTCAATAGTCCCGTTTTCATATCGCAAAATCCAGCAACGTTCGGGCGTCGAATCCCGGCTCGCTGAGACATAGGCTTTTATGTCTCCGAACCCGATCTCTGCGCGAATGGTATCGATGTGATTTGAGTAGATCACCCTCGCCTGCTCTGTTGCAGTCCAACGGGTTTCGCCAAAGAGATAGAGCAAAAGATCAAGGTCATGGATCATCAAATCCTTGACGACAGATGTATCGAGATTGCGTGTGGCACGGCTTGTATGTCGCGTCACTTCGATTTCTTTGGGGCGCGCCGTAATCTTAGGTAATCCAATCGCGTCAACCACAATGCGTTCCTGATGTCCGACTTGAACAATCCCACCACCCTGTCCGGCCGCAGCAATAATGGCTTTGGCTTGGCCCACCTGATCGGCGAGCGGTTTTTCGATGAGAAGCGATCGGCCAGCGGCCAATGCCGGGATGGCAACGCGCTGGTGATTGACCGATGGCACCGCGCAGATAACGGCGTCACAGGCATTTATTGCGGCTTCGGCAGTCTCGAACGCTGTGGCGTGGTAAGCGTTGGCCAAGGCTTCGGCCTTATCGCTATTCGGGTCATAAATGCCCACAAGCTGGCCCCGTGGATGCGCCGCGACCTTGGCAGCGTGATAGCCGGCGAAGACACCGGCGCCAAAAACGCTGACTTTTAAGGATGATTCCATCACCGTGTCATTGCGCTATCGATCGCGATTAACAAGAGGGGGCATTGATTCGTTCACGAATATCGGCCCTGCATTTGAACGTGTAAAAGGGCCGTGACAGGTCGAAAACGTGCAAAAACCGCAAAAAACGGCGGAAATTAATGTTTGTTTTGCCGAAGTTCGTGACTTGTTAACCTTACGGGTTAGGGTCTCATTAATCGTCGCCGGGGCGCACATTTTCCGGCGGCTCGCATCGGAGGAAAGGTAACACGATGAATAAAAAAGAACTTGTCGCAAAGATTGCGGAACATTCTGACGTTTCACAGGGTAAGGCCTCTGAAATGCTCAATGCTACGATTGATATTATCACAGGCGAGCTGAAAAAAGGTGACGGTCACGAAGTGAACCTTCCCGGCTTTGGCAAGTTTGTGGCAAAGCACCGCCCATCGCGTGAAATGCGTAACCCGCAAACGGGAAAGACCATGATGAGCAAAGCCAAGACATCCGCACAATTCAAGCCAAGCGTGGGACTAAAAGACCTATAGGTCACGCAAGCTTTCACAGTTTTAGAGCTTCGAAATCGCTCCGGTCTTCCGGGGCGATTTTTTATTTTTCGTCGTGACGATCTGCGTCTTCTTTGAGTTGTCCGAAACTCTTTTGCCGTTATACAAAACTTATGAAAGGTAGCCCGTGGCGACGTTAGAGCACTTCCATCGCGAGATTGCGGCGGGGACGGCCATGATCCAGGCGGGTAATGTCGAAGCCGCCATTCGTCACTGCAAGGCGGCGCTCGATATTTCGCCCGATCACGTTGATGCCTATAGTCTTCAGATCGATATCCTCAATGCGAAAGAACGCCCGGAGGAAGGTTTGCGCGTAACAAAAGCGCGCCTCGAACGGGTCCCAGACTGTCGCTGGGCGCATGTTCAGGAAATCCGATTGCTGGGATCGATGAACCGTTCGGGTTTAGCGCGAAAAGCCCGGGACCGGACGCTCGAGCTCTTTGCCGATGATCCCATGATGGTGCATGACGCGCACTTAATGCATGACGCGACGACAGGTCGGGACAAAGCCGTGCTGAGGCGGATCAAGACGCTGCGCCAAGGGGGCTATTGGGGAATTTTTGATCTCAACATGTTGGAACAAAATGCGCGCGCCAATAGCGGGCATTTCGCAACCCTTGCGAAGTTACAAGAAGATGATCTCAAGAAAGGTCTCATTGACGGTGAAACGCTTGGCGATCATGCGGTCATCCGTTTCTTGCAAGGGCGTCTGATTTCTTCACGACGACTGGCAAGCCAAGCGATGGATGTCGATCCGGCGAACAGCCCGATCTACGCCGAAACCCGTTTTGCGGCCACACTTGGCCTGATCCCCCTCATGTGGCCGGCGCAGTTTTTTATCACAGCGACCTCAATGCTGACGGCGCGGTTTCCGTGGTTCATCCGTATTTTCACCAACTATGTGTTCGCCATAATTTCGATTCTCGCTCTCGGTTTCATGTTGGGCGGGATTAGCGCCATTCCCGGCATGCCGCCCGCTCTTGCGGGTCTGATCACGACCGTTTTTGGCCTCGCCAATGTCGGCTGGGCGCTTTACGTCATTTGGGCGTTTGGCAGTGTGGGCCGCATGCGCACGCAAAAGCGTAAAGTTGGCTTGTCGGACGACTATTAGCGCGGCTATCAGGACAGTCATGGCAGGTGAAAATTTCAATCAAAGTGTCGCGCAATTACGGGCGGCCCTCGCCGCAACACCCGGGGTGGACGGTTTGCTGGCGGGCTATGTCGCTTTGCTGGAAACGGCGCCGGATAGTGGCCTGATTGTTGAGGCTTTGGACGGGATTGATCCGGCCCCCTATTCCGACATCGACCTGAAATCCAAAGTCGCAGGGCTTCTGCGTGATGCGGATGCGCTCGAATTGGCCGGGCTTTGGGACCCCGTGATGTCCCGTCTGTCCTCCGGAGGATTGCCGAAGGCTATCCCAACCACAAAAAACGCAGGGTCGCGGGCCGCGGGGCCAACCAACGGCTTTGACGATATTGGCGGGCTTGAGGATGTGAAAAAGCAGGTTCGCCGCCGCATTATCAATCCGTTCCTGAAGCAAGAGCTCTTCGCGCGGTTTAAACGCAAAGCCGGCGGTGGGGTGCTTATGTATGGCCCGCCCGGCTGCGGGAAGACGATGATGGCGCGCGCTCTGGCGCATGAATGTAACGCTCATTTTCTGAATGTTCGAGCGGCGGACCTTCTTGATCGCTTTATCGGCGGGACGGAAAACCGGATTGTCGAAGTCTTCAACGAAGCACGCCGACGCGCGCCAACCGTTCTCTTCTTCGATGAGGTCGAGGCCATTGCGCAAAAACGCCAGCACGATAGCCATGCCAGCGTGAATACGGGCGTCAGCGCTCTGCTGACTGAAATGGACGGGTTTGAAAGCACGAACGACTCCGTGCTGCTTCTCGGGGCGACGAATGTGCCTTGGTCACTCGATAGCGCGTTTCGTCGTCCGGGGCGATTTGGCCGAACGATCTTTGTGCCGCCGCCCGATAAGGTCGCTCGGAAGTTCATTCTCAACCGTGCCCTTATTGGGCGTCCTGTCGCAGACGGGCTGGATCTGTCAGAGGTCGTGTCCCGGACGTCCGGCTATAGCGGGGCGGACCTGATCGATATTGTCGATACGGCTCTGGATTGCGCAATCGAAGATAGCGATATGTCCGGCGATATTGTGCCGCTCAATGCAACCCACTTCAAAGAAGCCCTCGCCGAAGTCCGCCCTTCAACCGGGGAATGGTTCAGTCAAGCCAACGCCTATGCAACCCACGCCAACCGGGATGGCCTGTATGATGATTTGGCCAGTTTCCTCAAAAAGCATCGGAAATGATGACCTGTCACCTCTGATTTGCTTTCACTTTATGTTCTTGACGCCAGTTGACAGCTATGTTGTGAACATAAAAAGAACAGAGTATGAACGAATTACGCACGAACCTGTGGATAACTCTGTCGATAAGTCCGTGCAGCTATAGGGGATAAGTGTGAGCTTCGCGCGCGCCAGAGGCCATATCCGCGCTGAACAGCGTCGCTTTCGTCGCGCGAAATCCGGCCAAGCCTGGCGGATCAAAGATCTGCCTGCGTTCTACTACCTCAATCATTTCAATGATTTCATCCGGGATGTTCACGCTCGTCATTTTGATTTATTGGGTGGAGATGAGCTGAGCTTTCTCAGCGCCTTTCAAAACCTCCCTGCCCCTGCACAAGCCACTTACGTTCGCATGGCCAATCGTCGTGGATATGTGTTTGACCGCGATCGTTTCAATTATGACGAAATTCCGGACCAGTCCCAGCAATGGGGCCACCTCCTACGTGCGGGTCTGGCGGAACGCATTGACGCCGATCTGTATCCAGATTGGTTAACGAGCCTGTCCAAGCCAGAGCTTGTTGAAACCCTGGCCGACAGTGTTTGCGAAACAGCCTTTAAGAAATCCTGGAAAAAAGATCGCCTCATTGAGATCGCCCTCACCCATATCGACCCAGATGATGCCTTTATCCCGGATCGTTTCGTTGCCCAAGGTGGGCGATCCGCTCTGCAATACCTTCTCTTTCTGTACTTTGGGAAAATCGAAGACAGTTTGCAGGCTCTCACCTTGCGGGACCTTGGCCTGATACGCCAAACTGATCCCGACTTACGCTCAGTCAGGTTTGATAGCGCAGAAGACGCTAAGGCTGCTTTTTTCTACGCCAAAGCGCTGCATGATTTTCGCCATGGGACGGATCGGGATGCGCGGCGTCTGGTGCGAACTTTGCTGGATTGGCCGGCTCCGGCCTGCATGAACTCAACAGCGCACCGTGACAAACTCTTACAAAAGTTAGGCGGCTGGTCGGAACGTCGGGGTGATATAGACGCGGCTCTGAAACTCTACGCACATTCAGACGCGCCACTTTGTAATGAGCGCGTCATCCGTATTCGATGGAAACGTAACGTAGATGACGACCGATCGTGGTGCCAAGCCCGATTAGAAAGCCTGATCGACGCCCCCTCAAGTGATAGTGAAGCGGCTTTCGCGGAAGACTTCTATGCGCGGAAGTTTCACAAAAAGCGCACTTCTGCGACGACCGACCTTCTTCGCAGTGCCACCATCCTCACCCTTGATGAAGCGCATCGCCACCAACCAGAGCGCGCCGCACTGCGCCATTTCAAAGCCAGAGGGGTAGAGGCCTACCGGACAGAGAACGTTCCTTGGCGTAATCTTTTCGGGCTTCTCTTTTGGGACCTCCTGCATGATGGCCTATCCCATCCGCAGCGCATCCCGCCAAAGCTCCGCGCTGGTGTGTTTTACGCTGAACACGAAGGGGAGATTGAACGCCGTCTGGCGCGTTTAGATCATCCTAATCAGATCCTGTTGGATTTGTTGCGAACGCTCTCGCTTCACTACGGCGAAGATAGTGCGCTTGTGCATTGGGGCTCTCGCTCTCTTGACAGAATTCAGGCCCTAATTCTCAACGCACCGCGCGGCGGGGTGGCGCATTTACTGCGATTGATGGCGCAAGATTGGCGCGGCACGAAAGACGGCTTTCCTGATCTCATGCTGATTGAGGACGGTCGCGTACGGTTTGTTGAAATCAAGACAGCGGGGGATAGTCTGCGGCGCAATCAGCTGACCCGTTTGCGGCAGCTAAGTCAGGCTGGATTCCCTGTTCAAATCGTCAAAGTGCGGTGGGCGGTCGATCCGTTACAGCCCTATGTCGTTGTTGATGTCGAAACGACCGGCGGTCGCCCAGGCCTGCACCGGGTGACCGAAATTGGCGCCGTGAAAATGATCGGCGATGAGATTGTGGGCGAGTTTCAAACGCTGCTTAACCCGCAACGCTCCATCCCACCAAACATTACGCGGATCACCGGCATTACAAATGAAATGGTCGCCCCTGCGCCACGATTTTTAGAGCAAGCTGAACTGTTCCGTGACTTTATGGGTGACGCTATCTTTGCCGCGCACAATGTGAACTTTGATTATGGGTTTATATCTGCAGAGTATGAGATGATTGATCAGCGTTTCCGTTTTCCCAAGCTCTGCACCTGCGCCTCTATGCGGCGGCTTTATCCGGGCCATAAGAGTTATAGTTTGAAAAATCTCTGCCGTGATTTCGGCATCCCGCTCACCCAACATCACCGCGCTTTATGCGACGCCCAGGCGGCCGCGCAGCTCTTACGGTTGATCAATGAAAAACGCACTGAGCTTGCGGACTAACTCTGGAGCTTGCGGACTGACTATGGCAGGCGGGGGCATGGCTGTAACACCACTGCGTCCGACTCAGAGCTCACTCAAAACCCGCATTGATGAAATGCGGCAACAGATTGAGGCCTGCTTGGCCTCAGCCATCCCGGCGGCAGAAACATGGCCGCGGGCTCTGCATGAGGCGCAACGCCACGCTTTGCTCTCTCCTGGAAAACGATTTCGTCCACTCCTCACTGTTTTCCTGACGGAAGGGTGCGGCGGGTCGGAAACCGCGAAATTGGCGGCTGTAGATGTCGGCTGCGTGGTTGAAATGGTTCATGCTGCCTCACTGATCTTAGACGACCTGCCCTGCATGGATGATGCGGATCTTCGCCGGAATCAGCCCACAACACACGTAGCGTTCGGAGAGAGTACGGCGATCTTATCGGCGACCGCCCTACTCAATCGTGCATTCGGGATTATTTCGCGACTAAACACATTGAGCCCGGAGCAGCGTGTCGAGTTATCGGATTTACTCTCCTTTTCCGTCGGGTCTACCGGTTTGATTGCAGGTCAGATGGCGGACCTTTCCAATACCGGTGATGCGAGCGTTACGGAGGTCGAGCGCGTTAATCAGTTAAAGACTGGGGCTTTGTTTGATTTCGCCGCTGATGCGGCGGCGATCCTGGCCGGCAGTCCGGCGGCGCAGCGCGCAGCCTTGAAAGACTTTTCTCGGCAAATCGGTCTGGCGTTCCAGTCCCTCGATGATGTGAAGGATGTTCTCCAAAGCCATTTGGAAAGCGGGAAATCGGCTGGTCGGGATACGGGTAAAACAACGCTGCTTGCCAAAGAAGGCTTGGCAGATACCAAAGCGCGGCTGGAAGGCTATATGGACAGTGCGCGCATGGCCCTGACCCGTGCCAATCTGAGCAATGCGCCAACGCTGGACTATATCGTTGGACAACAATTCAGCTTTCTGGATGCGCTCTAACCCATGCTTTCTGTCCGTGATTTGTCTGTCAGTTACGGGGCGCATCAAGCGCTGTCCGCTTTGAGCTTGGACGCCGCTAGTGGAACACTTATCGCTGTGATTGGCCCGAATGGGGCCGGTAAAACAACCTTCATCAAAGCGCTTTGTGGGCGGGTGGCCTCAACCGGGACAATTGCGATAGACGGGCATGACTTAAAGCGGGGCGCGGACCGCCGGGCGACGATCGGATTGGTGCCGCAGGATATTGGTCTCTACCCTCACATGACGGCGCTTGAAAACTTGTCTGTCATGGCGCGTCTGATGGGCGTCCCCCGCAGCGAACGCCAAGATGCAGCGGCCAAGGCTTTGTCGGCGGTAGGAATGGACGCAAAATCCGCAGAGCGTGTGTCCCATTTATCGGGCGGAATGAAGCGCCGGATCAATGTTGCCGCCGCTATCATGCATCAACCGAAAGTCTTGATCTTTGACGAACCAACGGCTGGCGTTGATATCCCCGCCCGTGATGTTGTGCATCGCCTCGCCCGGACAATGGCGGAACGGGGAATGGTGGTCCTGCTCGTCACGCATGAATTGGAACAGGCTGAAGCCTTATGTGACAAGGTCCTTCTCCTCGCCGAGGGCAAGCGCGTGGACTTTGAGGCACCCGCCGCTCTGCTGGAGCGTTATTTTGGCGATCAGCGGGATATAATCGTCCGTTTTGCGGGTCCCCCAGATGACCAAGCGCGAGCGGCTATGACGCCCTTCGGTTTTGAAGAAGCTGAACTGCCGACAGTGTTTTCAGCGCGGACTCTTGCGAGCGAAGTCAGCTTTGTGTCGGCTTTTATGGCGGCCATACGTACGGCCGACCAAACCGTGCGCGAGATTGTCGTGCGGCGTCCCGGTCTGCCTGCATTATTGCATCAGATCCAGGCGCAGCAGACGTCGGATCAAGCCGCATGATTAGTTCAACGTTTCGGATCATGTGGTTGCGGCTCTGGCGCGATCGGGGGGCGTTCTCCCTAGCCTTCCTACTGCCAGGCGTCATCTTTGCCGTGTTTGCGGCGATATTTTCGACAGCGTCGGGAGGCGAGTTGGATTTACGGGTCGCTTTGGTGTCTGACGGCAGCGAGGCGGGCGTTGCTCTAGCGGATGACATATTGGACCGTGCCGCATTCGACATCGAAAGCGATGCGAATTGGACTGACGCGGATGTGCGGGAGGCCGTCAGGTTAGGCCAATATGATGTGGGTCTACTCGTAACGGGGTTTACGCACGATAATTCTCCGCCGTTCACTATTTATGGCGATCCAAGTCGTGCCGTTGCGACAACCGTCCTGAAAGGACAATTACGTCAAATTCTAGCGGAGCAAAACGGATCACCACAGGTTGAGCATTTTACAGAGATCTCAGCTGTCGCGACTGGTAATGGCGGCCAATCCGATCAATCTGTGACTTATTATATTGGCGCAACGGCGATTTTGTTCTTGCTCTTTTCCGCAATGCAAGCGGCGAATTTATCCATCGAAGAACGCCGTAATGGGATTAATGACCGGCTCATGCTTGGCGGTCGTGGGACTATGGCCAGAATGATAGGCAAGTTAGCCTTTTTGACTTTCATTGGGTTCTTACAAGCCTTTATCATCGTCGGTGTGGCCTATTTTGCCTTTGACGTTCCGGTTTTGGATCATTTGCCGGGTGTTACCCTCGCCTGTTTTGGTACGGCTTTACTCAGCGCTTCCATTGCATTGCTCGTTGCCAGCCTTTGTTCCTCCGCCCCACAAATGCACGCCGTTTCCACCTTCTTAGTCCTGCTCTTCTCAGCCATTGGCGGGTCTATGGTGCCGCGATTTATGATGCCAGGATGGTTGCAGGATATCGGGCAATTTACGCCCAATCATTATGCGATCGAAGCCTTCTATGGCATATTGGCACGGGGACAGAGTGTCGCCTCGCTTTGGTTGGTTTGGGGTGTATTGTTTGGGGGGGCTGCGCTATGCTTGCTGAGCGCAGCATTTATTAGCCACCGCCTCCAAAGAGGCTAAGCGGAGTGAAAAGGCCAAGGTGAGCCAAGGGACCAAAATCGCCAGCCCAAACCGAGGCCCGCTTTATGCGGGGCTCTTGGCTGTGGGCTGGCTGGGCGTCCATATCTATGCGGTTTTCTTTCATGCCATTGGGCAGCCCCTATGGGCGACAATCGCGCTTATCGCCCTGCAAATATGGCTCTATACGGGCCTTTTCATTGTCGCGCATGATACGATGCATGGCAGTTTTGCGCCGGGACGCGACGCCGTGAACAAATGGGTCGGGCGCGTTATTCTGTTTTGGTATGCGGGCTTTTCCTGGGACAAGATGCGCACCGCCCATCATCAGCATCATGCAACACCCGGAACAGCGGAAGATCCTGATTTTCACGCGCCTAACCCGCGGGCCTTCTGGCCGTGGTATATGGCCTTTTTCCTACGCTATTTTTCTTGGCAGCAAGTTGTCATCCTCGCCGGGATTAGCGTCGCCTATATGCTATTCGGCGCGCCCTACCCGAACCTCGTGATAATGTGGGCCGTGCCCGCGATTTTGTCGTCTGTTCAGCTTTTCTATTTTGGGACTTATCTCACCCACCGCCACATTGATGGGTTTGTTGACGAACATCGAACACGGACAAACAATTATCCGCATTGGCTTTCCCTGCTAACCTGTTTTCACTTTGGCTATCACCACGAACATCACCTCTACCCGCATGAGCCATGGTGGCGTTTGCCAGCCCGTAAAGCCGAACGTGAATTGGAACAAACGACATGACGGCCCTCATCGCCCTAGGCATCGTGATTGTTAGTGTGATCGGTATGGAAGCCTTTGCTTGGGCGATCCACAAATATGTCATGCATAGCAAATGGGGGTGGGGCTGGCATGAAAGCCATCATGTGGAAACGCACGGCCCGTTCGAGACAAATGATCTTTATGCCGTTTGCTTTTCCGTAATCGCGGCGGGCTTGTTTATTTCCGGTCATTGGTGGTGGCCTGCGACATTTATCGCGATCGGCTTGACGATTTATGGCCTGCTCTATGCTTTTGTTCATGACGGTTTGGTTCACCAGCGCTGGCCGTTTTTTGTGAAGACGCGCGGGCGTTACATGAAGCGTCTTGTCCAAGCCCACCGCCTTCATCATGCGGTTAAAACACGAGACGGCGCAGTCAGCTTCGGCTTTCTTTATGCTGAAGACGTGCGCAAATTGAAAGCGAGACTGAAATCTCAGCAGTCCTAGGCAAAGTGGGCACGTTTGGTCCCAAAGAGCTGATTGAATGCTACCGCCGGGGCATTTTCCCCATGGCGGATAATCGCGATGCATCGAATATCTTTCTGCTGGACCCTGAAGATCGCGCGATCTTTGATTTAGAAACCTTCAAGCCGTCCCGCTCAATGGAAAAGTTTCGGCGAAAAACGACTTTGCGGACCTCGATCAATGAAGACTTTCCACAAGTGATCTGGTCCTGTGCTGAATTGCGTCACGATACGTGGATAAGCGTCCCGATAGAGCAGCTCTATACCGTACTACACGTGCAGGGCGAGGCGCATTCGGTAGAAGTTTGGGATGACGACCGGCTTGTGGGCGGGCTTTACGGCGTCAGTCAGGGCAGCGCGTTTTTTGGCGAAAGCATGTTTAGCACGGTGACCAATGCGTCTAAGTTGGCACTCATTATCTTGATAGAGAGATTGCGAGAGCGCGGCTTTGTTCTTCTCGACTGTCAGTTTATGACGGACCATTTGGCGAGCTTAGGGGCGATAGAAATACCGCGTGAGGACTATAAAGCGCGTCTGGCGCAGGCGCTAACGATTGACGCAAAATTTGGATAAGCGCGCTTGCGTCGCTCTGTTTTCCACGTAGGAAGACCTATGCGATATCTTCTTCCCCTTTTGTGTGCCTCGGCTTTAGTGGCGTGCGGCCCCGTTAAAGACAATGAAGACGCGGATGAAACGGCGACGGAGAAGGAAACGATCGCCTTTGATCTGCCAACAGCGTTTCCGAGCACGTATGAACCTCTTCCCAGCGTAAACGCACTCATCACCAATGCGGTCATCATTGATGGAACTGGTGAAGCGACAGAGGCGAATAGCTTACGCGTTGTCGATGGACGCATTGCTGAAATTGGCACGGATCTGCCAGCGGGCGATTTGGACGTCATCGATGTTGAGGGCCGTTTCGTCACGCCGGGCATCATCGATATTCATAGCCATCTTGGAAACTACCCCACGCCTAGCATTAACGCCCACGGGGACGGTAATGAAGTCACCTCTCCTATCACGTCAGAAGTATTTGCCGAACATGGGGTTTGGCCACAGGATCCGGGTTTTGACGAAGCCCTTGCGGGCGGCGTCACGACGCTGCACATCCTGCCAGGTTCTGCAAATCTGTTCGGCGGTCGCGGTGTAACGCTGCGTAATATGCCGGCGACGACCGTCCAAGCGATGAAATTTCCGGAGGCGCCCTACACGTTGAAAATGGCCTGCGGGGAAAATCCAAAGCGTGTCTATGGCGATCGCGGTGGCCCTGATTCTCGCATGGGCAATGTGGCGGGCTACCGTAAAAACTGGATCAAAGGCGCAGAGTATAAAAAGAAGGTCGAAAGCGGTGAAGATTATACGCGCGACATTCAGCTTGAAACGCTTGCTGGCGTTCTGAACGGCGACATTCTGGTCAATATGCACTGCTATCGCGCGGATGAGATGGCGCAGATCATCGATCTATCCAAAGAATTCGGCTATAAAGTCACGACTTTCCATCACGCGGTGGAGTCCTACAAGATTGGCGATCTACTCGCCGAGAATGATATTTGCTCCGCTATGTGGGCCGATTGGTATGGCTTTAAGATGGAAAGCTATGACGGGATTTTAGAAAACATTCCCTTTGTTCACGCCTCTGGCGCTTGCGCGATGATCCACTCTGACGACGACAAGAACATCCAGCGTCTCAACCAAGAGGTCGCCAAAGCGTGGGCGAATGGCAATCGTGCGGGACTGGATATTTCAATGGAAGAAGCGTGGACATGGCTGACCGCCAATCCGGCCAAAGCCTTGGGAATCTTGGATGAAACAGGCACGCTGGAAGCGGGCAAGCGGGCAGATATTGTGATCTGGAGCGGTGATCCCTTCTCGACATTCTCCCGACCCGATCTGGTCTATATGGACGGCGCGCTCATGTATGACCGGGAGAATGGATTGAAGCCTATGTCTGACTTCCGCCTCGGCACGGAGATTGCGAAATGAAAACGCTTTTGATGACGTCAGCCGTTCTATTGGCGAGTGCCCTGCCCGCGGCGGCGCAAACACTCTTCTTGGATAATGCGACGCTGATCAATGATGATGGCAGCGCAAGCACAGTGGATATGCGCATTACGGATGGCCGGATAGCCGCAGTTGGGGCTCGTCTTCGCGCCCCCGCCAACGCGCAAACCATATCCGGTGCGTGGGTTACACCCGGTCTTTTCTCGCCCTACTCTACATTGGGAATCGTTGATATCGGCGCGGAGAGTTCGACTAACGACACGCGCGCCAATACGGAGCGTTATTCAGCGTCAATCTTAGCCGCAGACAGCTTCAATCCAAGAGAAGTCCATATCGCCAATGCACGGCGTCGCGGCGTTCTTTACAGTGCCGTCGTCCCGCAACCGGCGGGGGATGTTATTTTCGGCGGTATTGGCGCGATTGTGTCACTGGATGGTTCCGATGACAGTATTCTGTCCGAAACCGCTTTTATGCATATCGCCTTGGGCGAATCTGGCGCAGGTCGCGCCGGCGGATCACGCGGTGCAGCCGTCCAACAGCTGCTCAGCGCGCTTGATGATGCGCGGCGGAGTTATCTGTCTCAGGCCCATGTCGAAGGCGATGTGTTTCAGCGCCGCGATGCGCGGGCTTTCCGGGCTGTGGCCAGCGGTGACATGCCCCTTTTGATTAGCGCAAGCCGGGCGGCGGATCTTCGTCGGATCCTTGCGATCAAAGCAGAACGCGAAGATCTAGATATTATCATCGTCGGGGCGGAGGAAGCTTATCTGGTCGCCGACGAATTGGCCGCAGCCGGGATCAAAGTGATCATCGACCCGGTTGAAAACCTACCCGACAGCTTTGACTCGCTTAATGCCACGCTGGATAATGCACGTTTGCTGGATGCGGCCGGGGTGGAGTTCGCAATAGCGCCTTTGTCTGCGCTGGGAACTGTGAAGGCGGGGATTTTACCCCAACATGCCGGCAATGCCGTCGGTGATGGTCTGTCCCGCGAAGCCGCAATGCGGGCAATCACCTCAACACCTGCGGAATGGTTCGGGATTGACCTTGGCTCTCGGGATGCCGGACAGGCGGCATCCTTGATTGTCTGGGATGGGGACCCTTTAGAAGTCACATCGGCGCCCGTCGCAATGTATCTGGACGGTGTAGACATCAGTTTGGAGTCTCGCATGACGGCGCTTCGGGATCGGTATAATCCAACGGTCGAGACGGATCGTCCGTTTAAGTATCGCTAATCTCGTCTCTAGCGCTCAGCGGTACGCTACGCTTGATTCGACTCGCGACCCTTCGTAGAGGGGCGGCAATGTAAACGTGAAAGAAGGCCGACCTGGCGTCCGGTCATTCCGAACTCCCGAGCGCCCGCAAGTCACTCGCCTGAAAGATACTCGTTTGAGCCAAGACCTTTCCATTTCTGAAATATCACCGGACGACCCGGTCGATGTGACGTTTACCGATCTGGGCCTGCACCCCAAGATTTTACGGGCCTTGGGCGAAATCGGCTACGAAAAACCGACGCCCATTCAAGCCCAAGCGATCCCGTCCGCGCTTCGGCAACGCGATGTCCTCGGCATTGCACAAACGGGTACAGGTAAGACAGGGGCGTTCACCCTGCCCACAATGCACAAGCTGGCAACAGGTCGAGCCCGGGCGCGCATGCCACGCTGTTTGATCGTCTGTCCAACGCGAGAACTCGCTGCGCAAGTCGCGCAAGACGTCAAAGCCTATGGCAAGTATTTGAAGCTTGAGATGGCGCTGCTGATAGGTGGCGTTAGCTTTGCAGAACAAGATAAGAAGCTCACCCGCGGTGTGGATATTCTGATTGCAACACCTGGGCGCCTGCTTGATCAATTCGAACGTGGGAAAATCTTGATGACGGGTGTTCAAACACTTGTCGTTGATGAAGCAGACCGCATGCTGGATATGGGCTTTATTCCAGACATTGAGCGCATCTTTGAAATCACGCCCTTTACGCGGCAGGTGCTATTTTTCAGCGCGACTATGCCGCCGGAGATTAAGCGACTGGTCGATCAATTCCTTCATCAACCAAAGACGGTTCAGATTGCGCGGCGCAATAGCACGGCCAAAACAGTGCGGCAGCGTATTGCGCGGCTTCCCTCCTCTGATGCAAAATTAAAGCGTAACGCGCTGCGCTGGCTGATTGATCAGGAAGAGGTCGATAGCGGTATCATCTTCTCCAACCGTAAGCGTGACGTGGATATCATCGCAAAATCGCTCAATAAATATGGCTATGACGCCGAGCCGATCCATGGTGACCTACCCCAATCCATCCGCACGAAAACGCTGGAAAAATTTAAAGCAGGCGATGTGAAGTTCTTGATTGCCTCTGACGTAGCAGCGCGGGGTTTGGATGTATCCACAATCACCCACGTCTTTAATTATGACGTCCCGATGCATTCAGAGGACTATATCCACCGGATTGGTCGCACGGGTCGCGCGGGTCGTAAGGGAGACGCCATCATGCTCGTCGCCCCGCTGGACGCCAAAAACTATGACGCCATTCTTGATCTAACAGGTAAGGATGCGATCGAAGAGATTGATATTCCCGGTGTTGACGACTTTCCGCGTGAGGGTCGTGGCGGCAGTCGATCTCGCCGTGGTAGTCGGGACGATAGCAAACGCCGCGGTAAACGTCGCAACGGTGGCTCAAAAGATAAATCTGACTGCAATGCCAAAAGCGCTAAGCCCGCGGCTAAACGCCAAGAGCCTGAGGACGCTGCGCCCCGCAAGCCTGTGTCTCGCCGCCGCGCCGCTCCGGGTCGTAAGCAAAAGGATAGTTCGGTAGAGAGCCTGCAGGCGGATGAAAACGCGACCTCGCCCGAGGAAAAGACGAAGACGTCCTCACGTCGATCTGCGCCTAAAAAAGAAGACCGTCAGAAGGACGGAAAGAATAACGGGAAGAAGGACACCAAACCGTCCCGCAAAAACGCCGAGTCTTCAGATCGCGAGCGCAAGTCTAAGACGGATCGTCAGGACCGCAGCCGTCGTGAGGATCGCCGAGGTCGTTCCGGTCGTCCGCGGCGAGACCATGACAAGGACGATACTCCAACACCTATCGGCTTTGGCGAAAACGTACCCTCATTCTTCGAGCGTTAAGTCTGGGTAGAGATCGCCTGGCGACACTAAGGTCGCGACCAAGGCGTCGAGACCTTCGAACATGGTGTTCAACACATCATCCGTCTCTTGTGTCAGGCAGTGTCCAGTCCCTGGAATAGGAAGCGTTTGACAGTTTGAAAAATCGCTACAAGCCTCTGTAATCGCATCATTTTCAACGAAGTCATCAAGCTCGGCCATCACCATGACGATGGGTACATCAAGCCTGTCATACCGCTCGCTAGCAGCAAGCCAGTCAGCGCTTTTCAGGAAGGCAGACCCCCAAGCCGCCGTTACGCCGCCCACTCGCTGTTCGGGTCTCTGCGCGAAAAGTGCGTCACGCATATGCAATCGCTTTGGATCAGAGGCGCAATATTCAGGACCCGCCACCGTCATATCAGGCATTGTCACGTGCCAATTTGTTTGACCGGGCATGTAACGCCGTTCTTTCCCAAGGATCCGCATTAGCGCCATGAAACCGCGTGTTGCATCGGGATTTGCGCCCATTTTCGGCGCAATGGCGGGGGCGACGAGATAAAGCCCGTCGAACAACTCCGGATCGTTGATGGCAGTGCGCAGAGCGACGTGACCGCCAAAGGACATGGCCATCGGAATGAGTAGACGATCCTCTGGTGCTTCCTTGCTGACGAAGGCGGCCAGATCGTCACTGTAGACAGAGAAGTCTTCGACATGCAGTTTTTCGGGTTGGTCCGGCCGATCCCGTTCTGACAACCCCTGCCCGCGCATATCAATCGCCATCACGTGATAGCCTTCCCTGGCAAGGCGATCGAAATGCTCTCCATACATATCGATTGTCGCTGTATATCCCGGGACCCAGATGATGGTCGCTTTGGCGCTATTGCGGTTCCCGGTTTCACCCCAACGCAAAAGGGTCCCGTCTTCAGCCTCGAAAAGTTTTTGGGTCCAGTCAGCGGGCATGGCTGGAATGTCGAAACTCTCAACCTGCGCCATATAGGCCGCGTCGGGTTCATAGCGTTCATAAGACGCTTCGGGCCAAGCAAGAAGCGCAATAAACCCGATCAAGATGAGGGTAATAACGGCGGAGAGAATGCGGCTCATACGAGTCTGGCTAGCGGGTAAAAAAAAGGCGGGCAACCGTTTCACACGGTGCCCGCCAGTTGTGGTGACTGCTGACCCTTATGGGGGCGGCAGTCCGGTAGTCTGTTGGGATTGCGGGGCGTCCTCCGGTGCAATCGGTGTTTCGGAGGTTGCCTCAACACTGCGGACCCCACCTTGGCCGATCGGCACGCGTATGCGGGCCATGCCTTGGCTTTCTTCGCCCAAATCAATGGTAAGCGGTTCTGAAACCGACGTGCTAAACGGCATCCCGCCGCCCGGGCGCGGCACAGTTTTGAGTGTATATTGCCCAATCGGCAACGAATCGAACGCGAATTGCCCGAAACTCGTCGACGCTGTGATGGCCACACGCTCGCCATCAGCGTCTAGGAGCTCTAATGTTACCCCTTCTGGTCTTGTTTCGCCGCGTTCAAATGTGCCGCTTGCATCGGCGTCAACGAAGACTGAACCGCGAATTTGACCAAATCGCTGAATCGGAAGGTCCAATGTGGTTACATGGCCGGGCCGAACCGTTACGGCCTTTGTCGCTGAATCCTTCATGCCATAACCCAGCGGCAAGCTGCGATTATCAACGCCGACCTGATACAGACCGCGGCCGATATTGTGGACAGTGTAGGATCCAGAGGCATCCGTGCGCAGCGCGAAAGGCGTGCCTTGAACCCGCACGATCACGCCGCCTGCCCCGCGTTCATCATCCTGCCTGATGCCGTCACCATTGGTGTCGATAAAGGCTTGGCCTTGCAGAAGGCCAGCATCGTCCTTTGTCTTCCGCAATCGACGCTGCGGATTGTGATCATACCGTCCTCTTAGAATCAGGCGTAGATCATGCTCGCCCCGCAAATCCGCCTGGTAGCCGAGCCCGACAGACATGTTATCGCCCAGTTTTACCTGACGCGCGACGGACATGTTGAGAAAGCGGGAGGTGCGCGCACCGGACCGTCCACTGGCGGATTGTATAATGCCGAGAGAGGCATTGACCTTTGTCTTAGGACCCAACCATTCCCCGCTATCAAGCCCTGCAAACATACCACCACGGACTTGCCAGTCTGCATTCTGGTAGCTGGCCGTTACGGAGGGGCGCAGGGTCACATGCGCCGCTTTGGGAAGGTCAAAGCCGTAATTCGGACTTGTCGCGGTGACGCTGGCCGTCGTGATAGCCTCCGTGGCGGACGTGTCATTGACCTCAACGCGAGCCCGCAGCGCGGCGTGTTTGAAATCCCGAAAGGCGGTCGCGTAAAGCGTAGACCCAGAGATCGACGTGGATGGTTCACTGTCGCTTTCATCTGGATCGGACAAAACAGAATTGAATCGGTCCTGTGATGTCTCTGCGGCAAATCCTGTATAGACACTCGCCCCTGCCGTTATGGACGTGTCCAAGGCCGCTATTCGCGATGTCCCGCTCAGAGATAGAGTAGAGACGGCCTGCTGGCGACTCGTGCCCGTGATGATGCCTGATCGGTCATGACCGACACGGACAGAGCTACCAAATCCATCAAACGGTCCGTAGGTTTTGCTGTTATAAGCCGAAAGACCCACGGAAAGACTGGCTGTGTCTTGGCCAAAGGCGCGAACGTCCGGCAGCGTTGTGGCCGTATCCTCTTCGTCGTCCAAGCCATCAAGCTCTGCTTCCCGTAGGGCATTTAACCGCTCAATGTCTTCTGCGCGAAGCAAAGTGCGCGTAAACTCAGCCCCGCTATAAGACGCAGAGGCATCCAAACGTATCGTCTCTGTTATCTCACGGCGGAGTTGGCCGCGCATACGTACATCGACAGGCTGACTACGTGATGGACCGTTGAAAACGCCAACATCAATCGCGCCGTCCCATTGCGTTTTTTGTTGTGATTTGCGCCCTAATCGCCCCGAAATCGCAGAAAGGACCGCCATTTGGTCATCGCTTGCCGGATCATGACGCAATGAAAGGCCGGCTTCCCAACCTGCATTGGCGGCATAGCGCGCCCCAGCGACCAGGCCTTCAAAATCCTGTCGGGTTTGGCGGTCACTGATCTGCCTTCGGCTCGCAGCGGGCGTTCCGACCGCAAAGGCCCAACGACCCTCATCAGTCTCACCTTCGAGGCTCAGCCCGCGCAGTCGCCTTATGCCAACACCGTCCAATTCACGGTAAGACGTGGCAATGTCGCCAATACGTCCATTCGTTCCGCTAATATGCTGAAAATCAACAGAAACCCAATCCGGTTCGAGTTCAGCCAATGTGCGCGGCGTTTCGCCCAGCTCAACCCGCAAGGCCCCATTAAAGCGGCCTGAATGCGCCCCTATTGCGACGACATTTGTACTGTCACTTCCAATTTCGAAGCGGGTATATTCCAGTTCAAATGGTGTATCCGCCGCCAGATCCTCCACCGTCCCATCGGGGCCAACCGCCTCGCCCAAACGCGTGTCCAAATCAATCTGGATGGTTCCGCTTTCCCCTGATGTGACATGCGTGCCCGTCAGCGTTTCAAAGACACCTACGGGCAAAAGCAACTGAACAGGATCAATGTAGCTGGCATCCTCGGACACACCGATTGGACGCTCGTACAGGCTAACGACCCCCGTATCGAGATCGAGCGTAAACACCGCACTATCTTGTGCCCGCTCGACACGCACGGCGCTCCCACCATCCAATACGGTGACGCGATGTCCCAGCGCTTCGGCGATAGGTCGTAAAGGCAGAAGAAGGATGGGACCGACCGATTTTGGCTCTGGCGAAATCTGTCCAATCGGAACGCCGTCCACG
Source organism: uncultured Algimonas sp. (assembly GCA_964610115.1). Lineage (GTDB taxonomy): Bacteria > Pseudomonadota > Alphaproteobacteria > Caulobacterales > Maricaulaceae > Litorimonas. The sequence continues at coordinate 19,459 of CAZSUW010000041.1, forward strand.
ATAAGGTCAAACCCTGTTGCGACCCGTAGTCTGGGATCAAGTTCAAAGTCGAAACGATTGTTTTCGCTATCTAATTTTCCTGAAGCGCCACTTAAAACCGCAATCGCATTCGGGGTTAAGCGAATGTCGTCAGGTCGAACAGCACCAAAGACGGGTAGCGCGCCTAGCTTTTTTCCGTTCGCGCTGACAATGCCGGTTTCTGTGTGCAGCTCCATGACTACGCCGTCTTGGCTCCGGCGGACGATCAAAGCCTTTTTCTCGGCATCAAAGTCTACTTGATTGCCGAGTGTCTCGAAAATGGGAAGCGCGTCAATGTAAAGCTCCCCATCTTCACCGCGATGTAAATAGGTATCGTCCAGCGTGGTGCCGTCCAGCGTGACAATCACCGTGCTGTCAATCTCAGCAATCAAAGTCGTCTTTATCGTCTCAACAGGAGGAAGCTGCGGCGCAGAGCTATCTGCAGCACCATCTTGCGACGCATTTGCCACCTTCTCTGTGGCAAAGGCCTGCTGAGTGGGGCTCAGCGAAAGAAAAAACGCGAGGAAAAGCCCGAAAAGAGCCGGAATTATGGGGGATCGCGGCCTTAGCACTCCGGCAGCTCCGTGCGGGCGCGGCAGGCGCTGGCCTCACAAGCGCGGTCGCGCTTGGTTGGAACAGCGGCCCATCCACCCCGTACGGAGCTGTAGATGGACACGTCGATCGTGTCGGATTGGAGATCAAATCGGAATTGCTGAGAAAGGCGGATGTTCCGCGCTCCCAAACTCACCGTATCGGTTTGCATCTCGCTGATTAGCGAGCTTGCAGTGGACTTTTTGATATCGATCGGGATTGCCACACGGCATTCCCCTTTTAACCACCAGGCTTCAAATGTGCCGGGTTTTAGAGCGAAGGCTGTGTCGCCTCCGTCTACATCCAACACAATCGTTTCAGAGCTTAGCTGCGCCCAAGCGGAGCTAAAAAGTGCCGTCACCAGCACTGCCAGAAAGCCAATAATGAGAGCGAGCTTTTGCATCGTCTCCCGCGTCCAAGTTCTACCATTCACCACGATCGCGGTCTAACGCCGCTGTTTCGTAGGATTTTTCTAGGCGAAAGGGGTGAAAACGCCCCTAATCCAGAATTAGGAGCGGGAGACAATTTTCTTAGGTTTTAAGGGGGGTAAACCTTAACGCGCTGCGGATTGCGGCTGGAATAGGCTTATTCCCATTCAATCGTTCCGGGCGGCTTTGATGTTACATCATAAACGACGCGGTTTACGCCGCGGACTTCATTGATGATGCGTGTGGCGGTTTCGCTCAAGAAATCATGTGAATAGGGATAGTAGTCAGCCGTCATGCCGTCCGTCGATGTGACGGCGCGCAGAGCGAGTACATAATCATAGGTCCGCCCATCACCCATGACTCCGACGGTCTGAACCGGCAAAAGCACTGCAAAAGCTTGCCATATCTCATTGTAAAGACCGTGTTTTTTGATCTGATCGAGATAGACCGCATCAGCATCGCGCAAAATATCCAGCCGGGCTTTGGTGATTTCACCCGGGCAACGGATCGCAAGGCCTGGGCCAGGAAATGGATGCCG
>CAZSUW010000041.1:21133-22361 GCA_964610115.1 uncultured Algimonas sp.
GTCCCGCCGATGATTTTGCGTTTTCGCTCCGGGTCACTCACCCCGTCGAGCAGCCCAAGAAATTCATCACCTGCATCCACATGGACGAGCGGAATATTGTAATGATCGCGGAAAAGGCGTGTGACCTGCTCGCTCTCGCCTTTGCGCATCATGCCCGTATCCACATAGACGCACGTCAGTTGATCCCCGATTGCTTCGTGGATTAGAACAGCGGCGACGGAGCTATCAACACCGCCCGACAGGCCGCAAATGACTTTGCCGTCGCCAACTTGATCACGAATGGCCTGGATCATTTCGCCTTTAAAAGCGGCCATTGTCCAATCGCCTTTAAAGCCGGCGATATCATGGGTGAAGTTGCGCAGCATCCGCGCGCCACTTTCGGTATGAACCACTTCCGGGTGGAATTGCACACCGTAGAACCGTCGCGCTTCATCGGCCACGGCGGCCAATGGAGCATTCGGGCTTTTCGCGATAATATCAAAGCCGTCGGGCAAATCGCTGACACGGTCGCCATGGCTCATCCAGACCTGTTCGCGGTCCGCGAGGCCGGCGAGCAAAGGCGAGTCCGAGACTTTTTCAAGGTAAGCGCGGCCAAATTCTTGTTCGTCTGATTTTTCAACCGCACCGCCGAGCTGCGCCGCCATAGTTTGCTGGCCATAGCAAATCCCCAAGACCGGCAGACCCATTTCAAAAATTTTGGGTTCCGCGCGTGGGCTCCCCTTATCTGCCACACTCGCCGGGCCGCCGGACAGGATGATCGCCTTGGGATTGAACGCCTTTAGGAACGCCGCATCGACTTTGTTGAACGGATGGATTTCGGAATAAACGCCACTTTCGCGCACACGCCGCGCGATCAACTTCGTCACTTGGCTACCAAAATCGACAATCAGCAAGCGCTCATGCTGTTCGATCAGATCGTCTCGTTGATCACCGCTCATTGCGATCGCTCCATCACAGCAAAGAAAAAACCGTCCGTACCCGTCGAGGCTGGGGTCATGGTTAGGGTAAGCCCGTCTTCGGACCAGGGCTTAGGCCCGCCCACGCCAAAGCGTTCTTCAAACACTTCCCCGGCGCTCAGTAAGGTGAAGCCCGGAGTGCGTTCTAAGAAAGCATAGACTTGCGCTTCATTCTCTTCTGCCAGCACGGAACAGGTAACGTAGAAGAGAAGCCCGCCGGGGCGGACAAATTCGCTGCCTTGGTTCAGTACAGTCACTTGTTCCTTGCGGCG
>CAZSUW010000042.1:0-21939 GCA_964610115.1 uncultured Algimonas sp.
GCTCATCATCATAGTGCCAGTCCTGCACGGTTTCACCAGACAGTAAGCGAATGGCGAGCAGGGCCGACAACAAACAAGACGCCCCCAATTCCCGTTCGACAAACGCCATCGCCAAGGGATGCGTGGCCAGTGCGCCAAACACGTCCGGGTCTTTTTCGATCAGGCCGTAAACGCGGTTAGACTTAAACCCTTCGAAATCATTCCGCCCCGTCTTGGTAAAGTGCGGATCAAGGGTAGCGCGAATGTTCGCCAGCGTCTTAGGCGACAGGACGTTTTCAATAATGACATAGCCTTCGCGCTCATAGCTGTCCCAGAGGGCGTCAAAATCATAACGGGAAATATCACCGCCAGTTCGGGCGGCCATGTGACGATCTGTGAGGGATTGAAGCGCAGTAGACATAAAACCACACTAGCATTTCCAACGAAAAAATCCCGCCTAATTTTCGGCGACCAAGTTGGCTGGGCTATGTTGTGGCGTTTAGCCCGGCGTTGGGGTCTTGGGCCGGAACTTACACAGGTCCGAAATCACACAGTGATAGCATTCCGGCGTCCGAGCTTTGCAGACATAGCGTCCATGCAGCAACACCCAATGATGCGCCCCTAACATATACGCCTCTGGCGTTACGCGCAGCAGGTTGAGCTCCACTTCAACTGGGTTTTTGCCGGGCGCCATGCCTGTGCGGTTGGAGACGCGGAAGATGTGCGTGTCGACCGCCATGGTCGGCTGTCCGAAGGCCTCATTCAGGACGACATTGGCGGTCTTGCGCCCAACACCGGGCAGGCGTTCCAGCTCTTCGCGGGTTTGCGGAACCTGCCCGTCAAATTCCTCAATCAGCATTTGCGAGAGCTTGATGACGTTCTTGGCTTTGTTCCGATAAAGCCCGATCGTTTTGATATGATCGCGCACCACCTCTTCACCGAGCGCAACCATGGCGTAAGGGTTGTCTGCTTTTTCAAACAAAGCCCGCGTGGCTTTGTTCACCCCGACATCCGTGGCTTGGGCGGAAAGCGCCACAGCAACCACAAGCGTGTAAGGGTTTGAATAGTTCAGCTCTGTCTCAGGCGTTGGCAAGTCACGCGACAGACGAGCATAAATCTCGGCAATATCGGCCCGGTTTAGCCGAGGCCGGGGCAGTGTTTTATAAAGCCGCTCTTTTTTACTCGCCACGACAGAGGCCTAGGCGGCGGTCGAACGCTTCTGCAGGGTTCGGTCTTTTAAGGCGGTGAGCATCTTCACCGCTAAATCCGCGCTGCGACCAGCGTTCAAATGACCGTTTTCGTCAAAGGCCTGTGCGGCCATGCCGACACCGACTTGGGTTGGAACAACCTCAGCGCCCAAACGTGTGAGGATGTATTGCACTTGACGCATGCACATAATCCCGCTCATCGGACCGGGGGCGCAAGACGCAATGCCGTAAGTGGGCCCGGTGATGTGATCAGTTGAAATCGTCGATGTCCAATCAATCGCATTCTTTAAAAGCGGCGGCAAAGAGCCATTATATTCCGGCGTAACAATAACAATCGCGTCAAAAGATTTCATCCGGTCGATCAGGTCTTGCACGGCGGCAGGGGGTTTCGTGTCGCCATGGAAAAGCGGCAACTCATAATCGTTCAGGTCAATCTTTTCCGGGCTTAAGCCGATGTCTCGTGCCAGCGGCATTAGCGCTGCTTCAAGTTTCTGATTGATCGACCCCTCACGCAAAGACGCACAGATAAAACCAACAGTGGGAGAGTGTGACATGGTCAGGGCCTGTAAGAGGTAAGCGTGAGCGCGGCAAGCCGCGATAGGGGCGCGATGAGCAAACCCTGCGAATTGTGTTATGTTCCTAAGACGGGTGTCTCTTTTCAGGCCTGCTTACGGCGGTCGGCTTGCCATAGATGGCTTTGCGCCCCATATCCGCTGCCATGCCTTATGGTGATCTCGCTCTGCCGCTTGTTTTCGGTCCTGTCGTTCTTGTCGCGCTCGCCTTTACGGTGCGGGCCGTGATCGGCGTGTTAAGCGTTGGGCGGGAGGCGGACGCCGATTTCGCCTATCGCAAAGACCAAAATATGCTGCCCGCGCGGGTGGACCGCGCCACCTTTGTAAAGACCTATAAGCGCGTGAACGGTCCGCGCGTGTCTTTGCATGCGGCGCCGGCCTTGTGGGGGGCGCTCTTGGCGACGCCATTTATCGCGATCGGTCTAGAATTTTTGCTGGAACAACTTTGGCAAGCGACAGACCGAAGTCGCGTCTTTGAACCTGGCTATCTGGTTTGGCAGTTTTTTATTTTCTTTAGCCTGATGGGCGCGTGGGCGGGCATTGGCTGGATTGCGGCAAGACGCTATCACGCTACCGCCCCGGGACGGTTCGAAGACGAATTGCGCGCCGCTCTGAAATAAGCCGTTACAGTCCCAACATGTCCGTCATGGAATAAAGTCCGGGCTTTTGCCCGTCTAGCCATCGCGCCGCCTCTAGCGCGCCGCGGGCAAAGACATCGCGGTTCAGCGCTTGGTGGCCCAAGGTAATCTCTTCGGATTCAGAGACAAGCCGCACTTCATGCACACCGTAAACCCCGCCACCGCGCAGCACGGCAAAGCCAATATCGCCGGCACGCCGAGCCCCGTTGCGATCATGGGCGGCAACACGTTTTAAGTTGACGTCACGCCCCTTCGCCACAGCCTGCCCTAGCATCAGCGCCGTGCCAGACGGCGCATCGACCTTATGCCGGTGATGTTGTTCAAGGATGTCAATATCCCAACCCTCGCCAAGGGCGCTTGCGGCCTTTTCGGCGAGGCCCAGTAAAACTTGGATGCCGACAGAGAAGTTGCCCGATTTTAAAACAGCAAACTGCTCCGCTGCTTCGTCCAGTTTTTTTTGGTGAGAGGGCTTGAGTCCCGTTGTTCCTGTTACGAGCGCCGCGCCAGGTCGTAAATAGGTCAAACCTTTGACCAAAGCGGGCGGCGCGCTAAAATCGACCACCACGTCACAAAGGGTCAAAAGATCATAATCCGGGCGATCTTCGCTGACGCGGGCGACAATTTCGTAAGACCCCCGTGCAAGGCGATCAACCGATTGGCCCATGCGCCCATCCGCGCCCAAAATGCCGAGTTTGATTGTCATAGTAGCCCCTTAGACCTATCTGTCGATCATGGCGACAATTTAACGTAGATGAGCGCTTTCTGGACCCAATATTCAGACGTGATTTAGACCCACTTTGCTAGAGGGCGGTTATGAAACGTCTGATTCGAACCCTTTTGGTCTCTGCAGCACTGGCGGCGCCTGTCGCGCTGGGCTGGCATGCCGTCGCGCAAGTGCCGGGCGCACAGGCGACCAATGCGGCTTTGCCCGTCTTCACTCATCCGCAAACCGTGCGCGAAGATCTGGCGCGGATTGATTTGGGTCTGAATAGTACGGCCAGCTTTTCCGGGCGCTTCACCCAATATGGCGCCGATGGGTCGATCAGTGCCGGGACTGTTTTGTTGCAACGCCCGGGCAAGGTCCGGTTCGAATATGATGCGCCAAACCCGCTTCTGATTGTCTCTGACGGGGTGACCTTGGTGCAGCATGATAAAGCGCTACAGACCTTTGACCGGGTTCCGCTATCGGCCACGCCGCTCAATTATTTTCTGAAAGAAAATGTCGATCTGGCGGCGGACACAGAAGTGATCAGCCTGCAAAAGTTTCCAGACGCTTGGAGCGTGACCGCGCGGGACGGTTCGGGTGAACTCGCCGGGACTATAACCATGGTGTTTGAGCCTGAAACAATGGCCTTGCTACAATGGGTTATCGTTGACGAATTTGGCGGACAGACGACGGTTCAGCTGTCTGATCTGGTCTATAATCAGCGCATCAACCCGCGCCAGTTCGTCCTACGCGAAGACAATCGTCGGAATGAGCGTCGGCGCTAGTCTGAGCGCGAGGCACAGTTGATTGGATGACAGGCTCGCCCGCCTTCGTTAGGGCGGGCCTATGACCGTCTCTATCGCCACGTGGAATATCAATTCTGTCCGCCTGCGCGAGCCGTTGGTCTTAGAGTTTTTGGAAGCGCGACAGCCGGACATTCTCTGCCTGCAAGAGATCAAATGCCTGCCGGAGCAATTTCCCCGTAAAAATTTCGAAGCCCTCGGTTATACCCATATCGAAGTCAGCGGCATGAAAGGCTATCACGGGGTGGCGACGATTTCGAAGCTGCCGCTCGAACGCCTACCCACATCCTTCTGCCCGCTGGATCATGCGCGCCATGTCAGCACGCGGGTCATGGCGGATCCTGCCCGGGGCGATAAGGGCGACTTCGAGCTGCATAACTTTTACGTTCCAGCCGGGGGCGACGTGGCCGATCGCACGGTCAATGATAAATTCGGTCATAAGCTCGACTTCTTGGACGCGATGCGCACTTACTTTACGGACCGTTTTGCCATGGGTGACGCCCATCAAGTGATTGTCGGCGACTTCAACATCGCCCCGCACGAAAATGATGTCTGGAGCCACAAGCAGCTTCTGAAAGTCGTAAGCCATACCCCGGTAGAGGTAGAGAGGTTAGAGGCCTTGCGCGCCAGCCACAACTTTATTGATACGTCGCGCCACTTTGCTGACGACGCTGAGAAGCTCTATAGCTGGTGGAGCTATCGGTCGCGCAGTCTAGAGGCGGAGACGCTTATGGCGGCACGCGGGCGGCGTCTCGATCATATTTGGGTCAGCTCCGCCTTAAAGCCCGCTCTTGAAGCGACCGGCCCGGACGGCCATGAATTTCATATTGATTGGCGTGTGAAGACAAAGCCGTCTGATCATGTGCCGATGGTGCAGGTCTTGGACCTCAACGCACTTTAATCATCGTCCCCGCCTCGACCTCGGCCAAAAGATCCAGCATGTCGCGTGGCGCCAGCGCCAGACAGCCCAGCGTCGGACGATGATCGGGCTGTCGAATATGGATGAAAACCGCTGAACCCAAACCGGGTACAGGCGGGCTGTCATTATGACCCATGACGAGCACCACATCATAGGCCCCATCGTCGCGCCAAAGCCGTTCATGGCTAGCATTGAAAGGGCGCGCAATCCAACGATTATAGGCCGGATGATCGGGGGCATCGCACCAGCCGTCCTCCGGCTTGAGCGCGTGCAAAGTCAGCGTGGTCTGCGGTCGGGGCAGGCGATCGGCGCGGTAAAACCCAAAGCGCAGCGGATAATCGCCCAGCGGCGTCTTCGCATCCCCTTCACGGCCTTGGGAAACAGGGACCGTGCCCTCTCGGCCAAAGCCAAAGCCACGCGACCGTCCGCCTAAAAGAACCGTCCCGGTCTGGGTATTGAAAACGATCTCAGCCATCTTTGCTCACGAAAACCTCACAAAGGGCTGATTGGCAAGACGAAACGTTTTGGTCTAGGGGAGTCTGATGAGTGTAAAGAAACAAATCTTGATCGTCGATGATGATGATGCGCTGCGCGAAGAACTGTCTTCGCAATTCGCCTTTTTTGATGAATTCGAAACGACGGCCGTCGCGGATGCGACCTCGGGCATTCAGGCTGCTGTTGACGGCAATTTCGATGCGATTGTCCTCGATGTTGATCTGCCGGATATGCAAGGCACGGATGCGTGTCAGATTATGCGCAAGCAAGGCGTCGCCGCGCCTGTCATCATGTTAACGGGCAATACGGGCGAAGCGTCCGAAATCCTTGGCCTAAACTCCGGCGCCAATGATTATGTGACGAAGCCCTTTCGCCTGTCGGTCCTGATCGCGCGCATCCGGGCGCACCTCCGCAGCTTTGAACAAAGCGAAGACGCGACTTTCCGTGTCGGGCCTTACACCTTTAAACCCAGCGCCAAACGCTTGGCCCACCCAACGCCAGAGGATGGTCGCCCCGCTCAGCGGGATATTCGCCTGACAGAAAAAGAAACCAATATCCTGAAATATCTTTACCGCGCGGGCGGTAAGCCAGTGGGCCGGGATGAACTGCTCGAAGAAGTTTGGGGCTATAATAGCGGGGTGACGACCCACACGCTGGAAACCCATGTCTATCGTTTGCGGCAAAAGATAGAGCCCGTGAAAGGCCAAGCCACAATCCTGCTGACTGAGGCCGGGGGCTATAGCCTCGCCCAAAGCTAGCGCGCAGGCGGGGGGTTAGCCCCGCAATTCCGCACCCAGCTTTTCGGCCGCTTTCACGATTTTTGCGCTGATCGCATCAAGGTCTGCATCGGTTAGTGTGGCCTCTTTCGGGGCCAGCTCCACGTCAATGGCCAGGCTCTTCTTGCCGTCCTCAATGCCCTTGCCCGCATAAACATCGAACAAGGTCACGTCCGCGATGAGTTGCTTGTCTGCGCGTTTGACCGCTTGGATCACATCACCCGCTTTTACCGCATCGTCGACAATGAAGGCAAAGTCGCGGTGGACGGGCATCAGATCTGATAGGGCCAGCGCGCCTTTCGCTTTTGACGCGCTCTTCTTGCGGGGTGCGGGCAGGTTTTCCGGCCAGACTTCAAACGCCACAACGCGGCCCTCTACGCCCATGGCTTTCAGGATGCGGGGGTGGAGTTCCCCAAAATCGGCCAAGATATTTTTCGGCCCCATTTGCAAACGGCCTGAGCGTCCCGGATGCCAATAGTCACCTTTGGGTTGGCTAAGCTGTAGATTGTCCACATTTGCGCCCATGGCCTCCAGCGCGGCGAGCGCGTCGGCTTTGGCAGTCAGCGCCGTGATCTCTTCCGCGCCGGCCCAATCACGGGCGCTTTCCACGCGGCGCATTCCGGCGAGAGTGAGCGCTTGCGCATCGAGGGATCGGTAGACGGGCCCCAGCTCAAACAAGCGCGCACCCGGATAGCCCTGATTGGCGCTGCGTTGCCCGGCCAGCACCATATGGATCAGCGCGCTGGGCCGCATCACGTTCAGATCAGAGCTGATGGGATTGTCCAGTACAAGGCCCTCCGCGCCGCCAAAGAGCGCGGCATGATCATCCAGCACAAAGGACCAGGTCACAGCTTCAGACAGGCCGCGCAGGGCCAGCGCCCGGCGGGCTTTGCGCGTCCGGGCTTGGGTTAGGGTCGCCGTGGGTTCTCGCCGACCGGGTAGAGGTGGCAGGCTGGTGGCGGGCAGACGGTCAAAGCCCGCAATTCGCGCAATTTCTTCCACGATATCGGCCTGCAGGGTGACGTCCCGCCGCCAGGTCGGCACGCTCAAGGTCCACGGCGTGGCTGAACCGTCTCGCTCAAAGCCTAGCTTGGAGAGGATGGACAGCATTTCCTCTTCAGGCAGGGTGAAGCCCAAGAGCTGTTCCACACACGCGGGATCGAATGTCACGGCGTCAGGGGCCGCTGGGATCGCGCCCGCTATACTTACTTCGGACGCTTCACCGCCGCACAGGTCCAAGACCAGCTGCGTCGCCATCTCCATACCGTCCAACATAAAGCCCGCATCAATGCCGCGCTCGAACCGGTATTTCGCGTCGGAGTTCACACCAAGGCGCTTGGCCGAACGGCGAATGGTCAGCGGATCAAAGACGGCGCATTCGATTAGAATGTCCGTGGTCGTCTCGGACACGCCAGAGCTTTCGCCACCGACAATCCCACCCAGGCCGAGAATGCCGCTTTCATCGCAGATCGCTACATCGTCGGCACTGGCCGTGTAGGCTTTATCGTCAAGCGCATGGAAAGCTTCGTCTTCGCCGCGACGCACGATGATGTCTCCGCTCACCTTGGCCAGATCATAAACGTGCAAAGGCCGCGCCCGGTCAAAGGTCATATAGTTGGTGATATCAACCAGCGCCGAAATCGGGCGCAGGCCAATGGCCGTCAATTTGTCTTGCAACCATTGCGGGGACGGCCCGTTCTTCACGCCGCGCACCACACGTCCGACAAAGGCGGGACAGCCCTCTGTGTCGTCTATGCGAACGGTTTGCGGATTGGCGAATGTGCCCGGCACGGGCTCAAGGGTCTCCGGCTTCAACGTGCCCAGACCCGCCGCCGCCAGATCGCGCGCAATGCCGCGCACGCCCAGCCAGTCGGGGCGGTTGGGCGTGACTTCAAAATCGATGACGGCGTCGGTCTTGTTAAAGGCTTCCGCGACAGCTTGGCCAACCGGATAGTCCGCCGTGTCCAGCTCCAAAATGCCGTCATGGTCTTCGCCCAGCTCCAGCTCTTTGCCGGAACACATCATGCCGGAGCTCTCGACACCGCGGATTTTGCGCGGCTTCTTATCGAGGCTGAAATCCAGCCCCGGAATAAACGCACCGAGCGGGGCGTAAGCGACGGCGATCCCCGCGCGCGCATTCGGCGCGCCACAAACGATCTGCTTCTCGCCGTCCACGGTCGCGACCTGACAGACGCGTAGCTTATCCGCATCAGGATGCTTTTCGGCGCTCAAGACATGCGCGATGGTGAAGGCGGACAGGGCGGCGGAAGGGTCATGGACCTCTTCCACCTCCAGCCCCGCCATCGTCATGGCGCTAACGATCTCATCGAGCGAGGCGTCGGTGTCCAAATGCTCTTTCAGCCAAGAGAGGGTGAATTTCATGATTAGCGCTCCAACCGCGCGGCGGCGGTTTGATCGATATAGGTTTGGAAATAATCGACGGGCGTGTCGCCGATCTCACAGGAATTGACGGGCGTTGGGGCCTTGCGCTCGGAATGGCGGACGGTCCAGCAATCGTCAAAGACGGAACAATAGCAGACTTCAAGGTCTACCCCATCCATTGGCGTTCCGAACTGACCGCGTAGGTAAGCGCCGAGGTCTGAACCGGCCGCGCCCAAGCGGTAACGGCGCGGCTCGACACTTTTACCAGCGCGCAGGAAACCTGCCGCCGGGCTTTCAATCGGAAAGCCTGCATTGGCCCGCATGCGCCCTGTCATGACGGCCAGATCAAAGGCGTCCACGGTTTCAATTGGGTCACCATTTTGCAGCGGCGTCACGCGCTGAATATGGGCGATGCCTGCGCCCACGTTTGAGAGGCGCACGACGAAAGCGGCTTCGCTCCGGTCGCCAATATTTTCATAACCAAGATCGACGGCAATGATCGGCAAGACGCGGGCCTTCTGCGTGTCTTGGTTCATCTTGAGCGTCGCACGGCTGGTCAATATGCCGACAAAGGACAGCAGCAGGGCCAGCACGCCTGTCGTCAGACCAATATCAATCCGCTTGAGCAGCGCCTTGGCGGGCTCGCTGACCTGATTGTCATCCGTTGATCCGAGGGGCAGCGTCATGACAGACCGCTCTCCAAGCTCGCCTGTAGCAGCGGAGAGAAGCCGTAATGTGAAAGCCAGCGCGGGTCGCTGGCAAACATATCGCGCAGATCGGGCATGCCGTATTTCAGCATGGCCAGACGATCGACGCCCATGCCGAAGGCGAAGCCCTGATATATTTCCGGATCAAGGCCACAGGCTTTCAGCACATTCGGATGGACCATGCCGCAGCCGAGGATTTCCATCCAGCTTTCGCCTTGGCCGATCTTAATCGCCGCGCCATCACGTTCATAGCGCACATCCATTTCAGCGCTTGGCTCGGTGAACGGGAAATGGTGCGGGCGGAATTGCACGTCCACATCTGTTTCAAAAAACGCGCTAACGAAATCCATCAGGCAGCCTTTGAGGTGGCCCATATGAATGTCTTCACCAATGACCAGCCCTTCGACCTGATGGAACATGGGCGTGTGGGTCTGGTCACTGTCGCAGCGATAGGTTCGGCCTGGCGCGATGATACGGATGGGCGGTTTCTGGCTCATCATGGTGCGGATTTGCACGGGGCTGGTATGGGTCCGCAGAACGCGCTCCCCGTCTGCCAAAAAGAACGTGTCGTGCATATCGCGCGCCGGGTGGCCGGGCGGGAAATTCAGAGCGGTGAAATTGTGGAAATCGTCTTCAATGTCCGGCCCCTCGGCGACAGAGAAGCCCATATCGGAAAAGATGACGGCCATTTCTTCCATCACCTGTTGCACGGGGTGCAGCGTGCCCATCTTGGTCTTGACCGGCAGGGACATGTCCATGGTCTCGCTGGCCAGCGCCGCGTCGAGCGCTTCGTCTTCCAGCGCGGTCTTGCGCGCTTCAACCTCTGCGCTCAGATCCTTTTTAAGGCTATTCAGGGCAGGGCCCATGACCTTTTTCTGATCCGGGTTCATCCGGCCCAGACCGCGCATCATCAGGCTGACTTCGCCTTTTTTGCCGAGCGCCCCGACGCGAATGTCATCGAGATCTTGCAGTGTCTTGGCGTCTGCGATGGCGGCGCTCACGCGCGTGCGGGTCGGCTCTAGGGCAGAGGGGTCAGTGATAATGCCATGATCTCTATTTGGTGATGCGTCACTCATGGGGGCGGCGCATAAAGTGCAAGGGGGGCTTTATCAACAGGCAGGCGCAATATCGGCTTGGCCCGCATAGAGTTTAGCTTGGGGTTTTAAGCCGGGTGACCTAGCCGTTTTGGGCGCGGTGGGCCTCGCCTTTGCGGGGGCCAAAGGTGCGGCGCTCAGTCGGTTGCTTGCCTGTTGGCTCTGGCGGGGCGACAATGGCCTCGCGCTTACGGTAAAGTCCGGGCGCGCCCGGAACCGGGTCGAGGCCGAAATGCATGTCCCCGATTTGCTCACCCGTACCCAGCTGAAGGTAACCATAGGGCCGGATCAGCTTTGCCAAACCGCGCAAAACGCGAACCTGCGCAGGTGCGCTATAATGGGACAAGCCGCCACGAAACACGACAGCATGATAGGCAGACAGATCTTCAAACCCAGAGAGCAAGTGCATTTCCTGGAAATCGACCATGCGTCTTATATCAGGATCGATAATCCACTCATCTTCGCCTATCGGTTCAAACCATGTGACCAGGTCTTTCGCGCTCAACCCGCGCTGAACCTCAAAATGGGTGTAGCGTCCAGACCGGGCGCGCTCCAAGGCTTGGCTGGGATAATCAATGCCGGTAATGTTGACGTGGATGTTTTCAAGCTCGCCCCCCGCGCGCCGGGCTGCGGCTCGCATGGCGATTGAATAGACGTCTTGCCCGGAGCCACAGCCATAGGACAGGATATCTACGCGCCCGCCTCCGCGTACCTCGGCGAGCGCTTCCATGGCATAGTTTTCCAATATATCCAGTGAGGCTGGATCGCGGTTAAAATGTGTGTCGCGTTCAACCAGAGCGCTGACGACCCGGACGGCGAGCCGAGTCTGACCTGTGCTAAACAGCTCTTCAATCATGGCGTCCAAAGAGGCGAAACCATCTTCACGCGCCAAGCTGGCCAAGCGGGTTTCAACCAGAAAGGCATGATCTGAGCCAACGCGCACGCCGGCGAGCTCTAAGGTTAGGCGCTTTAACGCCTCATAATAGCTGGGTTTGAGCGATAGAGCCCCGCGCATTAGGCCGCGTCCGTTTCCACCTGACGTCCGACGGATAATCCCGCCAGCCGAAATTTTGATTCAATAATGTCGGAATCAAACGGCTTCATTATATATTCGTCGGCACCAGCAGACAGGGCGGCGCGGATCGTTTCGAGGCTGCGTTGCGCTGTGCAAAATATGACGCGGACATTTTCCCCGCCCGGTTCGCCCCGGATCGCTGTAATCAGATCGACGGCTCCCATCGGCCCAATCTGCCAGTCGAGCAAAATCACATCGGGCAGGCGAATGCGGGCCATGTCTAGCGCGTCTTGACCGCTTTTCGTATCTTCCACCTCATAGCCGAAATCACGGATAATGCGGGCAGCCACGCGGCGCACCATTAGGGATTCATCAACAATCAAACAATGCTGTGTGGTGTTCATGATTGTAAGGCCCCCCCGGTAAGGAGCGCGGAGAGTTGCGCGCGCAAATCATCCTCTGTGTCCGGCGTGATGCGCGGTGCAGGGATAGGGCCGGCGTGTGCGCTCTGGCCGTCATTATCGCCTAGGCTGACTGTGAAAGGAGCAAAGCCGGAGCCGCTGACTTGCAAAACGGACCCTTCAGGAACAATATCAATATGCCCCACGCCTTGCAGGGGCATATCGGCGGCGATGCGCGGCTCCAGCCCGTTCCAAAGCGCGTCCAAAATCTGTGCCCGGCTGCCTTCGCAGACCCGTACCGCCTCTAGCGCGTAAGAGACAGATAGGGTTTTCCCATACACCCGACCATGCCCCAGCAAGCGCTGCACCAGATCCGGCATTTCCGTTTCTAGAGAGACGGAGGGCGTTTGCTCTAATTCTAGGCTCAACTCAGGGTCGGGCGTGGTGAACATTTCGACCGTGGTCGGCACGGTTATGAGTTGCTGCAATGCCTCACGTTCCCGCAGGCCCGTTAGCGGCAGAAGGGCGCTCAACGTCTCTTTCGCTTGGACGTAAGCCTTTGTGTCATTGCAGGCTTCAAGGCTGGGTTCAGGCCTCTCTGGCTGCCTTTTAGCCCGTGTCTCTGGCGCGGGATTGAAGGCGATCTCGCTTTCCACTTCGACCAAGCCGTCATGATATTGGCTGAGGAGTTTGTTCAGCGTAATCAGCCGACCATCGACCTGGCTCCAATCAATCGGCATGTGGGGGCCGTGGCAATGGATGAGGCGCATCGCCTCTTGGGCGCTTCGGTATACAGCGCGGGCGCGGGCTAATTTCGCGCCGTGTTGGATCAGGGTTAGGCGTTCACACAGCCAATGCGGGTCACGGCCCAAGTCCGATGCGGTGTTGCGTTCAGCATATAAAATGGCATCCATTTCCACGCGCGCCTTGTCACAAAAACGGCGTGCGCGGGGCAGATCATCCCCGATCATCTGACCTAGGGGCGTCGTGGAGGAAGCCTCAGTTGATCCGGCAGGCAATAAACCCGCCGCACGGCGCGCCGTCGCATCATCCTCAGAGCTGGAACACGGCCTTATCGGCATAATGACCTTCACCACGAATAAGGGCTGTGGACGGTATATCCCAGCCTTTGTTCATTTTGTGACGGATAATCGTTAATTGCCGCCTAAACGCCCGCATGATTTTCTACGAGTTTAGGTTGTGGCGCTTCGTAAGGATTGATCGAGAAGGCGGGCCGCTTTTCTCGGCGCCAGCATTTCAAGCCCGTTTACGCCGCCGGGACATAATCCACGCGAAAGGTGACGGCCTCGCCCTCGAGGCTCGATTGCGCGCTTCCGCCCTGTTCGCGGGCCATCATTCCGGCATAGAAGGGCTGGATTGTGCGCCCGTCAAAGCCATCTTCCGGCGCGCGACCTGATAAAGCGCGGGCCACATTTTCATCCAGACGCGCGCGCGGACCCGAACTGATGATCCGCATGGCATCATCCGTGGTTTCGATCCTTACCGTGCCGCCACGCGGAACAGATTGAACGCCCAGCATGATCAGGTTGAGCAAAAGCCGCGCGCGACTTTTATCCAGCCCGTCGGCGTGAATCGCAAACTCCAGCTCAGCTTTCGCGTCGGCAAACATGTTTTCTGATAGCGTCGTCAGTTCTTCTGTTGCGATAATCCCGGGCGCAGACCCGGCCGCCCCAAAAGCCAGCCGCAGGAATTTCAGCTTGGCCGTGGCGCGTTTCGCGCTGCTGCGTACCAGATCCAAGGCGTCATCATGCATGTCTGCATTGCTGTCATCATCCAGGATTTCGATGGCGGTGCCGAGCGCGCCGACGGGCGACACCAGATCATGGCAAATCCGCGCACAAAGCAAAGCGGCAAGGGTGGACGGAGTGAGTTTAGGCGCGGTCATAGGCTCAACTCATACAAGCCCGTCGTTCAGAGGCAAGTCAGCAGGGGAAAAGAAATGAAAAAGCCGCCCGGCTTTGGCCGCGCGGCTTCAAAAGACTTAGAGGCGCGCGTCCTTAGCGTTGGGTCCAGCGCCCGTCTGCGCCCATGACATATTCACCGCGCGCCGCGGTGGCGAGCTGTTTTTCCCCAGCAAGCTGCGCCACCACATCCGGGTCGACGCCTTGCTGGCGGGCCAGTCGCGTATAAAGCGCCTTGCGGGCGATATTGATTTCATTGACGGCGCGGCGAACCTCCGGGCTGGCGTCACGCACAACCTCAAGATATCCAGTGATCTTCTCGCCGACTTCGCCTCGGGCTTTGGCCGCATCGACCGTAGCTTTGGCCGCCGCACTGGCCGCCGCGACATTGTCGCCCGTGACGTGAAGCGTCGCGGCACCTGCGCCGAGTAAGGCCAAGGCAGTCAGCCCTGCGATAAACACTCTCTTCATAGCCGTCCTCCTTTAGTGGTGCCGGGTAAGGGCGTGGCGGCTGGACCGTTCCACTATTAGAACAGGTCCGGGTTATTTTCGATCAGCGCTTCGACATCATCGTCCAAGCGCACCCGCACCTCTTGGTCGATGCGTATGGCCAGTTCGATCCGGATGGGCTCAGAAGGCGCCACCACCTCGACCTGGTGACGACAGGCTGACAAACCTAACGTGCTAACGCACAGCCCGGTTATCAACCCCGCATGCAGAACGGGTTTCATGAACGCTCCTTTATCGACCCACGACTGAACGTCGCATGAAGCCGATGGTCATGCAAGATATGGTATTGGCGCTCAGAGAGAGGGTTTTCAGGGCCTTCAGGGCTTTGCAGGCGAGGCGTTGCAGGCGCGGCGGTAGGGCGCTATGGCGCAAAATATAGACCCGCTTTACAAGGATTCTCCCGGATGGCTGAACTGTTCACGCTAAGCTCTCTTTTTACGCTGGGGGCGCTGATCTTGCTGCAAGCCGTTCTGGGCTTTGATAACCTTCTTTATATCGTCATTGAATCTAGCAAAGTCGGTGATGAAAAAGCCGCCAAACGTGTGCGCCAATGGGGCATTGGGATTGCGGTCGCGCTGCGGATCGTTCTGCTCTTTGCGATCGTGTCTTTATTCAACCTGCTGGCCGAGCCCATGTTCACGCTAAGCAATGCGATCATTAGCGGCGATTTTACGGTTCAGGCTGTGGTGACGCTCGTCGGCGGGGCCTTCATCATCTATACGGCGATCAAGGAAATCCACCACTTGCTGCAAGTGGACCATATTGAACATTCCGAAGGCTCGGGCTCGCGCAGCATTTGGGGCGCTGTCGCGCTGATTGTCGCGATGAACCTCGTCTTCTCGGTGGATTCAATCCTGTCCGCCATGGCGATTGCAAATGTTGAAACCGCCAATATCGTCAATGCGGCGGGCCAGACTTTGCAGGCTTTTGACGGCACCGTTGCCGAATGTAAGCGCGCTTTGATCGAAAGCCCGGTGGCGAATGCTGTAACCTGCGATCCGACCAAAATCTATCAAGTGCCGCTCATGGTCATCGCGATCATCGCGTCGGGTATTGCGATGATTTTGCTGGCCGACAAAGTCACGACTTTCCTGAAAAAGAACCGCATGTATCAAGTGTTGGGCTTGTTTATCCTCTTCCTCGTCGGCGTGCTTCTGGTGACGGAAGGCGCGCATCTCGCCCACCTGAAACTCTTCGGCTATGAGCTGCAAGCCATGAGCAAGTCCAGCTTTTATCTGGTCGTGGGCGTTCTGGTCATTACCGACATCATCTCTAACCGCTACCAAAAGCGTCTCTGGGCGCAGAAGCAGGCAGAGATTATGGGCGATAATCCAGAAATGGCCGGCATTGCCGCTGTCGATGAATTTAAAAGCGGCGCGCCTAAAGCTCACTAAGCGCCGGATCGCGGTCTACTCACTTGGGTAGACCGCCTTATTCGCCGCGCGAAAGTCGGCATCAAAACCGGGCAGGTGGATCAATTCCACGCCGTTTTCCTTAAGGTGGGCGAGGCCGCGTTGCTGCGTAAAGGTGCCGTCTTCAACGACGGCATAATAAACCCGCGACACGCCCGCGGCGACCAAGCGCTGGGCGCAACCCGTGGGTTTGGACGCGCGCGACAGACATGGCTCTAATGTGCAGATGACGGTGTGCGGGCTTACCCCGCCCAGCTTGGATAGCATGGCCTCTTCGGCATGATCTTTCGGACCCGTCTCGCGCGAATAGCCTGTGGCTAGCACGCTCATATCCGCGTCGCAGCCAATGCAGCCCACGGCAAAGGCTGTGTTTGATGGGGGGCAGTTTTTGGACAAGGCAATCGCCTCGGCCATGTGTGCGCGCGCGCGGACCTGGTGCAGGTCGATGTGATGGACGACCGTATCCCCGAAGTCTTGGCTATAGACGGGCGGGTATTGGTCAAGGAAAGCGCTTGGGTCGAACACGTGAGCGCGGCCAGCCTCCCCTAATGTTTTCGTCGACACAGCCAGACGAAACCAGCGTGCGTGGGGCTGGGCGAGCGTCAAAATTTCCGCGCCACCTTCGATCAATATGTCCTGACAGCGCAGCGTTTTCGCGAGCGCCAGAACAGCCTCTATAGGGTCTTCGTCGAATTCAATAACGGTGGCCGGCGCGTCACTCGGGCTTTGGCTCAAAACGATGGTTTCCGCGCTTCCGCTGGTCCAAATGTGTCGGTCATGCGGTAAGTCGCCCGAACGGGTCAGCACGACTTTGATCGGGTCTGCCGCGCGTCCATCTCTCGCCCGTCGCCGGATATGTTTGGCCCCCCGCGTCGCCAAGGACGGATCATCCCGCCGGACGGTTTCGGCCCCCACGATGATCATATCCATTGTCGCGCGCAGGCCGAGGATGGCCTCGAGGTCTTCTGAGGAGGACAGGATAGCGCGCGCGTCGGACTGATCGTCCAAATAGCCATCAGCGGACACGCAGGAGGATAAGGTCAGGGTCGGGCTCACCCCGCTAGAGTAGGCTATCCGCGCTCACCCAGTCTAGGTCTTGTGCGTGTGCGACCGCCTCAATCGTCAGCTTGCCATGGGCGACGTTCAGCCCGTTCTTCAGATGTGGATCGCTGCGCAGTGCCTCTTTCCAGCCCATGCGCGCAATCCGTTTGGCGTGATGGACCGTCGCGGCGTTTAGCGCATAGGTCGATGTGCGCGGTACGGCGCCCGGCATATTGGCGACGCAATAATGCACAATGCCATCGACAGTATAGATCGGGTCGGCATGGGTTGTCGGTTTGGACGTTTCAAAACAACCGCCTTGATCAATCGCCACGTCCACCAGAACGGCGCCCTCTTTCATCAGTTTCAAGTCGGCGCGACTGACCAGCTTGGGCGCGGCGGCGCCGGGGATCAGGACGGCTCCGATGACCAGGTCCGCTTCGGACAGGCGCTGCCGTAAGACGGCGGGGGTGGAGCGTTCAATATTGGCGCGGACACCAAATTCGTAAGACAGCTTTTCCATGACGGTATTAGAGCGCTCAAGAATGGTGACATCGGCCTGCATACCGACCGCCATAAGCGCCGCATTATACCCAACATCGCCGCCGCCAATAATCAGGACTTTGCCGCTATTCACGCCCGGCACACCGCCAAGCAAAACCCCGCGCCCGCCATTTTCGACTTGGAGGGCGTTGGCTCCCGCTTGAATGGAGAGGCGTCCCGCGACTTGGCTCATGGGCTTGAGGAGCGGCAAGCCGCCTTGCGGCGCTGTCACGGTTTCATAGGCAATGCCCACACATCCGCTGTCCAGTAATTCGCGCGTCTGGTCCGGATCGGGGGCAAGGTGCAGGTAAGTGTATAGAATTTGGCCTTCGCGCAGCATAGCGCGCTCTACGGCTTGGGGTTCTTTGACCTTTACGATCATCTCACAACCGGCAAAAATCGTGGCGGCATCGGATTTAATCACGGCGCCCGCCGCTTCATATTCGGCATCATCAGAGCCAATGCCGGCCCCGGCGTGGGTTTCCACCCAGACTTCATGGCCATCTGCGATCAGTTCCGCGACAGATTCAGGCGTCAGTCCGACGCGATATTCATGGGTTTTGATTTCCTTGGGCACACCAATGCGCATGAGAGCTCTCCCGAATGTGAATTGCAAGGAGACCGTATCAATGACATTTCGGGAAATGTGTCACTTTCGTCTTTGTTATTTATTGTTTTGCGCATAAATATCCGAAAAAATATGGATATAGTCGGATGAAATCAACGTTAGAGCCGATAGACCGCAAGATTTTGGAGGCACTGCAGGCCGATAGCCGTCGCTCTGCTGCCACGATAGGCGAGGCCGTCGGCCTATCAGCGTCGGCCTGTCATCGCCGTATGCGCTTATTGGAAGATCGCGGCGTGATTGAAGGCTATGGCGCACGCCTCGACCCAAAGGCGCTGGGCTATAATATGCTCTTCTTTGTCGAAGTGACACTGGAAGGCCAAAGCGAAACGGTACTCAGCGATTTCGAACGGGCGGCCTCGGCCCGTTCTGAAGTGTTGGAATGTTATCTGGCGACGGGGCCGGGGGATTATATCCTAAAGGTCGCGGCAAAAGACACAGAGGATTATGAACGCATTCATCGCCGCGTGATTTCCGCGCTTCCCCACGTCACCCAAATTCAAAGCAGTCTGGTGATGAAAACGGTCAAGCGCTGGCGCGGCTATCCGGTCGGATAAGACGATGCGCTGGCTGGAATATTGGCGCACGGTCAAGTCGCGCGTCGTCTGGGACAGGGGCCTTTCGCGCGGGGCGTGGATTGTGCCGTGGCTGGCCTGGCGCGCGCGCGCGCGGCGCAAATCGCCGGTGGCGAGGCTCGCTTTCTATCCTCAACCTGCCGGGATTTGGTATACGCTTCGGCTGGCCTTGATCGGCTCCGGCGTGCGTGTCGTGCGGCGTGTCGAAGACGCCGATATTATCATGCGCTTTGATGACCGCACGGATGTGAGCGATGCGCCGTGGCCCATAACAAAGCCAACACTGAACCGCGACATTACAGATATTTCCAAAGCGCGGGTCGCGACCGTTTTTAAAGATATATTCGGCTATGACTTATCCGTGGACCCGACGACATTTTCAGGTCGCATGGCGGTGAAATCGAACGTGAATGGCGTGCATGATGGGCGCGCGGTGAGGGGGCCTATAAATGACCCTGATCCGTCCCTGACCTATCAAAAACTCATTGACACAGAATGCCGCCCCAGCGTGATGGAAGAACTGCGTTGTACCTGTGTCGGCGGGCGCGTCAGCGCGGCGGTGCGCAAAGAAAAAACGGTCAAAGACCGCTTTTCCGCGACTTATTTGACGACGCATTCCGTTGATCCTTCCTGCGCTCTATCGCCGGATGAATACGAAACACTCTGCGCATTTCTTGGCGCGATGGGCCTCGACTTTGGCTCGATTGATGTATTGCGCGATCGCCATGACGGGCGGATTTATGTGGTGGATGTCAATAAGACCTGCATGCCAGTGCTTGCCATGAATTGGCGCGACCTGGACCGCGTGCTGGCCCAGATTGGCGATGCGGCCGAGACGATGATTATGACGCGAGTTGAAAGCGAGACCTAAGTCGCTGCCCAGCGTTCCAGCGTCAATCGATGCCCACCCAGACCCCGCGTCGCGCTCTCATGGCAGGATAGATAAAGCAGCTGCAATCCGTTTTCCCCATTCGCGACGTGGTTCAGCACGGTAAACATCTGATCCCGCCGCTGATCATCCGCATAAACCAGCGCGTCATCCAAAATCACGGGGCAAGGCTGCCCCCCACGGGCGAGCAGTCGTGCAAAAGCCAGCCGGGTTAGCACCGCGATTTGTTCCTGTGTCCCGCCAGACAGGCGCTCTAACGTATCGTCTTGTCCGTCCCTGACCAGCCCGGTTGCGCCCAGCTGTTCTGATAAAACAAGGTCCGCCCCGTCAATCACCTGGCGAAGCAGGGGCAGAAGCTCTTTGCGTACAGGTGCGGTGTAATGGTCTTGCAGCTGCTGTTGGCTTTCTATCAATGTTTCACGCAACAAAGTGAGCGCATCGGCTTCCCGCTCATGCCGGGCCAGCTCCGCGCAGTGCTGCTCGACCAGTTCTGTTAGGCGCTGGACATCAGCATCAGGATCTCGGCGTTCAAAAGCGGTTTTGCGTTCGGTGTCTAGCTCGGCTTTTCTTATGCTTAGGGCTTGGCGTTCTTTGTCGTGATTGGCTTTGATGGTCGTTAGGCGGTCAATCTCGGCCTCAATCATCTCTGGGTCTTCCGATGTCTGTGCCTCTAAATCGTCTAACGCCTCTTGGGCTTGCGCGGCCGCTTTATCGGCCTTCAAAGCCTCCGTCGTTAGGGTTGCGCGGTGCGTTTCTCGCTTTGTGGGCTCGGTCTCCTGAGCGCTTAATTCTAACCCGCGTTCTGCCCCTCTTAGCTTTTCTTTTAGGGTCGCTTGCTGCGCCGCTAAATCAGAGAGATGCTCGCGGGCCGCATCCGCGTGTGCGCGCGCCGTGCCGAGCTGTAAGAGCTGATCCGAAGTCTGATCCGCCTTGAGCGGGGACAAAGCCTCCATGCCGTCAAGGCGGGCGGCCAGAATTTCGACCTCTTTTTCTAAGCGGTCCTTTTGATCCGTGATGTAATCAGTTCCATTGGGCGCCGCGGCGCGCAATTCGGCGGTAATTTGCACAAGCTCGCGGTCAATATCGGCGCGGGCTTGCATATGTGTGCTGGCTTGGCGGGCTGTGCTGATCTCAAACGTTTCAAACCATGTTGCGATTTGATCCCGGATATGGGCGGCTTTGCGATCCAGATATTGCGTATCGGGATGGTCAAGGCGCAATGTGCCGACCCCTTTAATCGCAAGCGTTGATCCGGCGCTCAGGGTAAGGGGCCCACCTTTGACTGGCTGACCGTCAAGCGTGATCGTCCCGTCACCTTCTGCCTGAAAGACTAAGGGCACAGAGAGCTGTTCATATTGCGCGTCTATATCATCGCCTTGGCGTTTCAGATCAAAATAGTGGTCTAAATCGTCTTGGGTTATGTTGGGAATAGCGCCGCGTTCCGCGATAAGCTTTGCGCGCATTGCCTCTTTGGTTTCGATCGCCCCCAGCGTGTCGCGCATAGTGTGCAGTTGCGCATTACGGTCCGACAAACGCTCTTGATCGCGACGCAATTTATCCTGCTCTGCGGCGCGTTCTTTCGCCTCATAAAGATCGTTTACCGCCTGTGTTGCGGTATCAAAGGCGGCTTTGGCCTCGGCGTGGGACTGACCCAATTTTGACAATTCGGACGTGAAACTGGCTTTATCCTTTTCCAATTCATCCCGTGCCGCGCAGGCTTTGTTGAAGACGGTGAGAGCCTCTGTCGCCTGTTTGGCGAGACCCTCTAATCGTTTGACGTCTGACTGCGCAGCGCGACATTTTGCGCTGGCGGCGCGAGCGTTCGTAAGGCTGTCCTGCCGGGCCTTAATTTTCGCGCTGATCTCTTCGGGGTTATAGTCCGCCTCAAGTTTGTTTAGCGTCTTTGTGACTTCGTCCAAGGCACGGTTGATCTCTCGCGTGTCCCGTGCGGTGCGTTCAGCGGATTCAAGCTCAGCTATCGCCGCATCCAGTGCCTGTTGCGCAAGGTCTATGGGACCGTGTTTTTTCGGATGCCCCTTAGCCGTTCGATAGACCGCCAAGCGGCCTTCGACTTGGCGTAAATAATCCCGTGCGCGATCGCCCCCGACAAGCGTGGACAGCTCCGTTTCTAGTCGCGCCGCAACATGGCCATCGTCAGAAATCGGCGACATGGACGTGCCTTGCCTTACCCAGAGCAGGCCGGACGGCCCCTTGGCTTTATCACCGGCGCCAAGCATGTCAGCCAGGCGCTCTTCGGCTTCGCCGCGACGGGCAATGATCTGGCCTGTTTTCCGGTCCATCAGGTCCGCGGCCTTACCGGTGCGGAAGCGTTTGATCAGACGGTATTCTGTGTCGTCATAAGTGAAATCAATTTCGCCTTCGGGCGAGGCACCGTTATCGCGGGACAGGCCTTTCACCCGCGCATTGAGGCTACCGTGTTTTTCAAACAGCAAGAGTTCCAGCCCCGCCAGTAAAGACGATTTCCCGCGCTCATTACGTTCAGCGATCACGTTGAGGCCGGGGTGCAGCCCTTCAACGACGACACCGTCAGCGCCGAAGGCGCCAAGATTGCGAAAGCGTAGTGCGTCGAGCTTCATAGCACGCTCTCGTCCACAACAGTCGCGGCGAGGCCAAAGAGCAGGCGCAGCGCGTGGCCGGCCAGATCGCGATCGTCTTGGGATAGGGTTGGATCATCCCGCCGCCGGGTCAGGCTTTCGGCCGCCGCCC
>CAZSUW010000043.1:0-21270 GCA_964610115.1 uncultured Algimonas sp.
GCAAGCGCGGGCAAAAAAGCCCAGCCAATGGCCTGTATCATCTGGCCCAGCATGATTTTACCCTCGGCCTAGCGTTCGCGCGCGAATGAAAGCACCGTCGCTGATTTCCGTCCATCGCGCAGACCGGTTGCGGGCCGCCAGATAGCTATCGAAAATTTTGGTCACAAGCGGATCTGACTGCGCCAGATCACCGACAATAGTGTCTGCGACGCGGCCAACAGCGGCGAGGATGTCGTCTGGCATCAGTTGGGGTTCAATGCCGTGTCGATCTCTTAAGGTCTCCAGCGCCTCAGCGTTTTTAATGGTGTATTCACCAAGGCTTTGGTCATTTGCGGCTTTGCAAGCATAGCGAATAATGGCTTGCTCTGAGTTAGAAAGCTGTCCCCAGCGCTGGAGGTTTATTCCGACTGCGAGGGAAGCCCCGGGTTCGTGAAAGCCGGGAGCGTAATAATTCGGCGCTTCGCGATAAAATCCAAGAGCGAGATCATTCCAAGGACCAACCCATTCCGTTGCGTCAATGCTGCCACTTTGCAAGGCTTGGTAGATTTCGCCGCCCGGTAGCAAAACCGATGTTCCGCCCAATTCACTCAGGACCCGTCCGCCAAGGCCGGGAATGCGCATACGCAGGCCTTTAAAGTCTTCCAGACTGGTGAGCTTGCGTTTGAACCAGCCGCCTGTCTGGTGACCCGTATTGCCGGCTTGGAAGGCAATGATATTATTACGGGCTGACAATTCCTGCCAGAGTTCTTGCCCGCCGCCCCAATCAATCCAGCCCATAATCTCGACGGCTGTCATACCCATGGGAACGGCCGTAAAAAAGTTGAAGCCGGGCGAGACACCCTGCCAGTAATATTCTGCCGCGTGATACATGTCCGCAGCGCCGGTGCTAGTCGCGTTGAAACATTCCAGCGCCCCAACAAGTTCGCCAGCCGCGAAGACTTTGACCTCTAGCGCGCCGTCACTCATTTCGCGCACGGCTTGAGCGAAACGGACGGGCATAATCCCTAGTCCGGGAAAGTCCTTTGGCCAGCTTGTCGCCATGCGAAATTGCTTGATGCCGCGGTTTAGATTAGGCGCGGCGAGATCACTGCGTTGGGATTGCGTTTGCTTTTCCGGAGTCTGCGTAATCGCGCCAAGAACACTTGCGCCTGCCGCCAATGCACCTGCGCCCAGAACAATATCGCGGCGGCGGGCGCTCATGGGGCTGTCTCTAAGGGCGTCCAGCCACGGAAACCAAGGATTTCAGCGGGTTGGAACCGGGCCTTATAGTCCATTTTCGGGCTGCCCGGGACCCAATAGCCAAGATAGAGGTGATCTAAACCTTCCTTGGCGGTCCGCAAAATTTGATCGATGATCATGAAATTGCCAAGGGAGCGAGCCGTGTGTTCAGGTTCAAAAAAGCTATAGACGAGAGATAGACCGTCGCTGAGGCGATCAATAAGCATACAGGCCAGAAGCGTATTGTCCGCTTTGCGATATTCAACGATTTCTGTTTCAGAGGCGCATTCCTCGACCATCATCTCATAGCGGGTAAAGTCCATATCCGTCATACCGCCGCCCGCATGCCGAAACTGTAGATAGCGTTGGAGCAGGGCGTACTGCTCTCGTGTGGCAATGGCGGGCACAAGATCAGCCTCTAGGTCACTGTTTCGCTTTTGCGTGCGCCGAAAGCTTTTGCCCGGGCTGAAGTCTGCTGCGCGCACACGCAGGCTGCGACACTCGCGGCAGCTTTCACAGGCAGGGCGGTAAATGACGTTCTGACTTCGGCGGAAACCGGCATGGGTCAGGTAGTTGTTTAGGTGAGGGCCATCTAGCGGATCAAGTTGCGTGAAGATTTTCCGCTCCAAACGTCCGGGCAAATAAGGGCAAGGGGACGGGATCGTCAGGAAGAATTGTAGCTGGTTCGGATCGAACGGATGAGACACGGCTGTATAACGACTCCTTTGCTCTTCCCTAAAGAGCAAAGAAGACGGGCAGGAGCAAGACGTAAGACACCCAAATCACGAGCATGAGGGGGATGCCGAAGCGGGCAAAGTCCGCAAATTTATAATGACCGGGCCCCATGACGAGCAAATTAGTTTGGTAAGCAATAGGTGTGGCGAAGCTGCAATTCGCAGCAAAGATCACGGTCAGGACCATCATGATTGGGTCAATACTGGCTTTCTCAGCGATTGTGAGCGCAATGGGCGCGAACAATAAGGCGGCGGCGCTGTTGCTTATGATGTTTGTGAAAAAGGCCACGACGAGGAAGACTGCCGCAATAAGCGCTTGCGTGCCCAGCGGTTTAAAGGCGGTGACAACATTTGTGCCGATAAAGTCTGCGCCGCCTGTTCGTTCTAGGGCCAATCCCATAGCAAAGGCGGCCCCAATCAGCAGAAAGATACGCATGTCCAAGGCGCGGACGGCCTGACGGATATTCAGACAGCCAGTCGCGATCATCCCGAGTGCGCCCCCTAAAGCGGCGATTTCAATGGGGACGATAGAGGTGGCCGCGAAAATGATCGTTAGCAAAAAGATCCAGCGCGCTGCTGTGGCTTTACGAATATCGGGTAATTCTGACGTGCTCCAATCCAGAAGGATCAAGTCCCGGTTCTGCCGTAGTCCGGCAATATCCTTTTCATAGCCAAAAAGTAGAAGAATATCGCCTGCTTCCAAGCGGATATCGAGCATTCGTTTGCGGATCATGCGAGAGCGGCGCTGCAAACCTAAAACAAGACAGCCTGTTTGTCGTCTTATGCCGATTTGCTCGATGTTCCGGCCGATCATGCGCGAACCGGGTGCGACGACAGCCTCGGTGAGCATGATTTGATCATCCCCGCTGTTTTCGCGAAAATCCCCGATTTCCATCATGCCTCTGAGATACTCAGGTCGTGTCTTCAGAAGTTCGGAGAGTTGCGCCCGTGTTGCAGCGACGATGAGTGTATCGCCGGGCTCTAGAGCGTTTTCGAAGGGTGGTAAAAATGATGTTTCCCCGCGTTGTACCAAGCGCACGGTGACTTGTCTGAGTTTGCCATAAAGGCCCGCAATGGGCTCAACGCCGTTCAAGGGGTGGTCCTTTGTCACCTGAATTTGCGCAATATATTGCTGTCCAGAAGAACTAAGCGCGGGTTCATCACTTTCGCGGTCCGGTAAAAGCCAAGGCGCCGTCAAAACAATAAAGCCTGCGCCAATGACGGCCAAGGTTATGCCGGGGGCAAATTGCGTAAAGAATGACAGGGACAAGTCGGTCGTGCGCACCAGGACATCATTGACCAATAGGTTTGTGGAGCTGCCAATAAGTGTGGTCATACCGGCGAGGATGCAAAGAAAAGAAAGCGGCATCATGAAGCGGGACGACTTCGTCCCGAGGCGTCCTGCCATGGCGGTAAGGACAGGGATGAACATGACGACGACAGGGGTGTTGTTCATAAACATGGACACGGCGAAGGCGATGCCAAATACAATGGCCAAGGTTCGCCGCGGTGTTTTTTGTAAAGCCCGATTGATGATGACGATCAGGCGTTCCATGGCGCCGGTCTGAAACAACCCCTGACCGACAACGAGTAGAGCCATAATAGTGACAAGCGCCGGGGCTGCAAATCCGGACAACATACTTGCCGTATCGAGGCCGGCCTCTTTAGGCGTGAACAAATTGCCGAACAGCATGAGGGCGAGGATCAGTCCGACGCTGATGGCTTCGATGGAGAAACGCTCGGTAACGTAAAGCCAAACGCCTACCGCGACGATCCCAAACACCGCCCACATCTGAAAGACTTCGGGCAATACCCACATGAGCGGTTGCGTTCCTTCTAATACGTGATCAACAAAGGTAGCTATGGCGTTGCAGAATAAGACTGCAAGGTAATTCCGGTTGTTAGTCAGTTTTTGGGAGAAGAAAATGGCAGTCTGCGCGTTTTTAGGACTTGGCGTAATGGGGTTTCCAATGGCCGGGCATTTGCGTGCGGCAGGTCATATCGTTCGCGTGTGGAACCGAACGTCGCAACGCGCAAAAGACTGGGAAGACGTTCATGGTGCGGGTGCGTGCTCGACACCAATGGAGGCCGTGAATGGGGCTGACTATATCATGCTTTGCGTCGGCGCTGATAAAGACGTTTTTGATGTCATTGGGGCGATCAGTCAGGACATGAAACCGGGTGCAATCGTCATTGATCACACAACAGCATCGCCACGTTGCGCCAGACAGGTTGCCGAACAGCTGCATGAGACTGGTCAAGGCTTTATGGATGCGCCGATTTCTGGGGGACAGAGTGGGGCAGAAGCCGGTGCTCTGTCGGTTATGTGCGGGGCCTCAAAAGCTATATTTGATCAAGCGAAGCCCGTTTTGGAAGCTTACGGTAAAACCATCACCCATGTCGGGGAGATCGGTGCCGGACAGACCGTGAAATGTGTCAATCAGATTTGCATTGCCGGGACGCTTCAAGGATTATCAGAAGGCCTGCTATTCGCGGAAGCGGCGGGTCTGGACATAGACGCGCTTTTATCAGCCATCGGCGGCGGCGCAGCGCAAAGCTGGCAGATGGACAATCGCCTTAAGACAATGTCAGCGCGGAATTTCGACTTCGGGTTTGCCATAGACTGGATGCGCAAGGACCTCGGCATCGCGCTATCAGCGGCGGCAGATATGAAAGTCATCTTGCCGATGACTCAAGACGTCGATCGTCGATACAGTGATGTTCAATCGAAAGGCGGCAATCGACAAGATACGTCTTCGCTCATTCGCAGTTATGAAGACGGTTAGGCTGCCAGCATCTTCGCCGCGCGGATGGCCCCGTACGTCAGAATGCCGTCACACCCGGCGCGCTTAAAGCTCATGAGTGTTTCCAAGAGCAATCGATCGCCGTCGACCCAGCCATTGGCGCTTGCGGCTTGCACCATGGCATATTCGCCACTGACCTGAAAGGCGAACGTAGGTACGCCGAATTCGTCTTTCACGGCTTTGCAGATATCGAGATAGGGCAGGCCGGGCTTCACCATCACCATATCCGCGCCTTCATCGAGGTCCAGCGCCACTTCATGCAAAGCCTCTTGGGTGTTTGCCGGATCCATTTGGTAGGTTCGTTTATCGCCGCGCAGGGCTGACGCTGTGCCGATAGCGTCGCGATAAGGGCCATAGAAACCAGACGCGAATTTGGCCGCATATGACAGGATCATACAGTCTGCGAAGCCAGCTTCATCTAATGCGTCACGGATAATACCGACCCGCCCGTCCATCATGTCGGAGGGCGCAACCACATCTGCACCCGCTTCGGCCAAGATGAGTGCACCTTTGGCCAGCATGTCGAGCGTAGTGTCATTGTCGATCACATCCCCCACCATTAACCCGTCATGGCCATGGTCAGTGAACGGGTCGAGGGCGACGTCAACGATCACGCCAATCTCTGGCACGTCTGCTTTTAAACGTCGGATAGCTTCAGGGACGAGCCCGTCGGGATTAAGGGTTTCACTTGCCGAGGCGTCCTTCATCTTAGGGTCGATATGCGGGAAGAGGGCGATAGCCGGAATGCCCAGGGCGGCGGCCTCTTTGGCTTGAGCGATTAATCCCTCTAGCCCAAGCCGGGAAACGCCAGGTAGGCTCTCGACTGGACCTTCCGAACCGGCCGAGTCGGTGATGACAGTGGTGAGGACTAAATCATCGACAGTCAGGGTGGTTTCGCGCACCAAACGGCGGGACCAGTCATGCTGACGTTTGCGACGCATTCTTAACTGGGGGAACTGACTCATAATATCTATGTCTTTCAATAAATTAGAGCGTATATTGCATTCACGTGGGTCGCAACTTTGCCGCATGACACTGACTAGCTATTTCGCGCTCTATCCCCTATATGGCTGCAAAACAAAGGCAAGTCTCTCTCGTGGTCAAAGAACCTCCATTCCGGCACTATTTTCACGACGCGGTCAATCAGGTCCGTGACGAAGGTCGTTATCGCATTTTTCGCGACATTCGCCGCAAGAAAGGCGCGTTCCCTCGCGCGACCTGGTTCAAGGA
Organism: uncultured Algimonas sp.; assembly: GCA_964610115.1. Taxonomy (GTDB): domain Bacteria; phylum Pseudomonadota; class Alphaproteobacteria; order Caulobacterales; family Maricaulaceae; genus Litorimonas. Next base: position 5,987 of record CAZSUW010000043.1, read on the forward strand.
AGGCTTAGCAGAGCAAGACATTACGGTCTGGTGCTCGAACGACTATCTCGGCATGGGGCAGAATGAATGCGTTATCGAGGCTGTGAAATCAGCCGTCGATACGGCGGGTACTGGCAGTGGCGGTACCCGCAATATTTCAGGCACAACGCGCTATCACGTCCAGCTAGAAGCCGAGCTGGCTGACTTGCATGACAAAGATGCGGCGCTTGTTTTCACCTCGGGCTATGTGGCCAATGAGGCGGCGCTTTCGACCATGAGTAAGATCCTGCCAGGTCTGCATATCTTCTCTGACGAGATGAACCATGCCAGTATGATTAGCGGTATCCGGAATGCGCGGACACATAAGCATATCTTCGCGCACAATGATGTTGCTGATCTTGAAGAGAAACTGGCCGCCTTGCCATTCGACACGCCAAAGCTGATCGCCTTTGAAAGCGTCTATTCCATGGATGCTGACATCGCGCCGATTGAAGCGATTTGCGATTTGGCGGTCAAATATAATGCCCTGACCTATATCGACGAAGTCCATGCCGTGGGTATGTATGGTCCGCGCGGTGGTGGTGTCTGCGAAGCTCGTAATCTGATGGATCGGGTCGATATTATTCAAGGCACGCTGGCCAAAGCCTATGGCATGATTGGCGGGTATATCGCAGCAGACCGCGTGATTGTCGATGCCATCCGCAGCTTGGCATCCGGCTTTATCTTTACGACGTCGGTCCCACCCAGCACGGCTGCGGGTGCCTTACGCTCTGTGAAAATTCTGAAAATCAGTCCTGAGATGCGTGAACAGCATATGGAACGCGCGAACGCTTTGAAAGCGCGGTTCCGGGCGGCCGGCTATCCGTTCATTGATGGTGAGACCCACATCGTTCCGTTGATGATTGGTGATCCGGTGAAATGCCAAGCGATTAGTGACAGGCTGATCGAAGATTATGGCATTTATGCCCAGCCGATCAATTTCCCAACCGTGCCACGCGGGACAGAGCGCCTACGCTTTACGCCGAGCCCATTCCACACGGATGCCATGATGGACGAACTTATGACGGCGCTTTCCATTGTCTGGGATGAGTTTGAGCTGGCGCGCCCCGCTGTTGCATAATCCACATCTGGGCGTTCGCAGTCATTGAGAAAAGCGGTTCGCTTTGTTAGGGCGCAGTGAGTCCTGCTACGGAGCCTGCCATGACCGCCGCAAAACACGACACCGCGTCTTATCTGGACGCTTATTTTCACCAGCCCTTGTCCGAACGAGACCCGGAGCTGTTTTCCTGCATGCGGGACGAGTTAGAGCGGCAACAGCACGAAATCGAGCTGATCGCCTCAGAAAACATTGTTAGCCAAGCCGTGATGGAAGCCCAAGGCTCTGTGCTGACAAACAAATATGCGGAAGGCTATCCGGGGCGGCGCTATTATGGCGGTTGTCAATATGTCGATGTAGCCGAGCAGTTAGCGATTGATCGGGCTTGCGAACTATTCGGAGTTGGCTTTGCGAATGTACAGCCTAATTCGGGCAGCCAAGCGAATCAGGGCGTTTTTCTGGCATTGCTGAAACCGGGTGATACCATCCTCGGAATGGATCTCGCCTCTGGCGGACACCTCACGCATGGCGCGCCGCCCAATATGTCCGGCAAATGGTTCAACGCGGTTAGCTATGGTGTGCGCGACGATGATCACCTCATCGACTATGGCCAGGTCGAGCGCTTGGCCCAAGAGCACAAGCCGCAGCTGATTATCTGTGGGGGGTCGGCCTATTCCCGCGTGATTGATTTTAAGCGTTTCCGCGAAATTGCGGATAGTGTCGGGGCTTATCTGCATGTCGATATGGCGCACTTCGCGGGCCTGGTCGCAGGCAAAGCGCACCCATCGCCATTTCCGCACGCTCATGTTGCGACGACGACGACCCATAAAACCTTGCGCGGCCCCCGTGGTGGCATGATCCTGACCAATGACGAAAAGCTGGCCAAGAAGTTCAATTCAGCGATTTTTCCCGGCCTTCAAGGCGGGCCTTTAATGCACGTTATCGCGGGTAAAGCGGCAGCATTCCGGGATTGCTTGCAGCCCGATTTCCGGGACTACGCCGCGCGCGTGATCGAAAACTGTCGCGCCATGGCGGGGGCGCTCGTCGAAAGTGGCTACGCGGTGGTCTCTGGCGGCACCGATACGCATCTGGCCTTGATTGACCTGACACCCAAAGGGGTGAAGGGTAATGCGGCGGAGAAGGCGCTCGGTCGCGCTTACATTACCTGCAATAAAAACGGCATTCCAAACGACCCAGAAAAGTTCACAATCACGTCCGGTATTCGGGTGGGGAGCCCTGCTGGAACGACACGTGGTTTCGGTCCCGCCGAATTCCGTGAGATTGGCCTGCTTATGGCGGAAGTCCTCGACGCTCTGGCGGAAAACCCGAAAGGCAACCCTGATGTGGAAGCCAGCGTACGCGAACGTGTCAAAGCGCTGACAGCGCGCTTTCCAATCTATGGCAGTGTAAGCGCTTAGCGTTTTAACTTAACGGATGGCGGGGCGGTCCGTGCCATGGATTAGCGCTTTGTCGATTGTTACCGGCGCGATGTCATTATTGCGGCGCGCCTGGTAAACCTGCTTGTTTTCCATTACGCGCATGACGTAGTTCCGCGTTTCTGAAAACGGGATCATTTCAACCCAATCAATCGGGTCGATCTCTCCCGTACGCGGGTCACCATAGGCTTCGATCCATTGCTTCGCCCGATGCGGACCCGCATTATAGCCAACGGCGGCGAGAATGTAGCTACCATCAAAGCGCTCTAACAGATCGTGGAGGTGTAAAGCCCCAAGACGCGCGGAATAGTCCCGATCAGCGATGAGGCGATTTTTGTCGAAGGGAATCCGGTGCTTTCGTGCCGTTGCTCTGGCTGTGGCATTGATCATTTGCATCATGCCATAGGCTCGGGCCGAAGAAATGGCGCCGGCGGCAAATTCACTTTCCTGACGCGCGATAGCATAGACGAATGGGATATCGAACGCTTCGCCAAGCGCTTCAATCGGCGCAACCAGAGGGTAGCTGGAATCGGTCAACATCGATTGAAACCGACCCGCTTGCTTGGCCGCGCGAAGGGCAGGGCGCTGAAAGCCATAATCGGCCGAGAGTTCGGACAATAAAGACAGGCTTTCCAAATCGGGTAGGACATCGTCCAAGTGAAACGCAAAAGCGGAGAAGAACCGTTCTTCGCCCGCTTCACCCAGCAAGCGCAGCGCGCGGACGCGGCGGTCGGCTTCGAACAGAGCGCGTGTATCAGGCGAGACGATTTCAGGCGGCAGGATGAGCTGCGCATTGGTCCGGCTAAACCGGACAGCAGCGAGTTGTCCGTAATACGTATTCGGGAATTCAGCAGCCCGGGAATAGGCCCAGTCGTGATTGCCATCGCGCAAGGCTTCATGCGCACGTCCTTGCCAATAGCGGGCTCTTGCTAAACTGATCGGCGTACTCACACCGCGTTCTAATCTCTGAAAATGTTCGAGAGCGAGTTGCGGTTTGTTAAGGCGACGAAGTGCGATGAAGCCGGCTAAAAATTCGGGTTCGTAAAAGGCGCGCCCGCTAGGGGCGCCAGAGTTTTGCGTCATCGCATAGGCGTCGTCCCATTTTTCCTCGGACATCAACCAATACGCCATGAGGCGCTTTTCCGTCCACATGCGCTCGCGACCGCGCTCTGTAAGCGGTGCATCCTTGATTTGCTGGAAGATGGGCAGAGCATATTCCTTGCTCTTTCGTTTGCGGCGCCAGCGCGCGCGTTCGTACAGAAAGGCGGCATCTGTGGCACGGCCGGACGGGATTGCATTGACTGCCGCGTTAAGTCCGCTGCTATTTCCTGCGAGCCTTATGCGCGCATCCATCACGGCGCGATCGGCTTTGCTCATATGGGGGAGAAGGGCGCGGGCTTTTGCGAAGTGGTTTGACCCAAGCCATATCAGGTGATCCGCCCGGGCGGCATGATCTTCCGGCTCAAATTTGTTGCGGTATTGGCGGAAAAGTTCGCGTTGGCGATCGCGGGTCAGGCGCGCATCCCGCCAAGCGGACTTCAGCCACGTTTGTCCAAGCGCAGTCTCGCCTTTCGAAAAATAGGCACGCGCCAGAACAGCGCGTCCTTCACCTGAAACGGGCTCCGTTCCTCGGAACCAATCAATAGCGACGTCGGGTCGTGGTGGGTCATCGAACAGCTGTGCCTCCGCCTTTGCGCGGATTCCTGTCATGCGCGGCCAATCAGAGAGATCGTGAACGACATGGTCCATCCAATCGCGCGGCGCCTGCGGGTCACGGGCCACGCGCACCCAGCGCAGCAGGTCCTGCGCAACAGGATCTGATAGACTATCCTTGGCCCGCTTGACTGTGATCCATTCGCCACGGCGCGCGGCACGTAAGCCTCTGCGTAATGTCTCGGCGTCTTTGTCCGACAGATATTGTGAGAGTGCAGGCGGCGTCGGTTTGATTCGCGGCGTTGGAACATTAGCCGCCGCCTTGAGAACGACGCATAGGGATAAAAATGACGCGATAAGCAGATATCGAAACACCGTCACTGTTGCACTCCCGTAAAACCTGTACCATTTGCCCTGAAAATGCCGTCAGGGTGTTCCATCATTGCCATGCTTGCACCTTAGCCCGGAACAGGCCAAAGCGCCGATCACAAAACGCTCATGTGGCAATAGACTCGCTCTGATCTTTAGGAAAGCGGATTATGGTTAAAGGCTCGATAACAGCGCTGGTAACGCCCTTTGCAAAAGGTCGCACGCCGCACGCTCTTGATGAGCAAGCCTTTCAGGATCATGTCGAGTGGCAGATTAGTTCCGGCACGCATGGTCTTGTGCCCTGTGGCACGACCGGAGAAAGCGCGACACTCACCCACGAAGAGCATAAGCGCGTTATTAAGTTGTGCGTCGAAGCCGCGAATGGCCGCGTGCCCGTGATTGCAGGGGCGGGATCGAACGAAACACGCATCTCCATCGAATATGCCCAAGTGGCAAAGGCGTGTGGCGCGGATGCCGCGCTCGTCGTGACACCTTATTACAACAAGCCGAACCAAGAAGGTATCTATCAGCACTTCAAGGCCATCAGCGAAGCCGTTGATATTCCTATCATTGTTTACAATATTCCGGGCCGTAGCGTTGTCGATATCAGCAATGACACAATGGGTCGTCTGGCTCAGCTTCCTACGGTCATCGGTTGTAAGGACGCCACAGGCGATATTAGCCGCGTCCAAGCACTTATTGATCGCTGTGGTGATGATTTTGTTCAACTGTCTGGTGATGATCCCACATCGCTGGGATATCTGGCGCATGGGGGTAAGGGCGCGATTAGCGTTGGGTCAAACATCGCGCCTGCACAATATGCGGCCATGCATGAGGCGGCGCTTGCTGGTAACTTTGAGGAAGCACGCCGTCTGAACGCGTCGCTAGACCGTCTTCACAAAGATGTGTTTTTAGACCCGAGCCCGGCGCCGACGAAATATGCCCTGTCCCTTTTAGGGCGGATGGATTCAGCCGTTCGTTTACCTATCACGCCTGCCATGCCTGCGACTCAGGAACGTGTTCGCTCGGCCATGGTCCGGGCAGGAATCACGCTCTAACGATGGCGAAAAAGACAAAGTCGACCTCTGGAGACAATGGAGCGCTGATCGCGCAGAACCGTCGCGCACGCTTTGACTATGCGGTTGAGGACACATTTGAAGCCGGTATTCAGCTGCTCGGGACAGAGGTTAAAGCCCTGCGCGAGGGCAAAGCTAATATCGCAGAAAGCTATGTGGATGTTGACGGGCAAGAAGCGTGGCTGGTCAATGCTAACATTCCGATTTATGCGCCCGCATCGCAGTTCAACCATAGTCCAACGCGCCATCGGAAGCTCTTGCTGAAACGACGCGAGATCAATCAGCTGATCGGCGAAATTCAACGCAAAGGGCGGACTGTTGTCCCCTTGCGGCTCTATTTCAATGATCGCGGGAAAGCGAAACTTTTAATTGGCTTGGCAACGGGTAAGCAACAGCGCGACAAGCGTGAGACCAATAAGAAACGTGACTGGCAGCGTGATAAGGCCCGCTTGATGCGAGAGCGCGGCTAGGCATCCAAGATAGCCTTTGCCCGGGCAAAAACGTCAAAGAACATGTCCTCAGTCAAGCGGCGTGTATTGGTATTATAGCGAGAGCAGTGATAGCTTGAGAGGACGACATGGCGTCCGAATTCATATTCGCTGCTATGGCCAAATTTGTGAGCCGAGAGCTTTCCCCGCAACGCCCGTATTGTGCTGTCATGGCTGATTTTACCAAGACAAAGCAGGACTTTCAGACGCGGTAGCGCGTCGATTTGGGCTTTTAGAAAGTCCCGACATTGGTTGATTTCTGCGCCAATGGGTTTGTTTTGCGGGGGGAGGCAGCGCACAGCATTTGTGATCATCGTTCTGTGTAGAGCCAGTCCGTCATCAATGCGTGCGTCATAGCCATCATTAGAAAACCCAAAAGCCGCGATCGCTTTGTAGAGGAGATCCCCCGCATAATCGCCGGTAAATGGTCGTCCCGTTTGGTTTGCGCCGTGCATGCCGGGGGCAAGACCGATGATCAGGAGTTCCGCATTCGAATCCCCAAAGCTTTCAACAGGACCGTTAAAGTAGTCCGGATGTGTCCCTCGGCAGTCTTTCAGAAAGCCCGATAGGCGTGGGCAGAGATCGCAAAAATACGGTGGTGAGACGCGGCTGGGGCTACTCATAGCCGAAATCGTCATCGTCGCCGTCTTCATCCTCATGGCGATTACGCTTTGGGCGACCAACGGCTTCAGCCAATTCGTCTATCTCTATGAAATCATTGGCTTGTCGGCGTAGTTCATCTGATAGCATTGAAGGCTTTCCAATCATGGAGCTAACGACCGTTACGCGCACGCCTTTCCTTTGCACCGTATCCACAACGGCTCTAAAATCGCCATCACCAGAGAAGAGAACAATGTGATCGACATGGGGGGCGAGTTCGATCATCCCGAGCGCAATTTCAATGTCCATATCGCCTTTGGTGCGCGTGCGCCCCTCGCGATCGACAAAGGTCTTTGCGGATTTCGTGATGATATGAAAGCCATTATAGTCGAGCCAATCGAGTAGAGGGCGCAGAGGCGAATAGTCATCATTTTCACGCAATGCTGTGTAGTAATTTGCGCGGATCAAGCGACCCTTTTTCTTAAAATAATCCAGCAAAGCCTTGTAATCTATGTCGAAATCGAGCGATTTGACCGTACCGTAAAAATTGGCGCCGTCGATGAAAATGGCAAAGCGTTCGTCGGGGTAAAATGTCATTTATGTCTCGGTCTAAAGATATTTGGTGTAGAGGCTGCAGAGTATGATTCAGGCTTATATCGGTTTTGGAGCCAATTTGGCAAATCCGCGTAAGATGCTGTTGCGCGTTGTAGAGACTTTGGCGGAGCAAGGACTCATCATCGAGGACGTTAGCCCGCTTTACCGCTCACCGGCGTGGCCGGCGGGAAACTCTGCGCCAGATTATCTGAACGCTGTTCTATCCGTCCGTTTTGTCGGAAACCCGAATGATCTGATGACGGTGTTGTTAGGCGTAGAGCGGGCACTTGGTCGGCGGCGGTCCACCCCGAACGCCCCGCGGGTCGTCGATTTGGACCTGCTAGATGTTCCGGGTGTTACTCAGAACACAGACCACTTAACGCTGCCGCATCCTCGCCTTGACGACCGCGCCTTCGTTTTGTTGCCATTGCGTGATGTGGCGCCAGGCTGGGAGCATGCCAATGGGCAAACGATTTCCCAGCTCATCCAACGCGCAGATTGTTCGCAAACGCACCGCGTTTAGTTGAACACGACGGTCCTATGTCCGTTCAGAAAGACCCGGTCTTCTACCAAAGCCTTCACCGCTTCTGAAAGAACCCGCTGTTCGATGGCGCGGCCTTTGGCGACAAGTCGGTCCGGCGTGTCGGAATGGCGGATGGGTTCGACGCCTTGGGCAATAATCGGACCTTCATCGAGGTCTGGCGTCACGAAATGCGCTGTTGCCCCAATCATCTTGACCCCTCGCGCATGGGCTTGGTGATAAGGCCGTGCACCTTTGAAACCCGGTAGAAAGCTGTGATGGATATTGACGCAGCGCCCCGCCAGCGCCACGGCAAACTCATCGGACAGGATTTGCATATAACGGGCAAGCACGACTAATTCTGCTTTGCTCTCTTTTATGATGGACTGAAACTGGGTTTCTTGGTCCGATTTCGTCGCTTTGGTGATGGGTAAGTGATGAAACGGCGCACCGTGCAGGTTGCTAATCCGGATTGCGTCACGTGCGTGGTTGGATATGATCCCGACTATGTCCATGGGTAGGTCACCTAGTCGCGTCCGGTAGAGCAAATCTACCAGACAGTGATCAAATTTAGACACAGCGATCAAAACGCGCGTCTTTCGATCTTCACGGCGCAGTTTCCATTGCATATTGAACATGTCGGCTGCGACTTTCATGTTTGCACGAAACGCCGCGATATCTTTAATGTTGAAAACAATCCGCATGAAGAAGCGCTTTGTCAGAGGATCATTATATTGCTGAGCGTCAGTAATGTTACCCCCAGCGCGCAAGAGCCGGGTGGTAATATCGGCGACGATCCCGGGGCGGTCTTCGCAGGAAAGAGCAAGTCTGTAGGCGGATGTCATTGATAGGCCCTGTGAAACTTAGTGTTCGCCCCTACCGAAATGTCTCAAGCCCGGCTAGAGCCGAGATGTGAGATCGCATTACACATTGCCGCGGATTTATCTGGACGAGCCCCTGAACGGTCAGATTACGCTATCTCCTGAACATGCGCGTTATCTGGGCACTGTCTTGCGTAAACGGACTGGGGATTATGTTCGCCTTTTTAACGCGCGTGACGGTGAATGGTCTGCGGTGATTACAGAAACCGGCAAGCGGACTATGACGGTAAGGGTCGAGACCAGTTTGCGCGCGCCAATGACCACACTGGATATTCGCCTTCTTTTCTCGCCTCTGCGAAAGCATCGCACAGCGACCGTGTTGGAAAAAGCGACAGAATTAGGCGTGCGCGTCATCCAACCTGTCATTACTGCGCGCACGCAGTTTCCGAAGCTCAATCTAGACCGAGCGAAAGCGCAGGTTATCGAAGCGGCGGAGCAAACAGAACGCTTGGATTTGCCAGAGCTTCATGCGCCTATCCCTTTGGTCGAGGCGCTAAGCGAACGACCCATTCTTTTTGCTGATGAAGCCGGACATGCGGAAGATCTGTTTACAGTCCTACAATCTGCGAGTCTTCCCTTGGACGTACTTATCGGCCCTGAAGGGGGTTTTGCCGAAGATGAGCGCGCGACATTGCGCGACTTACCCAATGTCATTCCCATTAGTTTGGGCCCGCGCATATTGCGGGCAGATACCGCCGCCATTAGTGTGCTGACGCTCGTGCAAGCGACCTGCGGGGATTGGCCTCAAACCTAGGTAACAACAAAGCTGAATAGGAAGAAAGCAAAAAGACGCACTTCATTCATCCATGAATGCCGCTAAGAGCATGGTAATGGAGCATGACGTCCACGACATTATTATCATCGGAGCGGGTCTCTCTGGTATTGGGGCCGCATGTCGCTTTGTGACAGAATTTCCTGACGCTCAGCCCATTATCCTCGAAGCGCGAGACGCGATTGGCGGCACATGGGATTTGTTCCGCTATCCGGGTGTACGCTCTGATTCTGACATGCTGACGCTCGGCTATGACTTTCGGCCATGGCCTGGAGTCAAGACGCTTGCGAGCGGTCCCGCCATACGGGATTATGTCCGCGAGACCGCGCAAGACTATGGTGTTGAGAAAGCGATCCAATTCAATAGCCGCGTCATTGCAGCGAATTTTTCGACTGAGCGGGATGTCTGGTCCTTAACGGTCGAGGACACACAAACCGGAGAAACGCGAACAGTGGCGGCACGATTCGTCCTCTCTTGCGCGGGCTATTACCGTTATGACCAAGGGCATAACCCGGAGTTCAAAGGTCGAGATGATTTTGCGGGCGACATTCTGCATCCACAATTCTGGCCAGAGGATTATGACTATTCCGGCAAAGGCATTGCCGTGATTGGGTCAGGCGCGACGGCGGTGACGCTTGTGCCGGAACTGGCGAAAAAAGCCGCTCACGTCGTGCAGGTTCAGCGCACGCCCTCTTATGTCGCCGCAATCCCGTCCGAAGATCCGGTCATGAAGGTGACGTCGAAGATATTGCCCCCTAGGTCCAATTTTCGTTTCAACCGCTGGAAGAATGTCAGTCTGGCGGGCTGGTTTTATCGCCGTGCCCAAGCCAATCCGGAGAAGGCGAAGAATAACTTACGCAAGCGGGCGCAGAAAGCTTTGGGCAAAGACTATCCCGTCGATACGCATTTTAATCCCCCGTATAATCCTTGGGATCAGCGGCTTTGCATGGTGCCCGATGGGGATATGTTCGATGCGATACGCCAAGGCCGCGCCTCGGTCGTAACGGGGCATATTGACCGGTTTGTTTCGGACGGCCTTGTGATGCAGGACGGCACGAAGGTCGGCGCGGATATGATCGTCACTGCGACGGGCCTGACGCTTAACTTTGGTAGTAACTACCCTGTCAGTATTGACGGCGATGTAAAAGACCCCGCGGATGGGTTCACTTACCGAGGGGTGATGGTGTCGGGTATTCCGAATATGATCGCCGTTTTTGGTTATACAAATGCGAGTTGGACACTCCGTGCCGATCTGATGAGCCGCTATTTTATCCGTCTCATCAAGCATATGCAGGCGAGGGGGCTCACACGGGTTGAGCCTGTCGCGCCAGACGGTATGGCGCGCCGTCCTATCCTCGACTTTCAGGCCGGCTATCTGCAGCGCATGATCCACAAATTACCCAGCCAAGGCGACCGCATGCCGTGGCTCAACATTCAAGACTATCGCCACGACCGGAAAATCCTGATCGATGATCCTGTCGCGGATGAGGCTCTGCGGTTTAGTCGTTCCGAAGCTGCATCCCACGCCGCGAAAGAAGTCGCAGAGTGAAAACCTTTTCGCAATTCAACGGTAAAGTCTGTGTTGTGACGGGGGCAGCGTCTGGCATTGGTCGCGCATTAGCGATCAATTTGGCCGCATCCGGCGCGAAGCTGGCGCTCTCTGACATCAACGAAGCGGGCTTGCGCGAAACGGCGGAAATGATCGGCGGTGCCAATCAGCATAAGATTGATCGTTTGGATGTGGGGGATCCCGATGCGATTGCAGCTTATGCTCCAACCGTTGAAGCCGCGCTTGGCCCAGCAGATTATGTCTTTAACAATGCCGGTCTTGCGCGCCTGGGTGATTTTCGCAACACGCCGCCTGAGAGCTATGAAAAAGTCATGGACGTCAATTTCTACGGCGTCGTGCGTATGTCTCGCGCCTTTTTAGAACAGCTAATCCAGACTAAAGGCGGGCTCGTAAATGTGAGTTCGATCTTCGGCATTATCGGCTGGCCAAACCAAGCGCATTATTGCGCGTCCAAATTCGGGGTGAGGGGCTTTTCCGAAGCGCTCTCATTCGAAATGGAAGAGCATGGCGTCAGCGTATCGTGCGTCCATCCGGGGGGCGTGAAAACGAATGTCGCCCGAAATGCTGAAGTTGACCATTTGCCGGACGATAGTGTTTCACGTGAAACAATGAACGCAAACTTCGACGCGAACGCACCGACATCACCTGAGCGCGCGGCGGAAATCATTCTAGACGGCGTTGCCAAACGCAAAGCCCGGATCATTGTCGGGCCGGATGCAAAGTTTATGCAGCTTTGGAACCGGCTATTCCCTGTACGCTACCGCAAGTTTGTCAAAAACCGTGCGCAACGCCTGACAACTGACCAATAGGCGGGCTGAAGAGCGGACTAATGGGAGGAATGACGGTTGAGCCGCCGCGAATTTGTGATCGAAATCAGTCTTGCGCCTTCGCGCGCAGGCGCTTAGCGGGGCGCTCGTGAGTGCTGCATCTAAACCTTCTTCTGAGCTGATCGAGAGCAAAGCAGATCTGATTGATCGCCTTGCCCAAGGCTGTAAACCCAAAACAGCTTGGCGTATTGGAACAGAGCACGAAAAGATCGGTTTCTCCAAAGCAGACAATTTACCCCTGCCTTATGACGGACCAACGTCGATCAAAGCGATGCTGGAGGGTCTGCAGCGCTTTGACTGGGCGCCTGTCTTTGAAAGTGGGCATCTTATAGCATTAAAACGTGATGGGGCGTCGGTGAGTTTGGAACCCGGCGGGCAGTTTGAGCTGTCAGGCGCGCCTGTGGAGCATATTCATCAAACCTGCGCCGAAGTCACACGTCACTTAAGAGAAGTCGCCGAGGTCGCCAACGAGATTGGGGCCGGGTTTTTATCACTTGGTTTCCGGCCTGACACACGCCTTGAAGACGTGCCTGTCATGCCCAAAGGCCGCTATAAGATCATGCGCGATTATATGCAGAAAGTCGGCACACTGGGTCGCGAAATGATGTTCCGGACCTGCACGGTTCAAACAAACCTCGATTTCGGCTCTGAAGCTGACATGGTCAGAAAGTTTCGCGTTAGTTTGGCGTTGCAGCCGATTGGTACGGCGCTCTTCGCCAACTCGCCTTTCGCGAATGGCAAGTTGAACGGCTATAAGTCTTATCGCTCTCGGGTTTGGCTCGACACTGATCCGGATCGGACGGGCATGTTGCCATTTGTCTTTGAAGACGGAATGGGATTTGAGCGTTATGTCGATTACGCGCTCGATGTACCGATGTATTTCGTGCATCGAAACGGCGAATATCTCGATGCTTCTGGCAAATCTTTCCGAGATTTTCTCAATGGCACGCTGGATGTCGTGCCGGGGGAGCGACCAACGATTTCCGACTGGGACGATCATCTTTCGACAATTTTCCCTGAGGTCCGATTGAAGCAATTCCTCGAAATGCGCGGATCGGACACGGTGCCTTGGGACGAGCTTTGCGCGTTTCCAGCCTTCTGGGTCGGCCTTCTCTATGATGAAAATGCCCTCGCGGCGTGTGAAGACATCATTCGTGATTGGAGCGCAGAGGACCGTCAGGCCTTACGAGAGGCTGTGCCGGTGCAAGGGTTTGAGGCCACGATCAAAGGCCGCACTGTGCGCGATATCATTGCTGAATGCTTGGCGATTGCACGGGCGACGCTGAACGGACGTGCACGCCTGAATGGACATGGCGAGAATGAAACGGTCTTCCTGCAACGACTCGACGAGATGGTACGCAAAGGGGAAAACCACGCGGATCGCCTTATTTCGCTCTATCAAGGGGATTGGCAGGGCGACATTAGCCGCTGCTATACCGATTGCACCTATTAATTGGCCTTTGTTCCATTCATTATTTCGATGGATTTCAAACAGTTTTGAATGAGCTGACAGACTGTCGCAGCGCTTGGGGCAATGCGTTAACGCGGTCCAAAAGGCGATTCTGCCTAAGTTATTGAATAATATAGGGTGCCGGTGAATAAGGGTTAACGAATCCATTCAAATATATAGGGCGATCCTTCAATTTCATTCACCAATGCATAAATGCAAACCCCTCCCAACAACATTGCATGCCTGTTTCAGTCTATGTGTTCTCTTGCGATCCCCCGCATACAAACAACGCTCAATTGGAGAGAAACCATGAACCGTACAGCCACCGCCCTTATCGCCCTTGCCGCCTTTGCAACGGCCCCTTCTGCTTTGGCGGGAAGTAAAGTCAGCAAAAATTTGAATGCTTGTGCCGATCTTGTTCGCGCGGAGCTTCCGATTGATGCGTCTGACGTCAATGTAGACTTCAAAAGTGTAAAGGGCACATCACGTCTGCAAACCCTGACGTTGAAAGTCCAAGCTGAAGACGTCAAAGGCCGCGTGACTTGCAAAGTCCGTCGCAATACATCGCCTGAGCTGGTTTGGGACGATACGCTGGAAGCCTTCCGCGTTGAGCTCGCCGCCCGCAAGACAGAAAAAGCGCCTGCGAACCAAGCCTAAGCGCTTTTAAAGCTTCTTTCCCAAAAGCGCGTCCGTTATCTTGATAGATAGCGGGCGCGTTTCATTTTTTATCTGTGCCTTTTTTCGGTCACACTGTTACGAAAATTAGGCAGACAGCCGCCCAACTCCCGCCGCATCTGTTCATTAAACCCAAGTCATCAAGAGACGTTGGGGTTTTACACATGCAAACAATGAGCTTAGTCAGGACAAAGTCCTATTCACCGCGCCGGGTTGGGGAGCGCACAATGGCCAAAATTTACCTCGTCGACGACGATGAGAACATACTGACATCGGTTTCCATGTATTTGGAAAGCGAAGGTTATGAGGTCCGTAAGTTTCATGACGGGGCCTCCGCGCTCGAAGCCTTGAAAGCGAGCCCGCCTGATCTGGCTGTATTCGATATAAAAATGCCGCGTATGGACGGTATCGAGCTGCTGCGTCGTTTGCGCCAAACATCGAACCTACCCGTTATCTTTTTGACATCTAAAGGCGATGAATTGGACGAGGCGATTGGCTTTTCCATGGGCGCAGATGATTACATCACCAAGCCCTTCAGCCAGCGTTTACTGGGTGAGCGAATCAAAGCTGTGCTACGCCGGGCGAAATTGACCAACACCGCTATGCCGGAACCTCAAGAAGGCGATGACAAGGTTATTCGCCGTGGGCAGCTTCTGCTTGATCCAAACCGTCATGCCTGTTCCTGGCAAGGTGAACCTGTGCGTTTGACAGTGACAGAATTTCTTATCCTCGAGGCCCTGGCCAAACGTCCGGGTTATGTCAAAAGCCGCGATCAACTGATGGATGCGGCCTATGACGATCAAATTTATGTCGATGACCGCACGATCGATAGCCATATAAAGCGCCTTCGCAAAAAGTTCCGCAAGACGGATAGAACGTTTGACGCTATCGAGACCCTCTATGGTGTTGGGTACAAATATAAAGAAAGTTGAGACTGTGTCGGCGGACGGCGCCGTTAGACAACCAAAAGTAAAAACAGGGCGTCGGCGCAATCGTCGACGCTTTGCGCCACGTCGTTCTATTTTTCTAAGTCGGTTAACCCAGCTTATCCTGCTTTCAAATCTTGTGGGTGTGATCATCCTGACGGCCGGGGCGTTGACCATGGGCCGCTTCGAAGACGGCCTGATCGATGCGAAAGTTGGGAATGTCCAATCGCTTGCAACGACGATCACGACGGTCATGGGCGAGCGGGCGACCGGGATAAGCGGACAAGCCGAGCTGGATATTGAAGGCGCGAAGCAAGTCCTCCGCGGCGTTGCTGTGCCCGAAGGCATGCGGGTTCGCCTGTTTGATCGCAG
>CAZSUW010000044.1:0-20969 GCA_964610115.1 uncultured Algimonas sp.
GAGGCTTAAAACGCCCAAAGAAAGTCTCTCATCGACCTCTAGAATCTAGCGCTTCCAATCTCACACCATAATTGACATTTATAGTGCCAATAAATAGCACCTCAGTATGGACAGTTCGATCGAATTT
The DNA here is from genome assembly GCA_964610115.1 of uncultured Algimonas sp. Classification (GTDB taxonomy): domain Bacteria; phylum Pseudomonadota; class Alphaproteobacteria; order Caulobacterales; family Maricaulaceae; genus Litorimonas. Next base: position 128 of record CAZSUW010000044.1, read on the forward strand.
ATGGGTGCGCCTGGCTCGCCTTATACCCGCAAGATGCTCGGCGTGCTGCGTTACCGGCATATTGCTCACCGTGTGCATTGGACGAACGGGCAGGTGCCGGATGGATTTCCGAAGCCCAAAGTCGCCCTTCTTCCAACCTTTTTCTTACCCAATGCTGACGGTGCGCTTGAGGCCGTCACAGATTCAACGCCCCTGATCCGCCGCTTCGAAGCCGAATATTCGGGTCGTTCTGTCATCCCGAGCAACCCTGTTCTAGCCTTCCTTAATGATCTGATTGAAGACTACGCCGATGAATGGCTCACCAAGGCGATGTTTCACTACCGATGGGCACATGTGGCGGATGTTGCGAATGCAGGGCCTTTGCTCGTGCATTGGGCAGACACAACGTTGGATGATACGCAAGCTGAGGCCATCTCCAGTCATTTTTCAAACCGTCAAGTAGACCGACTCTATGTTGTCGGGTCGAACGCAACAACAGCCCCGATTATCGAGTCAGCCTATGCCCGTTTTTTGACCATTCTGGATGAGCTCATCGCGCGTCGCGGTTTCGTGCTCGGCGCGCGCCCATCCTCAGCTGACTTCGGTATCTTCGGGCAGCTAACTCAGCTCGGTATTGTCGATCCGACAGCTGCGGAGCTCACACGAGCCTCTTCGGCGCGGGTACGAGCCTGGATAGATCGCATGGATGATTTATCAGGCCTCGCCCCGCGCATTGACGATTGGTGTGACGGTGAGACGGCGACGCATGCGTTGAGACCACTGCTTGGCGAGATCGGACGAACATACGTTCCAGTGATGACTGCAAACGCTGTTGCAGTGATGCGTGGTGAGGACACGTTCGAAACACAGGTTGATGGCGCGACTTGGACACAGCCGACATTCCGTTACCAAGCCAAATCGCTCAGTTGGGTTCGGGACGCCTATGTCGCGCTAGAGGCTGAAAATCGCGATGAGATCGACACGATTCTAAAAGGCACGGGTTGCGAGGCACTCTTCCTATGAAAACACGATGGAAAGTTATCGGGGCTCTCGCACTGATCCTCGCCGTGGGCGGAACTTATATCTACCAAAATCGAGTGGATATTTTGCTCGATCGCGTTCGCAATGCCGATAAACCCGATGTTGGGCCAACGATAGATATTGCGTGGTCTCAAGGACCCGCGGTTGCGCTTGAGACAGAGCGTCCACCGAACATCGTTTTCATCCTCGCTGATGATCTGGGGATTAACGACATCTCGACATTTGGTGGCGGATTAGCGGATGGAGCTGTGCCGACGCCGAACATCGACAGGCTGGCCGCTCAAGGCGCGAACTTTACCCAGTCCTATGCAGGAAATGCGACCTGCTCCCCATCGCGCGCTATGCTCATGACCGGGCGCTACCCGACGCGAACTGGATTTGAATATACGCCAACCCCGCCGGGCATGGGGCGTGTCGTGACGATGGTCGCAAATGATTTGAAGGCCAAGTCAGACAATCCGTTGCCACGCAATGTCTACACGAAGCCAGACGGAGATGTGCCCGACTTCTACGGCCAAGGTTTACCGCCAAGCGAGGTGACACTGGCTGAAGTGCTGCAGGAGCGTGGCTACCATACCGTCCATATTGGCAAATGGCATCTCGGCTACGGCGAAAGCGGAGCACATAATCAAGGCTTCGATGAAAGCCTTCACATGTCGGATATGCTCTACTTGCCAGAGAATGATCCAGCAGTGGTCAATGCGCAGCTAGATTTCGATCCTATCGACAAGTTTCTCTGGGCGCGCGCTGATTATGCCAATGACTTTAATGGAGGGGAGCCCTTTGAGCCGGGAGGCTACCTGACTGATTATTGGACAGATGAGGCTGTTGAGGTGATTGCGGCTAACCGTAATCGACCCTTCTTCCTTTATCTCGCGCATTGGGGTGTGCACACGCCGCTCCAAGCCACGCGTGAGGATTTTGATGCCGTCTCCGCACAGTTACCGGATGACGCGCCACATCGCCTCAAAGTCTATGCGGGAATGCTGCGGGCGTTGGACCGTTCGGTCGGGCGGGTAATGGACGCCCTCGAGGCAGAAGGACTGGCGGAAAACACGATTGTTGTTTTCAGTTCAGACAATGGCGGAGCAGGTTATATTGGTCTTCCGAGCGTAAATGCCCCCTATCGCGGCTGGAAGCTTTCCATGTTCGAAGGGGGCATCCGTGTCCCGCTCTTTGTGAAGTGGCCTGAACGCATCGAAGCCGGCATGGAAGTTCAGACACCTGTTGCACATATCGATGTTATGCCGACACTCGTCGCGGCTGCTAGCGCTGACCTTCCAAACGGTGTGCCGATAGACGGACAGAATATTCTACCCCTTGCGACTGGTGATGGAACGATTACCCGAAAGGATGACGCACTCTTCTGGCAGAGTGGTTATCTGCAGGTAGTGCGAGCGGGAGACTGGAAGCTTCAACATGAAGGCCGCAGGGGAAAGAGTTGGCTTTTTAACTTGGCGAACGATCCGACTGAGCAGATAAACCTCGTAGAAGAAGAGCCAGAAAAACTGGCAGAGTTGATGGCTCTTCTGGAAGCCCATCAGGATGGACGGACTCCGTCGCTTTATCCATACAGTATGGAGGTCCCGCTTCAGATCGATAAGACTTTGGCAGACACACCGGAAGTCGATGATGAGGTTGCGTGGTGGCCGAACTAGTCGCCTATATGCTGAGATCCATCAGGTTATAGTCCTTCAAAGTGGCCTGCGCAGCGGGGCTCCATACAAACTCATCGGCCCGACCTGCGAAAGGCTCATAGTCATAAGGTGTCTCGTCGGGGAAGCGTTGGGCACGTGCATCAATCGCGAGACCAATCAGGCGTGATCGCTGATCGATAAAGTCCGTGTCCATGATTGCGGCCTCGGCATGCATGCCGGCTCCGCGCACATTCAGTACGGAGCTGCGTTTGTGGAAACCGAAATTAACAGACAAGCGTGGCTCGAAGCCTGTATTTGCAAATGAACCATGGATGATCTGTCGACTATTGATGACGACGTCACCAGCATTGCAGACAATCGGCACAGCACCCGGCAAACGTTCTGTTCCCGCCTCTTTGACCATCTTCGCGATGTCCGCGCGTCCGTCCTTATGGCTGCCCGGAATGACCCAGACACCGTTGACGGCTGTGCTGCCATAAACTTGGCCCATAAAGTTGAAGCCGTGAATATCGGCATCAAAATCAGGATGGTCCCAATGTGTATCCCCGTCCTGATGCCAGGATACGGCTGCACCGAGCCCCGCATCCTTGATGAATAACCCTTCGGTGAATGGCACGAAATCCGGACCGTTGATCGCCTCGGTCAGTTTAAGCAGGCCGGGATGAGCATAAGTGCGCAGGCAGGCAGGGGAAAATTGAAGAGATCCAGCGAGATAGACGGGAACCGCGGGGGGTGCGTCCTTCGGTGCGGTGGGTTCGAAGAGTTTGACTTGATGTCGTCCATTGAAGATCTCCGTCCCTCCGAGAGGATCGGATAAGGGACGTGCCCATTGCAGTGTCGGGGCCTGGTTATCTGCGCCGAGGGCCGGTTGGCCATGTCTATCGACCGTCGCGCCCATATGGACGGGGAAGTTGTCGCGCATGGCAGCCAGATCAGATTTGATGTCGTCGAGTTCCTCCTCCGACAACACCCCTTCGAGAATATAAAAGCCGAACTCGGAATATGCCGCCAGTATATCGGGGTGGATGTTCCCTTGATCATCGAAGTGGAGCGGGCCTCGATTTGGAAGAGCGAGCGCCTTGGCTTGCCCTTCGAGTAGATAGGTCCTCATCGCCTCAGAGTCGTCGCCATAGCTGGTCGCACAGGCCTCTATCGATCGGCTAATGTCTCGCATCATGCTCTCCCCACAATTTTTATATACATTAAAATTTAATAGACTTGAAAATCTGTGAGTCAAGGCTAAGCTAACGAGGAAACAATGTCGGATAGAGCTCAATCATTGTCAGACCCTCTCTTACCTTCCAAACCCGCTGCACGCGGGAGCGCGACGCGCACGGCTAATAAACTCAAGCGCAAAGCCCGCATTCTTACCTGCGCTGGCGAGATCATTGCAGAAAGTGGGTATGATGCGCTGACCCTGTCCGAGCTCGCACAGCGTGCGGATGTGACAATCCCAACGATCCACAATTTACTGGGTCGGAAGTCGCAGATCATCGAAGCCCTAGTCGGAGACGTCGTCACACGGGTCAGCGAGGTCTTAAGCGCGCAGACGTTCGACGAACCGATCGAGGCGGTGGAAGCGTTTACAGACGCGCTGACCAAGCTCTATGCGGAAGATGAAGCGCTCTATAAGGCGGCCTATGTCGCTGGGGAGCGTCTGAACCTGTTCGAACAGACTGAACCAGACGGGATCTATCAACGGTCCCTCGATCTAGCTTATCGGGTTTGCACTGAGGCGCGGGCGAACGGATTCCTGATTGGAGACATTGCGACGGCGCAATTGGCGGCGCAGGTTTTTGGAGCTCAGAGGCTCGCACGCCTGGACTGGGTTCACAACTATATCGACCTAGAGACTTACAAGCGGCGGACCCGTCACGGCATCTTCATCGCCTTAGCGGCAGATGCGACCCCAGATTTCAGGGCGCGCTTGAATGAGAAGATCGCGACATAGGCTTTAGCCCGAACGGGCCTACAGTTGCCGGGTCTTGAGATTCGTGGTGATCTCGCCGTGCATTCCAAATCTTCAAGTTACGATAGAACGGAACGGCGGGGTAGAGGTGATGGACGAGGTGGTAGTTCTGATAGAGGAACAGCGGAGTCAGCGCCCATTCTAGCCCGACGCGGTTTGACGTGGCGCGATACGGGTCCTCTTTCGCAGTAACGTCGTGCGGGTGATGCGGAAGGAAATCGAAAGCGAGCACGATGATCAATTTTGCGATCCGTGTCGGGATGAAGAAGATGAGCAGGTAATAGGTGAACCAGCCCGCCAGCCACACCGCAGTGATGACACTGATCACGAAAAGAACTGCAAAATAGAATTCTCTCCGCTCGCTCTTAGGCCGCTTCTGGAAGTTGTTCGGTTTCAGGTAATGCTTGAAATAAACAACATCGAGCGTCAGCCATTTGAAGGGAAGCAGCCATCCGGGACCTGATCCGCTATAGACATCGGGGTCTTTGCTTGGGTCGTTGGTGAAGCGGTGATGCTGCATATGAATGAACCGAAACACAAGGAAGAAAGGTCCGGGTTCGAGCAGGAGAATAGCCAAACGGCCTACCCAATCGTTGACTTTCCGGTTGGCACTGACTGCACTATGCGTGGCGTCATGGGCCACTGTGAACGCCATGTAGGAGGCGATAGAGTTCAAGGCCATCACCCATCCGAGCGATAATGTGCCAGTGAAGAATGCAAATGTGGCGACACTGAAAAGCGCGTAGGCCGCAAGTAAAAGCATGAGCGTCGGCCAAGCCAAGCGAGGCTTTTTCAAAAGGGATTGAAACCGGTCGAGCTCATCTGTTGGATTATTCATAATCGTCTCTCCCTCACTAGGCTACGGCCTTAGAACAGCTCACGCCGTTGTCCTCGCGGCTTGGGTGTCTTGTGCTCGTCGGGCAGTGTGCAGATCCGTTTCATGCGCGTGGTTGACCCGTCCGCATATTCCCAAATGACGTCGTCGCCATCAGGATAGCGCCGCACAACAACTGGGCCCCAGCCAAACACGTTAAACTCCAGCTGTCCGTTGCGCCATGTTGAGTGGGCCGATGTGCGCATGCAGTAGTCCTTGCCTCTGGCCACAAAGAAGACTGAGCCTTCCGTGTCGTTGGAGCCGAGGCCGCCCGTGCTGTTGGGTCCCATATCGTGAATTATACCGGCCGTGGTAATCACGGTGCGGGAGCCGCACTGTTCAATGCGCTCAACATGCCCAACATTACCTGAGGTTGCCTGCCAGAGTCCGCGTATGTCCTCTGCACCGTCTACCAATGGCTCGGTGCATTCTGACAGGATGGGGAGTGGAAAACGCTCATAGGCACATCCTGGCGTATTGCCTTTGGGGATGTCGGTAGCGGAGAGCCCCGACCCGTCGAGCGTTGGGAGCTCACAATAATTGATCAGCGATCCGTCTCCCGCGAGCACTGAAGGGTCGATCATATTCTCAGGGCGCGGGGAGCAAAAGGCTAACCAGAAGAGGCAAGCAACTAGAATGAACAAGACGCTCACAATACGTCCGGCCCATTTAAAGACTGTACGCATCAGGCCGTTCATGACCGTTCGGCCACCAGGCGCATCATTTCGTGTGCCGTATCATGGCCTGCATTCTGGTTTTGCCCGGTCACGAAACGCTCCGCTTCGTCAACCACAGTGAGTGTTGCGAACATATCTCGACGGGCCGTATTGGCTTCGAATTGGACTCCTGCAGCCCTGAGGGCAGTTTCCGGATGAAGCGGGGTGAACTCTATTTTCAATTCCTTAATCTGCTTGTCGGTCACGCCCGTCATTTGGCGACCCGCAATGATGAGATTTCCCTCCTCGTCGCGCGCATTGATCAGGCCGAGAGGCCCGTGGCAAACGCCACCAATGATGGCTTCACTGTCGAGATAGGCTTCGCTGATCTTCTGGGCCAGCACATCAGATTGCCCGAAATCATAAGCGGCCCCCCAACCGCCTGCGAGAAAGACGATGTCGTATGTGCTGAAGTCCAGATCATCGATCTGGAGCGAATCCGTCACCTTTTTCTGAAACTCCGGATCGTCTTTGGAGCGTTTATCGGCATCAGTGATGACCATAAAACGGTAGGAGTCTGGGTCTATCGGGATCGCGCCGCCCTGTATGCTTGCCACATCGACGCTCATACCTGCATCTAGGAAATCGTAATAGGGGACTGAAAGTTCTGAGCCAAATACGCCTGTCGCTTTACCGTGGGATTCGCCCGGTTTGTTCAGGGTTCCGTGGCTCGTTGTGACGATCAGTGCGCGCTTGCCGGGTAACGAGTAACTCGGGCCATCATAGTCAGGATGTAGGCCTTGTGATTTTAGAATGGTCGGAAGTGACAGGACAGCAATTACGGCTAAACTGACGAGGAGAGCGATGCCTAGCCATAACTTGTTCACGGTAAATCCCTCTCGCTAGTTAATTGACACAGTTAGTGCCAAAACATACGGATGGGGTCAATAAGAGGAAAGCGAATGTTTCGTCGTCTAGTTCATTGTCTCATTTTTGCAGCTCTCGTGACTCCAACTGTGACCAGTGCCCAGGACGACGCTGACCAGCCCAATGTGGTCATAATTCTTGTCGATGACTCCGCGCTGATGGACTTCGGCGTATATGGAGGCGAGGCGCAGACCCCACACATTGACGCGCTGGCAGAACGCGGCGCCATGTTTACGCAATATCGGACGTCGCCGCTTTGTTCACCGACGCGGGCTATGCTTCTGACAGGACTGGATAATCATCTCACTGGGGTTGCGACCATCCCGGAGGTCCTGCCCGAAGAGCAAAAAGGGGCGCCGGGCTATTCCATGGCGCTGGAGCCGGGCGTGCTGACCATTGCCGACCGGTTGCGTGAGGCCGGATATCGTACACTCATGAGCGGTAAGTGGCACATGGGTGAAAGCGCGCATGAGATGCCCCAGGCGCACGGATTTGACCGTTCTTTCGCGCTGGCGGCGTCGGGCGCAGATAATTGGGAGGATAAGAGTTACATCCCCTACTACGTTGATGCGCCATGGTTCGAGGACGGAGAGGAGGCCTCGCTGCCTGAGGATTTCTATTCGTCGGAATTCATCGTCGATACAATGATCCGCTATCTGGACGAAACGGATAGGGATAGACCCTTCCTAGCCTACCTACCGTTTCAGGCGATCCACATCCCGGTACAAGCTCCGCCTGAGTTTACGGCCTTATATGACGGGCGCTTTGATGAGGGTTGGGACGTCCTGCAGGCGGCCCGCCATGAACGCGCGCAAGCTTTGGGCCTAATTTCGCAAGGTGCGCCGCTAGCTTCGATGCCCGACGATGCGCGCCCATGGCAAAGCCTTGATGCTGAGGCACGCGAAACCTACGCCGCGCGCATGGCCGTGAATGCAGGCATGCTGACGGCGATGGACCACCATATCGGGCGCTTCATTGACCGCCTGAAAGCTGAAGGGCTGTATGACAATACGGTCTTCATTGTAACGTCTGATAATGGGCCTGAGCCGAGTTACCACAATGACGATCCTCGTTTTGCGAGATGGTTGCAGGTCAATGGCTATCACACAGACCTCGAGGGTCTCGGTGAGATCGGAAGCTGGAACTATATCGGCATGGAATGGGCGTTGGCGGCGTCTTCGCCTGGGACACTTTACAAATTCTACGCGACCGAAGGCGGGGTCCGTGCGCCCTTGATCATGGCCGGACCAGGTATCGCACCGCAGCGTGTAGACAGCCCCGCCATGGTCACCGACGTCACCCCGACGCTTTTGGAAATGATCAACGTGCCGCCCGCTGATGAAGCAAGCCGCACCATGACAGGACGGAGCCTTCTGCCCGTGCTGCGGGGTGAGGTGGAGAGTGCCTATGCGCCCGGGGATATCCGCGCCATTGAAGTATCGGGGAATAGTGCGCTCTATCGTGATGGCTACAAGATCGTACGAAGTGTGGCCCCAGTCGGGGACGGCCAGTGGAGGCTCTATGACCTCTCAACGGATCCGGGCGAAGTGATCGATCTAAGCGAAGCCCAGCCAGCGCGCTTGGAGTCCATGCTAGAGGACTATGCCGACTACGCCGCCCGTGTTGGCGTGCAGCCAATGCCTGAGGGTTACAGTTCTACCGCTCAGATCCAGCGGAACACTTTAAAGCGTCTCCGTTCGCGAAACATGCCTCGTATTCTCGCTGTTTTGTTCCTGCTGCTATTCGGCGTGGCGGCGCTCGCTCGTGTGCCGCGGAAGGGTCAAGCCTAATCGATTTGATCGATCACAGCGCGCACCATGAAACGTACGGTTTTCTTCGTTTCCTCCTCATTCAATCCACGGTCCTTGCGGAGGCGTCGGACTGTGGAGAAACTAAGGGCCGTATCTAGCGCGAGAAGAGCCTGATCATAACCGTCGATGTTCTTAGGTAAGATAGCCTGTACACTCGCCAATTCTAACGTCCTTGACCGTGTGTAGTCGTCCATCAGGACTTTGGATTTGAAGCGTCTGATTTCCCCCGCCGTATGTGGAATAATGATGTTGCTCCACACATCAACGGCTTGATCAGCCTTTTCGAGAAGCTGCTCTTTCCAGTCTGCGCTTTGCAATGGCTTCATGAGTTTGGGCAGCGTTTCGGATTCTGCTATCCTCACGATCTCCCGATGGAGCGTATCGAGATCCTCGAAATGTCGGAAGACAGAGCGTAGGCCGACACCCGCGCGCTCGGCGATGGCCGCCGCGCTCGGGTCCATGTCGCCCTCCAGCATAAGAGCCCACATTGACTTGATGATCTTATCACGCGAGCGCTGACTACGCTGGCGCCGACCGTCTGCTTTGACTTCGGTTTTTGGAGTATCCGTTTTTGCCGTTGAGCTCATAGCCTCTTCATAGACGCTAAAGACCACGTTCGTAAATAATCGCATCAGAACCTGTTGGTAAGTGCACGATGGTTCCGTCTTCTGAGACTGTGATCTTGCCATCAAAGGCGTCGGATGCGCCGCGGATGAACATTGAGATCAATGCGTCTGACGGCAGCATGGGCACGATGTGGTAGAGAACGAGATCCGTCGCATTCGCTTGCTGTGCCGTGCGTGCAGCATCAATAGGGGAGGTGTGATAATCACGGATGTCGAACATGATTTTGGCGAGGCCCGGCGCATCATTCGCCTTGGCAGCCTCTTCCATCATTTCCACCATCTCCATGTTCAGTGCCTCATGGAACAGCACATCCACGTCTTTTGCTGCCGTCGCAATGCGCAGATCGAACGATGTATCACCAGAGATGGCAACAGACCGGTCCTTATAGTCGATGCGGTAACCGAAAGACGGTTCCACAGGACTATGGGTCACTTCAAAGGCCGTAATCTTAACACCGTCTCGTTCAAAGACGGTTTCAGAAATGCTCCCCATGCTGAACTCGCGCGCGGTCGCCCCGAACGTAGAGGGATTCGCGATGTCAGTGCCGTGATGGGCTGTGCGGAACGTGCTATCGATCTGGTAAGCGGTGTTGAAGCCGTCGACGACTTGCGCTGTGCCTCTGGGGCCGGAGACTGGGGTCGGGGATGTGCGACCGCTATTGACCCAAGTGCCGAGGAGCATCTGACCCAATCCGTCAATATGGTCAGAGTGCAGATGCGTCAGGAAGATTTCTTCGATCCGTGCGACCGGAAAGCCCATGGGGCCGAGATTGCCTGAACCACCCGTTCCAGCGTCAAATACGAATGCGAGATCGCCCGCTAACACGCCGATACAGGGCCCGCTGCGTTTTGGATCAGGCAGAGGAGAACCCGCCCCGCACATATAAACGTGTAGGCCATCGGGAAGTTCTGCCGTACGATCCACGCCGATGTTAGCCGCAATCTGACGGGCGAACCCGCGTTCTGCGATTTTTGGCGTTATGACCAGACGACCGATGAAAAGAAACGCCAAAAGCGCCAGTGCGGCAAGGGCGAGCTTTTTCATGCCGGAGTCTCGGTTTTGGAGAGCTTAAACGCCCCAACAAGCATCATCAGGAGGATGAATTCCACGATAATGGGCTGCATGGCGCCCTCGCCGAGGCCGGAAGAGAGGCCTTCCAGTAGACGTCCGATGATCGTCAGGCCAAACAGGGAAATAGGGATGAGTAAGAGGCGTGAGTGACCCTTAAATAAGGCCAGGGCGGCTGCACCTCCGCCGGTCAGGAAAATAGCCCCGAGATCACCGCTGATTGCGCCTCGACCGGCAGGCGTGTCTGCCGAAACACCGAGTATCGCGCCGATAATGTCGGGCGAAAGGAAAGCGAGGCTCCCCATCAGCAAACCGAAGAGCATCGGAATGAAGATCAAAATTTTTCTGAGCATATTCGTTTCCCCTAAATTTGATTTATAATCCTTTGAGCGCATCTTCGATGACCCACAAACGGTCTTGCCCCCAGGTGATGGTCTCTCCAACACGAAAGCTTGGGACACCCCAAATGCCGCGTGACATCATCTCTGCACGGTTTTTTTCAGCGACTGTGCGCCATTCATCCTGCCCGAGCAAATTTTTAGCCTGTGACCAATTCAAACCGCTCCGCTCAACGATCTTGCGTAGGCCAGACTTGCTCCCCGCATCGATACCTTCCGCCCAGACGCCGGATAGCCAGCTCTGCACATACTCATACCCGCGTCCTTGGGCCTCTACCCAAGGCATGAGTGAGTAACCCAGCTCTACGGGCTTACCGACGGGATCGATGATGCGCCCAAATGGGACGCCCAGTCGCCGCGCCTCTCGCGCTGTATCTAGGGGGATGTATCGGCGCTTGGCTTTGGGGACGGGCAGACCCCGCATAACCATCGGCAGGACGTAGCGCAGGCGAAGCGTCGCGCCATAGGCCTCGGCGAGCTCTTTCACGCGGTCACGTACAATCGCGGTGTAAGGAGACCGGAATGATAGATACCAGTGTAGCTCCGCACCTGTTTCGCCAGAGCCAGACGGCACAATTGGCGGTGCGAAGATTGGGGCTTGGGCTGACCCGGAAGCAAGCTCGACCAGTCGTTTTTCCAGAAAGTGCAGTCGGTCCAACCCCCAATACCATTCGCCGCCATAATGCAGCATTCCGCCCTGATAATGACCGAGCGTAGTCAAGCGTGCGTCGCCAGCTAGCGTGTCGGTCACGGGCCTGTTTTCACGTAGCTCGAAGTCTATCTCGGCCTTTTCTGCCAACCGCATGGCGTCCTGCCGCGCATAAGCTTTGAGTTTTTCCCGTTCAGGCGCGGCGCCGTCATCGGGTGGACTGACAGGGTGTGTCGTCAGATCAATATCGTAGCGCTGCTCGAACTCTGGCAGCACAGAGCTTAGAAGCTGTGAGTAGGGATCAGAGGGGTCGTGGAAGAACTCCACGCTATGCGGTTGCCCGCCTTTTAGCCGCTTTCGTTCGGCCTTTGCACGAGCCGTGACGACACGTTCCTCACTCAATAGGCGCGCTGCAACGCGTGGGACGATGAATGACTTGAGCGACATCAACTACCCCATGCGCCTAAGATCAAAATCGCCACCAAAGAACTCCTCCGAGAAGAAACACTATCACCAAGAGACCAGTCTTAAGAAAATTAGTGACATTCAGAGTGCCATAATGCAAGGACCGTTTTGAGGAGGGTCCACTTTCAATGCGCGACTACACGCTCTATGGCATGCAGGCTTCGCTCTACACGGGTAAAGCGCGCGCTTATATGCGCCGTAACCGCATTCCGGTGACGGAGCGCGGAACTGGCCACCAAGATTATCACGATCGGATCATGCCTCAGTTGGGGCGGCTTATAATGCCGGTGGTCGAACTGTCCGATGGTACGCTCGTTCAAGATGGCACCGACATTCTTGATTATTTCGACTCCAATGGACTGGGCCGCGAGCCACTCTATCCAGATAATGCTGTGCTGAAAGCGGTGTCGCTTCTGTTCGAACTGTTCGGCAATGAAGGCCTGTTGCGCCCGGCGATGCATTATCGCTGGAACTTCGATGATGACAATCTGGCGTTCATCCGCGTTGCCTTTGCCGATGTTCTCCCCGCTTCACTGGATGCGGTTGGTCGGGCAGCCATGTTTGACCATGCCTCGGGTCGGATGCGTAAGGCGGCGGTGGCGTTTGGGGTAACTCCGGAGACTCATGCCACGATTGAAACGTCATATAGAGAGTTTTTGTCTCTCTTCGAGGCACACCTTGAGGGGACATATTACTTACTCGGCGACCGACCGACTGTCGGCGATTACGGTCTCTTCAACCCGCTCTACGCTCACCTTGCACGCGATCCGCATCCAGCGCTTCTCATGAAGTCCACCGCGCCGCGCGTATTTCACTGGGTCGAGCGGATGAACAGGCCGGAAATCACCCAAGAGCATACGATTGATAACCCACCTCAGTCTCTGTTTGGTCGTGATGCACTGCCCGACACGCTGACAGCGCTTATGACCTATGTGTCAGAGGAATATCTGCCTGAGATTACAGCTCATGTCGCCTTCGCCAATCAATGGCTTGCGGAGCAAGGGGCTGATCCGGAGGAGGTGAAAGCTCCGCTTGGACGCGGTATCGGATTTGCGGAGTTCGACTGGCGGGGTCATCGGATCAGCACAGCCGTCCTGCCCTACCGTTTTTACCTTCTGCAGCGTTTGCAAGACCATGTCGAAGGTGCATCAGTCGCGGACCAAAATGCTATTCGCGACTTATTCTCTCGCACGGGGTTGGCCTCCCTTCTGGATATTCGAACGGACCGTCGCGTGATCAGAGAGAACCACCGGGAAGCTTGGGCGCCGGCATAGTGGAAGCGTTGCGTACACCAGATGCCTGTTTTGAAGGTTTGCCGGATTACCCTTTTGCGCCGAACTACGCGGAAGTCTCTGACTTCGAGGGCGGTCATCTTCGCATGCATTATGTCGACGAAGGGCCGCGCGACGGCACACCCGTTGTCATGATCCACGGCAATCCGACCTGGTCCTTCCTCTGGCGTAAAATTATTCCCGTGATCGCGGAGGCGGGATACCGTGTCATCGCCATCGATCTGATCGGGACAGGGCGTTCGGACAAGCCGACACAAATGAAGGATTATACGATTGCACGTCACCAGGCGTGGGTCGAAGAGGCGCTCTTTGACGTAATAGACCTAAAAGATACCCATTTCGTCTTGCACGATTGGGGTGGAATAATCGGTCTTCGTGCAATCGCGAACAATTTGGATCGAGCGCGCTCGATCATCTTGTCGAATACGGGTTTTCCTGTCCGCGATCCAAATAAGCCGATCAAGAAAATGGCGCGCAGGGGCGCGGGTTTCATGCGTGCCTTCCAGCTCTATGTCCGTATCAATGGGGGCTGGAAGCATTGGAACTCGATTAAGCGTTTCGTTCTTTCAGACATGCCCGATGCCGACATCAAGGGTTACAGTGCGCCTTATCCAGACCGACGCTATCGCGTGGGGCACCGTAAATTTCCGAGCTTGCTGCCAACGCGCAATGATAATCCGATCCTGACAGAGAACTGGCTCGCCCTGCAAAAACTCAAGACGTTTGAGAGGCCATTTCTCTGCCTCTACTCGGACAAGGACCAGGTTGCACCGAAAGGCTATAAATCGGTCCGCCCCGCTATTCCCGGTACGCGCGATTTTGAGCCGATCATCCTCGAAGATGGCTCGCACTTCCTACAGGAAGACATTCCCTTAGATTACGCGCGCGAAGCGCTGAATTTCCTCCAAACTGTGGATGCCGAACGATGACATCACAATGGCGCCTGACCCGGTTTCGGACTGCGGAAACCGGAAATGATATTTTTAAACTCACCCACGATACGCCTCCGCCTGTCCAGGAAGGTGAGGTGGCGGTACGCTTCGACTGGATTTCCGTTGATCCGGCGATGACGGGCTGGACAACCAATAAGCGCAGCTACATGCCACCCGTAAAGCCTGGGCAAATCATGCGAGCCTTTGGCATCGGCGAAGTCACAGAGTCTCGTTTTGATGGCCTATCACCCGGCGATTGGGTGACCGGCTTTACGGGTATGCAGACGAAGGGCGTGCTGCCCGGCAAGCATTTGCGCAAAGTAGATGTCTCGCTGGCGCCGCCTAACCACTATCTCTCATGGCTCGGTATGACCGGATATACGGGCTATTTCGGCATGACCGATATTGGGCAACCGAAACCGGGCAAGACGGTTGTTGTCTCTGCCGCCGCAGGCGCGGTCGGATCTATAGCCGCTCAGGTCGCGCTCAATGCTGGCGCGCGCGTAATCGGGATTGCGGGCGGGCCTGTGAAATGCGCTTACTTGACGGAAGAGCTGCGTCTCAACGGCGCGATCGATTACAAAAGTGAAGATGTTGAGGCTGCGCTTCGGCGCGAATGCCCGGACGGGATCGACATTTATTTTGACAATGTCGGTGGCGATATTCTCGATGCTGTGCTGGCACAGATAAATTATCGGAGCACCATCATCGTGTGTGGGGCGATCTCACAATATAGCGACTGGCATTCGGCCAGAGGCCCAAAGAATTACATGTCTCTCATCACGCAAAGCTCGAAGATGCAGGGCTTCACGATGAAGGATTACTTCCACCGTATCCCCGAAGCCGTCGTGGCGCTGCTTGAGGCGAAGTCACAAGGAAAGCTGATCTTTCGGGAACATATCGTGGAAGGCATCGAGAATTTCCCGGAAGCATTTGAGATGCTGTTCTCAGGGGCAAAGCAGGGCAAGCTTCTGATCAAGGTGAGATAGTATGAATTGGTGGATCTGGATTGCGGCGCTTGTCGTCTATGCTGCCTTTGCGGGCTGGTATTTCAACTGGAAAGGGCCTCTGACCCCTGAGGAGATCGCGACTTTCTATGAGAAGGCCGCGAGTGCGTCTCGTCCTTCGAACACTGACCCCGATGTTCTGCGTCAGTTCATGGAGTCGGATGACGGCAAAGAATTTGTCATGCTCAATCTCGTCCGCTTCCCAGAGGGCGAAGTCGCACATCCAGAGACGGGTGAGGTGACCACCGGTCCAGAATTAATCGCGGGATATTTCGGTCCGTTCAGCAAAGCGCTGTTTAAGCGAGGTGGACACCCAGCACTTATGGCGAGGAAACGCGGCGGGCATATCGATAGTTGGAACGCGGCTGAAGATCAGGGTTTCCAGCTTGTCGGCGCGATGCGTTACCGTAGCCGCCGCGATCTGGTTGAGCTCATCGACGATCCGCAGTTCGCGGATGGACATAAGTTCAAGCTGGCCGCGATCGATGGCACGACGAGCTTCCCAACACAGGTGCAGATGAGCAGTTATCTGCGTCCTTCAATCTGGGTGCCTCTAGCGATCTTGTTGATTGCTTCGCTCGCTCAGAATGCCGTCTTCCTTTTTTCATTGAGGGGCTAGCGCAATGCCAGAAATCTGGGTTGATCGTGAGGATTATCGTCACACCAAGCTCGCTGATAGCGTGGCTTTGCCATTAGAGGACGGACAGATCCGAGTGCGGCTCGCGAAATACGGCCTGACCGCTAACAATGTCAGCTACGCCGTGTCTGGAGACATGATCGGCTACTGGAAATACTATCCTGTGCAATCGGATGATGGTGTCCAGTGGGGGAAGGTTCCCGTTTGGGGCCTCGCAGATGTCGTGGAAAGTAAGACGGACGCGATCGCTGTGGGTGAACGCATTTACGGGTTTTTCCCAATGCAAACTGAATTGGTGATGACACCCGGCAAGATAGAGCCTTCACGCTTCACCGACATTACCGAGCATCGTCGAGTGTTACCCGAACTCTACAATGGTTATAATCGTACGCAGGCTGAGCCCGATTTTTACCGTCAACTTGAGAATGAACGCTGCCTCTTATTCCCGCTCTTCGCGACGGGTTACGTTTTGGCGGACTATCTTGCGGACAATGATTACTTTGGCGTCGAGCAAATCCTGATTGGGTCTGTTTCCTCGAAGACCGGACTTAGTCTTGCGGCTTTCCTGAAGTCTGAAACCAATTTCTCCGGCCAAATTGTCGGCCTGACTTCGCAAAGCAATCAAGCCTTCGTCGAAAGCATCGGTGACTGTGATCAGATCGTGACTTACGGAAACGAGTCCGACATCGACCGGGACCTAAAATCGGTCTATGTCGATATGTCCGGGAATGGCGAGTTGCGCGCCACGCTTCACGAGCACCTGCAAGACAATATGGTTCGAAGTATCAGCGTGGGGGCAACCCATTGGGAGGAGCGTCGAGTCGCCATTGACCTTCCGGGAGCCAAACCCGAATTTTTCTTTGCGCCAGCACATATCGGCAAGCGCGAGGCAGATTGGGGGCCGGGTGTGCTGTTCCAGAAAGCCTATGCGGCGGGAGGTATCCTGGCCAAACGTATAAGTGACTCCCTGTCTGTGGAGACCATTTATGGTGCTGAGGCCGCGCGCGATATCTGGGTCAAAATGCTCGATAATCAGGTTTCACCTAAACGCGGAATCATCGTGTCTTTGGAAGCGTAGCCGATTTTAAAACGTCACTTCGAGACCGCAATAACTTTGCAATAGGCTTGCTATCACCTCATCTCCGCAGACTATATTGCCGCCTTCGCTTCGAGGGGCAGGGCAAAATACAACGCAAAAATAAGGCGAGGCACACGGCCCCGCCAGTTTGCGCCCCGGTCGGGTCCGAAGCTAGAAATCTTTGCGCAGATTAATCCCGTAGGTCCGCGGCGCGTTCACGTAACCATTGATGACGCCCGTTTGCAGGACGCCTGGAAATACCGTGGAAACATACTCATCATTGAAAATGTTCCGACCCCAGAGTTGTACCGAAAACCCATTATCAAAGCTGACGCCGGCTGAGGCATTGAATGTACTGACCTCACGGAAAGGCTGCTGAGCCCCAGTTGTTGTGAAGATCGCTTCATTGGACAGGACCTCACTTTCATACTGCCAATCGGCCCGCAGATAGCCCTCTGCATTGTCGCCAACAGAGTAATAGAAGTTTGCACCTATGTTCAGAGATGTCTCCGGGATACCGGCTGGACGTTCGCCTGAAAGGTCAGTGATACCACCGCCCGGCGCAGGTCCATTGACGAAGGAGTCATAGATCGGGTCAAGGAATGTCCCGGCGAATGTCAACTCAAGCATTTCGCTTGGTCTAAACATCGCATCGACTTCCAGGCCTTTTGTTGATTGCTCCCCCGCATTGGCGAGGCTGAAGCCCGAGCCGAGGAAGATGTTAGATTGAAAACCTTCAATCGTCTGATCGAATAGAGCGATGTTGATCGCGCCTTTTTCGAAGCGTGCTTTCAGCCCGATCTCATAGACCGTCGCTTCTTCCGGACCTGCAAAACGAGTCCCGAAATTGCGTGACGTAGCGGGCGTCGCACCGAGCACGTAGTTGGCAGGGAGCAATCCTGCGGCTTGCAGGGCAGGCCCGTCTGCGAAGAAAGGTCGTGACCCGCGTGACAGGTTCCATGAGGACGATTTAAAGCCGGTCGCTACGCTTGCATAGACATTGACGTTGTCACTGACCTCATAGGCTGCACGGGCAGTGTAGGTCAGCTTGCTGTCGTCGCTCTCGCCATTCTCTATGGCGTTAGGGAAGGCCAGTGCGGGCGGGTTGAACTGAAGGTTCTGCAGGCCTGCGATAATACCGTTCTCTACGTTCGGCAGGAAGACATTCGTGAACGCTCCCTGCGCCATAGCGTTAGGGAACTGACCCGTAGCGAGAGCCCCAAAGGTCTGCGGCGTTAGCGTAAGGCCAAAGGGCGCGAAGGCCGCGCCAAAAGCTTGGAAAAGCGGGTTGGTTGGGTCACCCACGGCTGCTTGAACGGAGCCTAGCGCTAAGAGATCCGGGCCTGGTACAGTCGTCAGGTCCAATGCAAAAAACGGGTCGTCTGCTGTCTGGACGTAGGACACGGACTTGTCGTCATCCGTGTAATTCAGTCCGCCTGTTAACGTCAGCCTGTCCGTGACCTCGAAATCGACTGTGCCGAACAACGACCATGCCGTATTGTCTTGGGTAAAGTCATCCAAGAAGCTCCGACCCTGGCCGAAAAATGTTGTGCCGGGTGTAAAGCCGTTGGCCGCCTCTATCGTGCTGAACAGCGCCGGGCTGCCTGCCAGCACATCGATATAGCGGCGGGCATCCGCACCCCATATCAACTCATCCGTTGCCCCAACGTTTTCATCGAACAGAAAGCCACCGATCATCCAGCTAAGAGGTCCGTCCGTGTTGGACGTTAGGCGCAGTTCTTGGGTGAATGTATCGATATCATTACGCGTCGATACCGTGTTTAGAATGTCCAAAGTTGTGAAGTCGGAGTCAGAGTCGAAGAACGTATCGTTTTCGCGGTAAGCCGTGATGCTGGTCAGTGTGGCGAAACCGAAATCATGGTCGACCTGGAGCGAGATGCCATAGTCATCCACTTCGTTCACAGAATCCTTATTGGCGAATACTTCACGCGCAAATGGGTCGTCCGCGTCGGCCGTCCGCCCACCTAGTGCACGAATAGCATTGATGGCACCTTCATTTTGGAAATTGGTGATGGCGCAACAAGTCTCGTCGAGCGTGTTATAGTCTGCGATGAGGCGGAAAGAGGTCGTATCAGACGGCTCGAACAAGATTTGACCTTGGATGTTCCAACGGTTTCTGTCGTTGAAACTGGATAGGTTGGACAAGCCGTCTGCTGGCTCGGCATATCCATCGCGAATGTTAAAACCTCCGCCAAGGCTAAAGGCCACGTTCTCCCCGAGGCCATTTGTCAGATAGGCCCGTCCAGTGAAATTATCATAGTTGCCATAGCCCAGCTCGACATAGCCCTCTCGGTCAAAAGATGGTTCCGCGGTTACAAGCGAGATGACGCCCGCGGACGCGTTCTTACCAAATAGCGTACTCTGAGGGCCGCGAAGCACTTCCACGCGCTCCAGCTTGGGCAGGTCGCCGATACGTGCAGCGGAGCGCGAACGATAGACCCCGTCCACAAACACGCCGACGCTGGGTTCAACGCCCGCATTATTGGCGCCGTTGCCAAACCCTCGAATTATGAAGTTTGTATTTGTAGAGGTCTGTAACTGATTGACCCGCAGGGATGGGACGACCGACTGCAGATCGTTGAGATCAAGAATGCGAGCGTTTTCGATGGTTTCCGCATCTGTGACGGACACAGCGACCGGAGTGTCCTGTAAGGTCGTCTGCCGTTTCGTCGCCGTGACGATGATCTCATCATCAAATTGCGCCAAAACAGGTGTGGCCATAAGCGCCGTAAAAGCAGTCCCAATCGCCAACTGGCAAAGACGTGAACTCATCATATTCCCCTTTATGTTTTCTGAGTTCATGGCATAGTGAGTGCCAATACACAAGTTATTGGCATTAAGAATGCCAATAATAATATCGATGCACCTAGGTGGCGACGGTGTAGTCACCCCAAAAATACAAAAGGAGTCCAAGATCCGTAGCCTCACAATAACGTTGAGCTTTGGCGTCTTTGGACTCAGTAGCTGCTTGGCTGAGTCAATCCCGAAGCCGTCTGTATGTGAGTCTACGTCCGGTCCGGCTTTAGTCCGATTGATGAGTGGGGCAGGGCCCGTCGCGATACAACAAACAGAGGTTACGCAGGCAGATTTCGCCGATTTTGTTGCTGTTACGGGTTATATCAGTGTGGCCGAGCGCGAGGATCCTGCCCAGCCCGGGTCAAGCCTCGGATCGGCGGTTTTCCGGGCTCCAACCTTGAGCAATCCGCAATGGTGGGAATTGGACCGCACGGCGAATTGGCGACATCCGCAAGGTCAGGACGATGTGGCCTCAAATCCAGGCTCTAATGCACCGGTCGTACACATCGCTTATCCGGACGCTGTCGCTTACGCTGACTGGGTGGGCGGTCGGCTGCCTACACTCACCGAGTGGCGAACGGCTGCATTGGGAGACGAGGCTTGGACCGAAATTACCGCTCCGCCCGAGGTCGGCAACACGTGGCAAGGGGCATTCCCGATTCAGAACGCCCAGACCGATGGATACGGTACAATCGCGCCTGTCGCGAAGTTCCCGCCCAATAGTATAGGTCTGTATGATATGGTTGGGAACGCATGGGAGTGGACAGCAACCACCGCAGGGCCGGACCACGGCATTTTAGCTGGAGGGTCATTCCTCTGCGATGTCGATTTCTGCCGCAATGGCACACCCTTTGGAGAACAAGTCCAAGAACTAAATTTCTCTGCCAGCCATATAGGTTTCCGACTGGTCTTCGATACATGGCCAGAGGACTGCGGATAAGGAATTGACGGCAAAGG
>CAZSUW010000045.1:0-9501 GCA_964610115.1 uncultured Algimonas sp.
TCTTGGGATAGGGTTGGATCATCCCGCCGCCGGGTCAGGCTTTCGGCCGCCGCCCGGACGGAGCCTTGGGCGTCCAGCCCGTCCAGATCTTCGGCCTTGACCACCCATTTTAGTCGCTCTTCGCCCTTCACGCTCAGCGCTGCGCACTCATCGCGCAAAGCCTCAATAGCGGCTTGGAAGATCGACCATTCAGCCAGTGTCGTCGCGCCCGACAAGCGGACGTCCGCGATTGTGTCGCGCAGGGGATGGCCCTCGGCAAGGGCTGTTTCGATCGTTTCAATTGCGACCTCGATTTGATCTAGACCCAGCGTAACCTCTACCACCGGCCAGTCATATCGCGCCGTCGGAATATCGGTGACGCGCGGCTCAGCGCCCGCCCCGTCAATTTCGACCAGAAGCACAAGCCCCCGTAAATTATTCTTATGCCGATCCGGTTCAGGCGTACCGGAATAATGGGTTCGGCTGTTAATCGCGACGCGCCCGTGCCAATCCCCTAGGGCGAGATAATCGAGCCGGGCTTTTGCCGCGCGGTCTGGCGCAATGATCGCCTCACTGTCGCCGTCTTCGCGGCCTTGGTCTTTCGCGCCAAAGGTGCGCACGCTGCCATGCGCCACGCCGATGCGAATAGCGCCCTTAGGCGTGTCTGCGTGGTCCATCCATGCAGACAGGTCTTGCCCGGGATCCAGTCGTGCCCATGGCGCAGGCAGTAGAAAGACGCCCGCCTCCGTTTCGACAGGTTCGGCTTTGCGGAGGCTCCGCACATTTGGTGGGGCTGCAGCCTCGACCCGGTTCCAAAGCCCGTCCACATTATCCAGATCGTGATTGCCGGGCATCAACCACCACGTGATCTCTGGATGTTCGCTCATACTCTGCAAAGGTTGTTTGATTGTGGCGGTGTTGGGGATGGTGCTGTCCCACACATCACCCGCGACGATGACATGGGCGCACGCATTGCTTTTCGCCGCTTCGGCAATCCGGCTGATGACCGTCTGGCGTTCGGCGCGGACCTGCGCGGCTAAGTCGTCCGGCAAAGCGCCAAAGGTCTTGCCCAACTGCCAGTCCGCGGTGTGGAGGAAACGCACCATGGCCTTCGCCTAGCAGAGCATGTGGGGCGGACAAGAGTGGGTCGCAGGGAGACTATTCATGATTGGGTCTTTGGATTGTCAAAAAGCAGACTTAGCTTGACCCCCATGGAAGCCATCACAAAAACGAGCTGGGCACTCCTCGCCCTATTGCATCTTCTGCCGGCTCTGCCGCTTTTCATTCCGGCTTTGGTGGAACGACTTTACGGTGTGCCTGTAACAGGGGAGGCCGGCGTCCTTTTGATCCACCGCGGGGCGTTGTTTTTGGCCGTGCTGGTGGCCGCAATCTATGCTCTGTTAGATCCGACTGTGCGGCGCCTTGGCACTATTGTGGTCGCGATCAGCATGATCGGCTTTTTGATCGTCTATGCGCGGGCTGGATTACCTGACGGGGCGCTGCGAAAAGTCGCGGTCGCGGATTTGATCGGATTGGTCCCACTCGCTTGGGTCGCGTGGCAAGCGTGGCGCTGATCAGACCTTCTGCTGGAACCAAACGGTCGCCAGCGGGGGCAGGTTGATCGGCAGGGTGTGAGGTTGGCCATGGCGACCGGGCTCAATCGTGTCGCGTCCGCCGAGATTGCCCACGCCCGAGCCGCCATAGTGATCGGCGTCTGTGTTCAGCCCTTCGGTCCAATGGCCCCCGCGCGGCACGCCAATGCCGTAATCCATGCGCGGCACCGGGGAGAAGTTACAGACGCAGAGCAGCGGCGCGGATCGCTCCCGATCCCAGCGCAGGAAAGACAGGACATTGTCGTTCTGCGCGCCCCCATCGACCCACTGAAACCCGTCCGGCATGGCGTCGCGTTCATAAAGGGCGGGGGTCTGGCGCAGGAGTTTATTGAGGTCCGCAACAAGGCTCGCGACTTGCGCGTGAGGGCCGCTATCGGCTTGCTCCCACGGGAGGGAGGTGTCGGCTTTCCATTCTTCCCATTGCGCAAATTCACAGCCCTGGAAGAGCAGTGTCTTGCCCGGGTGGGCCCACATAAAGGCATAGTAAGCGCGGAGGTTGGCGAATTTCTGCCAATCATCGCCCGGCATTTTCGACAGGAGTGAGCCTTTGCCATGGACGACTTCATCATGGCTTAAAGGCAGGACGTAGTTTTCAGAAAAAGCGTAATCGATCCCGAACGTCATTTTGTGGTGATGGTAGCGGCGATTGACCGGGTCTTCGGACATATATTCCAGACTGTCATTCATCCAGCCCATATTCCATTTGAACCCGAAGCCCAATCCTCCTCCATTAGGGCCGCCCCCATCCGTCGGTTGGGTCACGCCGGGCCAGGCCGTGCTTTCTTCCGCCACCGTCATAATGCCGGGCAGGGTCAGGTAAGCATCGCGGTTCATGGCTTGTAGGAAATTGACGGCTTCCCAATTCTGGTTGGACCCATCCGGGTTCGGAATCCACTCGCCGTCTTCACGGGAATAGTCCCGGTAGAGCATAGACGCCACGGCATCGACGCGCAGGCCGTCTATGTGAAATTCTTCTAGCCAGAAGCGCGCATTACTGATGAGGTAGTTGACCACTTCCTGTCGCCCGAAATTGAAAATCAGCGTGTTCCAATCGGGGTGAAAGCCTTGGCGCGGGTCAGCATGTTCATAAAGATGCGTGCCGTCAAACTGGCCAAGGCCGTGTTCATCGGTCGGGAAATGGGCGGGCACCCAATCCAGCAACACGCCAATGCCCGCTTGGTGAAACGCATCGACAAAAGCGCGGAACTCATCCGGCGTGCCGAAGCGTGCAGTCGGGGCAAAAAGCCCGATGGGCTGATAGCCCCAACTGCCGTCAAAGGGATGTTCCGTAATGGGCATCAGCTCAATATGGGTAAAACCCAGACGTTGCACATAAGGGATGAGCTTTTCGGCGAGTGTTTTGTAATTGTAAAAACCGTGCGCGTCAGGTTTGGCCCAACTGCCCAGATGGACTTCGTAAAGGCTGATCGGCGCTTCACGGTGCTGGACTGATGGTCGTTCTACCATCCACTGCGCATCCCCCCAATCATAGCCCTCTAGCGGCCGCACGACGGACGCCGAATGGGGGCGGAGCTCGGCGCCAAAACCCACGGGATCGGCCTTGTCCGGCAAAGGCTGCCCATCCGGACCGCGCAACGCATATTTATAGGCCGTGCCTTCGGTCGCGCCCGGAATGAACAGCTCCCACACGCCTGACCCGCCGCGGCTCTGCATGGGATGCATGCGATCATTCCAGCCATTCGCGTCCGACATCACCGACACGCCTGTCGCGTTTGGCGCCCAGACGGCGAAGCGCACACCGTCAATGCCGTCGCGGGTCACAAGATGCGCGCCCAGCGCGCGGTAGAGATGTTGATGCCGTCCTTCAGTCAGCAGATGTAGATCCAGATCGCCAAGGTTGGGCGGAAAAGCGTAAGGGTCCGGCGCACGGTGGGAGGTGCTGTTATAATCCGTCAGCAGGTGATAGCCGCGCGCGAGGTCCCTGGTTGCAACCACACCTTCAAACAGGCCGGAATCCGAGACGCGCGTCAGCGTCGTTAGCGGCTTGCGCCCGCGCGGCTTGAACACAGAGATAGATTTCGCCCTGGGTTTCCACGCGCAGATCAGGGTTTTTGTGCCCTGTTCATGCGCGCCCAGAACGCCAAATGGGTCTGAAAGCGTGCCCGCTTCCAGGCGGTGCAACAAATGCGGATCGACGCCTATGTTGTTGATCCTGTGGTCGCCGGTGCGCGCCAGATTTGTTCGGCGTAGCTGCGGATGGTCCGGTCCGAACTGAACCAGCCCATACGCGCCGTATTCAGGATCGCTTTTTCCGCCCAAGCGGCCGTGTCTTGGTAAAGCGTATCCAACTCTCGCTGCATGTCCCAATAGGCGGCGAAGTCCGGAATGACTTGGAAATAATCATGCTCGGTAATATTGGCAAGGATATCGCCATACACGTCCGTATCGCCATCCGAGAAGGTCCCGTCAGAGAGCTGCGCGACAATCTTCTTTAAGGCCGGGCTTTTCGCAATTACCTCGCCCGGATGGGCGCGGCTATGCTGGCGGGCGGCGACTTCGTCCGCCGTCATGCCGAAAATGAAGATATTGTCCGCGCCGACATGTTCCAACATTTCGACGTTCGCCCCGTCCAGAGTACCAATGGTCAGCGCGCCGTTGAGCGCAAATTTCATATTGCCCGTCCCAGACGCTTCAAAGCCGGCCGTACTGATCTGTTCCGATATGTCTGTTCCGGGGATCAGGACTTCGGCCATGGACACGTTATAGTTGGGCAGGAAGACGACCTTCAACAGATTGCCGACGTCCGCGTCTGCATTCACCACATCCGCCACATCATTGATCAGCTTGATAATCTGCTTAGCCAAGAAATAGCTCGGCGCGGCTTTTCCCGCGAAGATTTTCACGCGCGGCTGCCAGCTGGCTTTCGGGTTCGCCTTGATCGCATTATAGAGCGCGATCGTCTCTAGGATGTTCATCAGCTGGCGCTTATATTCGTGAATGCGCTTGATCTGCGTGTCGAAAATAGCATTCGGGTCCAGCGTAATCCCCATACGGTCCTGCACCATGGCGGCGAGCGCGACTTTGTTCTCGCGCTTGATGTCCATATAGCGCTTCTGGAAGGCCGGGTCTTTGGCCAGCGGTTCGAGCTTTTTCAGCTGCTCCAGATCCGTGATCCAGTCGCGACCAATATGGTCGCTGATCAATCCGGATAGCCCCGGATTACACTCCAAAACCCAGCGGCGCGGCGTCACGCCATTCGTTTGATTGATAATCTTGTCCGGATACATGCGGTGCAGATCGTGGAAAATGGTCTGCTTCATCAGCTCTGTATGCAGGGCGGACACGCCGTTCACTTTGCGCGACCCGATAAAGGCCAAATTGCCCATGCGTACCCAATCCTGCTGGTGCGGATGGATGACCTGCATCTGTGCGATGATATGATGTTCCAGACCCTGCTCTAGCGCTTCGCGGTAAAACGTGCCGTCAATCATGTCGATGATTTGTTTGTGGCGCGGCAGGATGCGTTCGAACATATCCTTGGGCCAGCGTTCCAACGCTTCGGGCAGCAGCGTGTGGTTCGTATAGTGAAGTGTTTCACGTGAAACACTCAAGGCATCCTCAAAGCTAAAGGCGTGCTCATCCATTAGGATGCGGATCAGTTCCGGCACGGCGATGGCGGGGTGTGTGTCGTTCAACTGGATCGCGACATGATCGCCCAGTTTGGCCAGATCATCATAGTTCGTGAAATAGCGGCGAATGACATCGCGCAGACTTGCGGCGGTAAAGAAGACTTCTTGCTTTAAGCGTAGCTCACGCCCCTGCGGCGTGTGATCGCCGGGATAGAGGACTTTGGAAATCGTTTCGGCCAGAACCTGTTGCTGCGCGGCCGCCATGAAGTCGCCGTCATTAAACGTCTTCAAATTCATCGAGGTCGAGGCGCGCGCCGACCAAAGCCGTAGCGTGTTGACGTGATCGCCGTCCCAGCCCGCAATCGGCATATCGAAGGCCACGGCTTCTACGCTTTCGGCCGGATGCCAAGTCGCCCGGCCTTGATCGTCATGTTCGACATGGCCGCCAAAACCGATTTCATAGACGCTTTCCGGGCGGCGGAACTCCCACGCATTGCCGCGGCGCAGCCAGTCTTCGGGCTCTTCCATCTGCCAGCCATCTTCAACGCGCTGGCGGAAAATGCCGTGCTGATAGCGAATGCCATAGCCCATGCCGGCGACGCCGGTCGTGCTCATCGAATCCATAAAGCAGGCGGCAAGACGCCCCAGCCCGCCATTGCCGAGGGCCGCGTCTTGTTCGGCGTGGATCACTTCTTGCGCGCCCAAGCCTTCGGATTTCAGGAATGCGGTGGCTTCGTCCAGCAGGCCGAGATTGGTCAAATTATCTTCGAGCATCCGCCCGATCATAAATTCCATAGAGAGATAATAGACGCGCTTTTGCTTGTTCGCGTAAATCCGGCGGGTTGTTTCGATCCAGCTTTCCACCACCCGGTCGCGCACAGCGAGCGACAGCGCCACATTCCAATCGGCGAGGCTGGCATGGCTTTTATCTTTGCCCACCGAATAGATCAGGTGGCGCAGCACGGCATCGCCCAGCGGTTCTTCCATCAACCCTTGTGTGTCGGGCAGCTTATGCGTGATCGTGCTCATAATTCATCTTTAGCGAGTCTTTCGGCGCGGCGATAGCGGGCAAGCGCAATATGTGACAGCGCTGTCGCCTTTGCACGAAATTAAGGCGTGCCAAAATTGGAGCGGGCAGGAAAATTGAGCGTCGACAATAAATCGATTTTGAAATCTGCTGTTTTCGTAGACTCTTTGCCATTGAGATAAGACCGTGCTTTAACAGTAAAAAAGCCAGTCGAGCTTTAGGCTAAGCGAAAGCGCGGGGATAGTATGGTCGAAACCAAAGCCTTTGGATCCAATCGCCGCCTGGCGGAAAAATCAATGGCCTTTGTGCTCGCGGGTGGACGCGGGTCACGATTGAAAGACCTGACCGAAATTCGCGCTAAGCCCGCAGTCTATTTTGGTGGTAAATTTCGGATTATCGACTTCGCGCTCTCGAATGCCATGAATAGCGGAATCAAACGGATCGGCGTGGCGACCCAATATAAGCAACATAGCTTGATCCGGCACTTACAACGTGGCTGGAACTTTTACCGCGCCGAACGCAATGAAAGTTTTGACGTTCTCCCCGCCAGCCAGACTATGAGCAATGATCGCTGGTATGAAGGTACAGCCGACGCCGTCTATCAGAACATCAACATTATCGAGAGCTACGCCAATGTGGAATATATCGTCGTGCTGGCCGGCGATCATATCTACAAAATGGATTATGAGATCATGCTGGAAGAGCATGTAAACTCTGGCGCGGACGTGACGGTGGGCTGCCTGCTTGTGTCCAAAGAAGAGGCCAAAGGCTTTGGCGTCATGCATGTGGACGAGAAGGACCGCATCACCGCCTTTGTCGAAAAACCCGCTGACCCGCCGACCATTCCGGGCAGTGACGATATCTGTCTCGCCAGCATGGGCATTTATGTCTTCGACAAAACCTTTCTGTTCGAACAGCTCAAACGCGATGCGGCAGATCCGGAAACGGACCGGGATTTTGGCAAGAACATCATCCCTTACATTGTCAAAAACGGCAAAGCCCAGGCCCACCGTTTCACGAAGTCTTGCGTCAAGTCTGATGGCGAAGAAGAAGCCTATTGGCGCGATGTGGGGACCGTCGATGCCTATATGGAAGCCAATCTGGACCTGTGTTCGTTTGAGCCCGCGCTCAACCTCTATGACGCCGACTGGCCGATCTGGACCTATTCCGAGCTCGCGCCGTCTGCCAAGTTTATCCATGATGAGGTGGGGCGACGCGGCCATGCGGTGAACTCGGTCGTCAGTGCGGGCTGTATTGTGTCTGGTGCGCGCGTGGATCAAAGCCTGCTTTTCACCAATGTCTATGTCCATAGCTATAGCTCGTTAAAACGCGCTATCGTTCTGCCCGGTGTGGATATTGGCGAAGTGACGCAACTGACCAATGTGGTGATTGACCGCGGCGTGCAAATCCCCAAAGGTCTTGCCGTCGGTAATGACCCGGAACTGGACGCAAAGCGCTTTTACCGCACTGAAAATGGCGTCTGCTTGATTACGCAGGCCATGATTGACAAGATAGAGCAGGTGGGTCTGGACTAGCCAGACTCAGCGCTCTAGCGGCTCTTAATATGCGCATCCTTCATGTGGCCTCGGAAATGTATCCGCTCATCAAGACGGGCGGGCTGGCCGATGTGGTCGGCGCTTTGCCACGGGCGCTTGCCAAAGGCCATAAGGCGGACAGCACGGTTTTTCTGCCGGGCTACCCTACGGTGCTGCAGCGGTTGAAAAATAAACGCAAGATGGCGGACGTCACAACGTTAGGCGGTGAGGCGGCGACGCTTCTTTCAGGCAAGACGGACACTGGCGTCGCCGTGATTGCCATGGACGCGCCTGACCTATTTGGCTTTGATGGCGACCCTTACGCGCAGCCCGGCAATGGCCCGCGCTTTGCGGCCTTTTCCCGGCTCGCAGCCGATGTGGCGCAAGGGATTGGTCGCCGCAAAGCCTATGATGTGGTCCATGCCCATGATTGGCAGGCGGGCCTGACGGCGGCGTTCCTGAAAGCGGATGAGGCCAATATCCGCACTGTGTTGACGATCCATAATCTGGCGTTCCAAGGCGTGTTCCCGCGCGCTGTGTTTGACGCAACCGGCCTGCCGCGCACCTTGTGGGACAATGTCGAATATTGGGAGCAGCTCTCGACCCTGAAAGCCGGGATCGTCTATTCGGATCACGTCACCACCGTCTCGCCCACCTATGCGCTGGAAATCCAGACGGACGAAATCGGCATGGGCTTTGGCGGCTTGTTGCGCGCGCAGTCTGACAAACTCCACGGCGTAATCAATGGAATCGACCCGGATGTGTGGAACCCAGCCACGGACCCCGCTATTGGGGCGAATTTTTCAGCCAAAGACCTGTCTGGCAAAGCCGCTTGTAAGCGCGCCCTGCAAGATCATTTCGGCTTGGCCCCTGATGCCAAGGGCCCGCTCTTTTGTGTCATCTCTCGTCTGACCGAACAAAAGGGCCTCGATCTCGTGCCGGCCCTGCTCGACGGGATTGTCGCGCGCGGGGGCCAGTTCGTGCTCCTCGGCTCGGGCGACGCGGCAATAGAACAGGCTTTTATACAGGCCCGCGAACGCCACCCCACCCAAGTCGGCGTCACGATTGGCTATGACGAACCGCTGGCTCACCAGATCCAGGCGGGTGCAGACGTGATCCTGATCCCGTCGCGGTTTGAACCTTGCGGCCTGACGCAGCTTTGCGCCATGGCCTACGGCACGGTCCCAATTGTGTCCCGCACGGGCGGCCTGATGGATACGGTCATTGGCGCCACCCCTGCGGCGCAACAGGCGGGCGTGGCGACGGGTATCAGCTTCGCACCCGTCTCCGCGCATATGCTCTGGAGTGCGATCGATCAGACTTTCGCGCTTTATGCGGACCCCGCCGCTTGGGCGCAGATCAGGATCAATGCCATGGCGCAAGATTTTGGCTGGTCCGGTCCGGCGCGGGATTACGCCGCTCTGTATACTGGCTAGGCCTATGCTCGGCGCCAATCCCCATGCAAACGGCACGCGCTTTTCCCTTTGGAGCCATCACGCGGCGGCCGTGACCCTTTGCTTGTTTCAGGGCGATGAAGAGAGGCGCGTCAGTCTCTCCCGCGACGGTGATGTCTGGTCGGTCGATGTGCCGGGCGTAGGCGCGGGACAGCTCTATGGCTACCGCGTGGACGGGCCGTGGGATCCGGAGAAGGGTCACCGGTTTAATGCCAATAAGCTGCTGATCGACCCTTATGCTAAAGCCCTGTCGGGGGAGATCACGGAACATCCAGCAATCTATGGCCATAAAGGCGACGATGA
>CAZSUW010000045.1:9601-14285 GCA_964610115.1 uncultured Algimonas sp.
CTCCAAACGTTCTTTTCCGAACCGCGCCTGACGCAGATGGGGCTGTCCAATTATTGGGGTTATAACCCTATCAATTACTTCGTGCCCCACACGCCTTATCTCGGGCCGAAAGGTGCGGACGGTCTGCGCCAAGCTGTGCGCGCGCTGCACGATGCCGGGATCGAAGTCATTCTCGACGTGGTTTACAACCACACGGCGGAAAGCTGGCACCTCGGCCCGACATTATCCTTTAAAGGCATCGACAACGCCTCTTTTTATGCGCTGCAGGATGATCGCCGCTTTTACGTCAATCATACCGGCACGGGCAATATGCTCGATATGCGCTGCAGGGCCGTGCGCGACCTGACGCTGTCCAGCCTGCGCTATTGGGTCGAATATTTCGGCGTTGACGGCTTTCGCTTTGATTTGGCGCCGACATTGGGGCGCATGGGTGACGGGTTTGACCCAAACGCACCCCTGTTAGCCGCGATCAAGGCTGACCCGGTGCTGTCGCAACGCAAGCTGATCGCCGAACCGTGGGATATTGGTCCCGACGGCTATCAGCTCGGAAATTTCCCTGATCCTTGGGCGGAATGGAATGATGAATATCGCGATGCGGCGCGGTCCTTCTGGCGCAAAGACGCTCACGCTCACCGCGCTCTTGCGGGAAAACTCTTGGGTAGTGCCGAACGCTTTGACGGCCGCCCCGCCTGGAGTTCCGTCAATTTCCTCGCCGCCCATGACGGCTTCACCTTGCATGATACGGTCAGTTTCAACGACAAACACAATCTGGCGAATGGGGAGAAGAACCGGGACGGTCACGGCCACAACCTGTCTGATAATTTCGGCGTCGAGGGCTCTGAGCCCACGTTAGACGCCCCGCGCCGTGCGCGTAAAATCGCTATGCTGGCGACGCTGCTCTTTAGTCACGGCACGCCCATGCTGCTGGCGGGCGATGAGTTCGGGCAGAGCCAAGGCGGCAATAACAATGCCTATTGCCAAGACAATGAAACGACGTGGCTGGATTGGGGCGCAGCCGATCCGGCGTTGCAACAGGCCACCCGCGATTTGATTGCCTTGCGAAAGCGCTACCCGCATTTTCGGCAAGGCGCACATCTACACGGGGAAGCCCTGCCCGATCGTCTATTGCGCAATGCGGTCTGGATCACGCCAGAGGGTCGCGAAATGACGGACGCGGATTGGCATAATCCCGACATGTCTTGTTTCGGACTGGCGCTGACCTTGCCGGATCAGCCCCAGCTCGCCCTCTTTTTTAATCGGGGTGAGGCGGTGACAGTTCGGCTTTCGGGGGCGTGGACAGCTGTGTTGGGTGATCGCCACCTTGAAACGGATAGCGTTGCGCTGTTCGAAGCCCCTTCGGATCATCTGCCCCCATGGGAAGACAGCACGGCGTTCGCCCATGCGGAGGCGCTCGGCCTGCATCGGGACTATTACACATTGTCCGGTGACCGTGTGCCGATGGGCCAAGCCACACGAAGGGCGCTTCTCAACGCCTTTGATCGGGATCTGACACATCCGCCAGAGCCGTCATTTACGACGCGCGAACCGGGCGATGACGTTTTTGGCATTAAAGCATTCAAAGAGATGGAAGGCAGTGATAAGGGCCGCGCTTGGGGCGTGACGGTTCCGCTTTACGGCCTGCGCTCGGATCGAAATTGGGGTGTTGGCGACTTTGAAGATTTGGCGCGGCTTGCTGAAAACCTCGCCCCGCTTGGGGTCGATTTCATCGGCCTTAATCCCGTTCACGCGCTCTATCCCAGCGCGCCGCAATTGTTCGCGCCTTATTCCGTCAGTTCGCGCGAATGGCTGAACGTTATGCATGTCGCGCCGGATAAAATCCCCGAATGGGCGGGCGAGGCCCCGGAAATCCCGCAAGGCGATACGGTGGATTATGCCGCTGTCTATGCCGCCAAGCAGGCCGCGTTTGAGACCGCCTTCACCGCCTTTGAACGCTTGCCCAAAACCCGAAAGCGCCGGAAAGATTTCGCCGCCTTTATCAAAGCGGGCGGGGAGAGCCTGCGCCTACACGCTTTGTTCGACACGCTGTTCGAGCAGCTACCGCCGGATCAACAAAGCTATGCGGGGTGGCAGAATTTTGCGCCTGACTTTCACGATCCACGCAGTGCCGCCTCGCAGGCTTTTGCTGAAAAACATGCGAGCCGCCTGCGCTATTATGTGTGGCTGCAATGGGTAGCGCGAGACCAGCTACGGGACGCGCAAGCCCGCGCGAAAGCCGCAGGCATGCGCATCGGGCTCTATCTCGATTTCGCCGTCGGGGTTTCTGCGGGCAGTTCAGATGTCTGGCGCAACCGCGACGCCTTTGCAAAGGGCGTCAGCCTCGGCGCGCCGGGTGATGCGGCTAATCCCGATGGTCAGGCTTGGTCACTGGCCCCGCTACGCCCGAACCAATTCGAGGACGGCGGAGCGGCGGAAAAGGCTTTGCGCGCGGCCCTTCGCGCCAGCCTTACCGATGCGGGCGCTGTAAGAATTGATCATGTGTTGGGCTTGCTCCGGGCCTTTTGGATTCCTGATGATGAAGGCGTGGCGGGGGGCTATGTCTCCTATCCGTTCGAACGGTTGCTCGACATCTTGGCGGAAGAAAGCCGAGTTAGCGAGACAATCCTCTTTGGCGAAGACCTCGGCACGGTCCCGCCGGGTTTTCGTGACCGTATGGCGGCGCGCGGTCTAATGGGCTGTGCCGTGCAGCTGATTGAGCGGGATCATGCGGGGGCTTTATTACCGCCGGACCGGGCGCGACGCCTGTCCCTGTCAGCGTGGACGAACCATGACTTCCCAACCGTGCAGGGATTTTGGGTGGACGATGACCTCGATTGGCGCGCGCGCCTTGGCATTGGTGCGGACAGCTTGGAGGCGGACCGCGCCCAACGTGCCCGAGACCGAATGCGACTGGCCGAAATTGCGGGTCTGGACAGCGTGCCGGATACTCTAAATGCAGAGGCTATGGCCGCGCTGCAAGGCGTGTTGGCGGCGGGTCCGTCCTTGGCCTTTGCGGTCCCGATAGAAGACCTGCTTTTATCCAAGGAACAGCCTAACATACCCGGAACGGTGGATGAGGCCCCGAATTGGCGGCGGCGTTTAACCGTGTCGATTGAAGACTTGGCAAGTCACACGTCTCTTGTCACTATTGCGAAGGCGATAGCGAGGGGGCGTCGGCAATGAACAGAGTTAGCACTTCACCATTTTCGGACCAAAAGCCCGGCACGTCGGGCTTGCGCAAGCAGGTCCGTGTCTTTCAGGAAGCCCATTATCTAGAAAACTTCGTCCAAAGCCTTTTCGATACGGTGGACGGTCTGAAGGGCGGCACGCTAATTGTGGGCGGCGATGGGCGCTATCATAATGACGTGGCCGTGCAGACTATTCTGCGCATGGCGGCGGCCAATGGGGTGGCCAAAGCAATCGTCGGTCAAGGCGGCTTACTGTCGACGCCGGCGGTGTCGCATCTTATCCGGCATAAGGGGGCGCAGGGCGGCTTTGTGCTATCGGCCAGTCATAATCCGGGCGGGCCTGACGGCGACTTCGGGATTAAATATAATGTCGCCAATGGCGGTCCGGCGCCAACGTCGATCACGGACGCGGTGTTTGAACGCAGCAAGCAGATTGCTGAATATGTGACGCTTGATGGTATCGTTGATCTGACAACCCTGGGTCCGCAACTCCTCGGTCCTATGCATGTGGAGATCATTGACCCGGTCGCGGACTATGCGGATTTGATGGGAACGCTGTTTGATTTCGGCGCTATTCGCGATTGGCTAAAAACCCATACCATGGTTTTCGACGGGCTGCATGCGGTGACAGGACCCTATGCGCGGGAGATTTTTGTGGGCCGCCTCGGCGCGCCGGAGTCTGTGCTACAAAACTGCACGCCACTGCCGGATTTCGGGGGCGGGCATCCTGATCCTAATCCTGTCTATGCCAAAGATTTATTCGATAAAATGTATGGCTCTGATGCGCCAGATTTTGGCGCGGCCAGTGACGGCGATGGGGACCGCAATATCGTGCTGGGCGCGGGCCAATATATCAGCCCCTCTGATAGCCTCGCCGTGATTGCCGCCAATGCGCATGTCGCGCCGGGCTATCCAGACGGGATTGCAGGCGTGGCGCGGTCCATGCCGACCAGTCGCGCCGCCGATGTTGTGGCCAAAGCGCTGGGCAAGCCTGCCTTTGAAACGCCCACGGGCTGGAAATATTTCGGCAATCTGCTGGATGCTGGCCAGATCACGATCTGCGGCGAAGAAAGCGCGGGCACGAGCTCCGATCATGTGCGTGAAAAAGACGGCCTCTGGGCCGTGCTGATGTGGCTGAATATTCTGACCGCGTCCGGCAAAAGCGTGGCGGAGATTATGGGCGCGCATTGGGCGACCTATGGCCGGCATTATTATGCGCGCCATGACTATGAAGCCGTCGACAAAACCCGCGCGGAAACCGTGATGGCGGGTCTACGTGCGCAGCTAAGCGAGCTTGAGGGCGTCACCCATAATGGCGAGACAATAAGTGCGGCTGATAGCTTCACCTATGAAGACCCGGTCGATGGTAGCGTGGCTGAAAACCAAGGTCTGCGCGTTATGTTCGAAAGCGGTGCGCGCTTTGTCATGCGCTTGTCCGGCACAGGAACACAAGGCGCGACACTGCGCCTTTATCTGGAAGCTTACGCAGGCCCGGACGG
>CAZSUW010000045.1:14385-20563 GCA_964610115.1 uncultured Algimonas sp.
CCGCGCCAATGCCGGCCACGGAGACGATCACGATACCGCAATTTTCCGATGCAACAGCGGCGATGGGATTGGTCTTCAGCCACGGCTATCCGGACAATTATGACGCTATGCCATCTCTCTTTGGCGGTGGTGCAGCCCTTGGCGATGTGGATAGTGACGGGGATGATGATCTGATCATTATTCGCGGCGAGGCCATGCCCGTGCTGTTTCGCAAAACCGGGGGCACGTTCACAGCAGAACCTCTAAGCCTGTCGGGTTCGCCACTCTTATCCGGGCCTATGCTCGCGGATATGGACAGGGACGGTGATCTTGACCTCTTTATGGGCGGTCTGGAGGATGACGGGGCGCGTGTGCTGTTGAATGACGGTATGGGCGCGTTCACCGACGTCACTTCGGGCAGCGGCTTGGATGCCATGGGGGCAACCAATACGATTAGCGCGGCCTTTGGCGATTATGATGCGGACGGCGATCTGGATCTGGCGCTCGCCCATTGGGGCACAGCGCGTGATAGCCTTGAGCCGGGCGATACAGAAACGCTCTGGCGCAATGACAGTGCGGGTGGGGTGATCCGCTTTACCTCTGTCTCGGTGGAAAGCGGAGCCAATGCGGCTGTGAATGCTAATCTGGAAGGCAAGCTGGGGCGCGGGTTTGATTATACCTTTGCGCCGAATTTCATCGACTATGATGGGGACGGTCATCTGGACGTGCTGATGGTTGCGGATTTTCGCGGTACCAAAGTCCTGCGCAATCAAGGCGACGGCACGTTTGAAGACGCCACAGACACAACACAGATCACCGACACAAACGGCATGGGCACAGATCTGGCCGACCTTGACAAAGACGGGCGGCCGGATTGGTTTGTCACGTCGATCAATTCCAATCGCCTTTACGCCAATATGGACGGCAGCTTCGTCGATCGTGGGACGGAAAGCGGCCTCGCCAATGGTGGCTGGGGGTGGGGGACCTGCTTTGCAGACCTGAACGCGGACGGGGAGTATGACGCCGTGCAGACGAATGGTTGGGTCAATGATACGGGCTCGCCAGAGACGGAGCCCTATACCGAAGACCGCACGCGGCTTTGGTTGGGCCAAGGTGCAGCCCAGTTTGAAAACGAAGCCGATGCAGCCGGCCTAGACGATAGCGAACAGACACGCGCCGTGATCTGTCATGATTTTGACGACGATACGGATTTGGATGTGCTGCTGCTGATCAACGGGTCCGATCAGGGGGCGATCTATCTAGAAAACCGGACGCCCGGACTAAACGCCATAACCGTGCGCCTTGACGGGCCGCTCGCCGGGGTTGGCGCAAAGGTTGAAGTTACGGCAGGCGGGCAGACGCAGCATCGCTGGGTCCGCGCGGGTTCAACATTCACGGCGCAAGCCCCGCTGGTGCAACATGTCGGGCTTGGGGATTCCACCTCCGCCGACGTGCGGGTGATCTGGCCGGACGGGGTCGAGCAGACAGTCGCGGATGTCACTGCCGGAACGGCTCTCCTTGTTGAAAAACCTTAAGCGGGCTTGGCCTGAAAGAAGCTATTGAGCGTCAGGCGGCCTTTGGCGGGATCCGCGCTAAACGTGGCGTCCTCTAGGATCATGCCGGAATGCAATAGGCGGGACCGGTAAAGCACGGCGCGGTTGGGTTTGGCGGCGACGTGGTGGATCATTTCAAACCGCTCATCCGACCCGCGCATATAGCCGGGCTTGGGCAGGCCTTCGGACTCTAACGCAGCTTTATAAGTCTCAAACCGTTCGGGTGTCAGCGTGTCGAGGCCGGTGGCGCGATGCCGGTAAAAGGCGGTCCCGCCTGTCTCGCTGCCCGATAAATAATGCAGCAGCGCAATCCGCCCCGCATCGGTCGTATCGACATGCGGTAAGCGCTGGATCGGGGCGAGGTCGGCATCCGGTGTGGTGACGAGAGAGGCCGTACATTGCACGACGGATGCGCCAGCCGTGAGGCCGAACACATCGCGAAAAACCGCAGAGATCGTTGCATCCACCGGGATCAAGTGACGCGCATCAAAGGGCGCCTGCACGCCCGGATAATAGGGCGATAAGGTGCGGTACTGCGCCTGCTGAGCCAAAGCGCGCAGGCGTGCGGGCTCTGGATGGAAATTGTCTATGACGACGATAGGTTCGTCGTCAGAGCCGACATACTCAACCGCGGGTGAAGACACGGTAGTCCCAAGGCGGCAGTGTGTGTTCCGCGTCGATGAGCATAATGGTCCTCTCGGTATGCATATCCGTGAAGACGTCGTGGGGAAGTTCGTCGAGAAAACTAAAGGACTGGGGTTGATCGGAAAGGTTAGCAACAAAAACAACCGTATTGTCGCCTTTGCGCCGGACAAAGCTCAAAATGTTCGTTGGATTGTCATTCGTAATCATCTCCATCCGGCCACCCCAATCGCCATTGTGCAGCGCGGGGTTATTGGTCTTCAGTTTGACCAGATCTTTCAGAAAGCCATTAATCGGGTCATCGCAATTCCAAACGATCGGGTCTTTTTCAAAGAATTCCAGCGAGTTAGGATTGGCGCATTCCTGACCGTTATAGATCAGCGGAATGCCCTCGCCGGTGAAAGACAAAACTTTGGCGAGTTCGTAAGCGTCGCCATAAATATCTTGGGGCAGGCCGTCCCACGTATTCTGGTCGTGATTATCGGTATAGGCCATGCGCATCGCGCCAATGGGCCAATCGCTTTGATAGTCCGCATAATAGCCCGCCAGATCAGCGGCGTTCGCGTCGCCTTTGACGATGTCCTGCATGATCTCTTTCCAGCGCCAGGCGTAAGTGGCGCTGAAGGCGTGTTCGTGCAGCTCGGGCTGCTGCCATTCCGCCAGCATGAAGGTCGGCTTCACGGCGTCCAGGCGCGGGCGGACCGCGTTCCAGAATGATGTCGGCACCATGCCCGCCACATCACAGCGATAGCCATCAATGCCGACCTCCTCGACCCAATAGACAAGCGCGTCGCTCATATATTGGCGTAAATCCGCATTGTCGAAATTCAGGTCGGCCACATCTTCCCAATCTGTTTCGGGCGGATGCTGCATATTGCCGTCCGCGTCGCGCGTGTACCAATCGGGATGTTCCGTGATCAGCGGATTGTCCCACGCCGTATGATTGGCGACCCAGTCAATAATCACCTTCATGCCCATGCCCTGCGCCGCGTCGACAAGCGCTTTGAAGTCGTCCAATGTGCCAAGTTCAGGGTTCACGCCGAGATAGTCTTTAACCGCATAGGGGCTACCCAGCGGGCCTTTGCGCTTTTCCTCGCCAATGGGGTGGATGGGCATTAGCCAGAGAATATCAACGCCCAAGTCTTTGATCCGGGGCAGGTCTTCGCGCACCGCGTCGAACGTCCCGGCTTCAGAATATTGGCGCGTATTGATTTGATAAATCACGGCGTCGCGCGACCAATCGGGGTGGATGACGGATGAGGTTGTCTTCGCCACAATGGGCTGCGCCTCTCCCTGATCTCCGGCCACAGGCACAGGCACTGGCCCTGCCGCAGGCACCTCTGCGTCCGGAACGGGCGCGTTGGCCACGCAAGCGACTAAGGCCAAGTTCAGCGTCAGCGCGGCACTCAGCAAGATAATAGGCTTCATCATCGCTCGCCTCCTTTACGCATCATGCGGTGGGCAGGCGGGCTCTAATCCCAGCACGGCCTCGGCGAAGGCTTCGCCCAGCGTGATATAATTCGGGGTCAGATAGTGCCACGGGTCATCTTCTGGAAATTGAAACGCTTCCGTGACGCTGACGATAGCGGCACACGGATCGCTATCGGCATAGGCGTTTTGCGCGGCGAT
Source organism: uncultured Algimonas sp. (assembly GCA_964610115.1). Lineage (GTDB taxonomy): Bacteria > Pseudomonadota > Alphaproteobacteria > Caulobacterales > Maricaulaceae > Litorimonas. The sequence continues at coordinate 18,189 of CAZSUW010000045.1, forward strand.
GACCTCTGGCGAAAACGTCATGATCCGCGTCTCTGGCGTATCGCCGGAATCTTTGATTTGTCCGATCACGACAGGCAGGTCATCCGTCCAAAGCGCGGCGCGCAATAAGTGCATCATGCCTTCAAGATTATCGCGATAGGCGGCGGCCGTTTCGGCTGTATGCGCGGCGTCCGACTCGCCTTGCATCCAGATTATGCCTTTAGGGGTCAGCCGGTCCACGACACCATCGCCATCAATATCGGCCGTGCGCAGGGCGCGTGAAATCGCAGTTAGCGCATTGTCATAACTATTGCGGCCATTGCCTGCCGTATAGTCCAGCGCCCAATCGCCATAGCCTGATGCGCCCAATGCCAGCGAAGTCCCGCCGCGAGACGCCTTGATAATCGCGATATTTTTTTCAGGCGCTAAGTCTTTTAAACGTTTTGCAAAGCTCAGTTCTGGTCCGAACCGGTTGGACAGAGCGTTGGTTTGCCCATCGCTGGAAAACCCGATTCCGAAACCCGGCATCATTGGCGCCCAAACGCCGAGCCCGCCGCCCGTCTCGCCATTATTCGCGCCGGGATGACCCGCATAGATATAGGTGCCGTCTTGCAAGCCTGTCAGCTCTGGCGGCAGTTGGTAAGTAAATCCAAACCCGTCCATATTGGACTGTCCGGCCAGAAAGTAGACATCGAAGTCCTTCCCTTGCGCCTCTGATTGCCACTCTGGGGTTGGCGCGTTTTGACAGGCGCCCAGCAAAGACGCGGCGACCATGACAGTCAGGCATAAGGCTGTTTTATTCATCGTTCTTCTCCGCCTTCCACGGGCTTATCAGCGAGCAAAAATTGTAGCGGGACATGGACGCGGTTGCGCCAGGCGCGTTCTGAATGATCATCGCCTTCATATTTTCGCGTGGTCCAGTTCACGCCGCGCTCATACCCGGCCGCTTCGACCGCCGCGTCCATCCGGTCCTGATAACCCTCATAATTATAGTCGAGCGTCTTGGTGCCATAATCAAAGTAAAGGCGATGCGTGGCCGGATCCGGCAGGCGCGTGGCGAACCAATCAACAAGCACACCATCACCGGCCGGAAAATGGGTAGAGACCATGCCCGCCTTGCAAAACACGTCCGGATATTCGCTCACCGCATAGAGCGAGATCAAGCCGCCCATAGAACTGCCCATGACCGTTGTGTTCGCACAATCGGGCTTAGTGCGATAATCCGCATCGATCCGCGGTTTGATTTCCTCGACCAGAAAGGCAAGATAATTATCCGCGTTTAGCTCCGTGTCGTTCACCCCGAACGCATTGCGGAAATCTTCCCCATGATCCAGCCCCGCTTTTTGCGGAAAGTAATCGCGGTTGCGGGTCGTCTCATCACTGTGAACGCCCACGACAATCACGTCGAGGCCGAGCGCTGTCAGCGCTTCATCCACCCCCCAATCCCAGCCCGCATATTTGGACTGTTCGGGGTCAAACAGGTTCTGTCCGTCATGCATATAAAGGACGGGATAGGTCGCGTCCGGCACACTGGCATAAGAAGGCGGCAGCCAGACTTCCACCTCGCGCCTTGTGACGCGATCCGACGTGACGGTAAAACGCTCGACCGTGCCAGTCACGCCGCGATAATCGCCAGCGGGCGTGTCGGCGCGCACTTCGGTGCGGTAATCCCAGTCGATGAGCTCCTCACCATTATTGTCCGATGCCGCCGGAGCACAAGCCGCGAGGGTGAGGGCGACAGCTGAGAGGGGAAAAACAAACTTCATTGATTTAAGGCCCATGTCACAAGCGGAAGCTGGTCATTGCCAAAATAAAGGCGTTCGCCGCCTTTGAACGGAACAAAGATGGAGGGCGACCCAAATGCGCCGCGCGCAATCGCTTCATCCGTATTTCGGCGCAGATGGGCTTTGATCTCTGGCGTGGCGATCTGGGCTTTTAACGCGTCGCCATCGAGGCCAATGTAGGCGGCGACCCCCACCAAAACTTCAACGTCGTCCAAGTTAACTTTGTGCGTGTAATGGGCGTCAAAGGCCGCCTCCATAAAGGCGAGCAGCTTGGCCTGATCGGCTTCCAGACAACAACACATGCGCATGGCGTAGACAGACCGCAGCGGGAAATGCGGCCCCGGGAAATTCATCGGCACGTTGGACCACGCCGCCCAATCCAGCAGGCTTTGATAAAACTGCTTCCATTTCGGCGTCCCAAAATCCCGCGCGCGTGCTTCGGGATAGGCAGCATTGACCTGATTATGAATGCCGCCGACCAGAAAAGGCCGCCAGACAATCTCCACGCCCATCTCGGCCATCATGGGTCGGATATTGTGGAACGCCAGACAGGTCCAAGGGGAGGAGAGGTCGAAGAAAAACTCGATCTGTTTTGTCATTCTGTTGCCCCAT
>CAZSUW010000046.1:0-11338 GCA_964610115.1 uncultured Algimonas sp.
GGCGGGTTGATGGGTCAGGTTGCAGACGCCTCAGGCATTCAATTCCGCCTGCTCAACCGCTCTAAAGGTCCCGCCGTGCGCGGACCCCGCACGCAAAGCGACCGCTTTCTCTATCGCAACGCCATGCAAGCCGCGATCAAAGCGCAAGACGGCTTAACCGTTATCGAAGGCGCGGCGGATGATCTGATCGTCCATAAAGGCCGGGTCGCGGGCGTTCGCACCGAAGATGGCCGCGAATTCACGGCCAAATCTGTCGTCCTGACAACGGGTACCTTTTTAAAAGGCGTGATCCATATTGGCGATCAACGCACCCCCGCCGGACGCTGGGGCGAAGCGCCGGCGCTAGGCCTGTCCGAGCGGCTTTACGGGCTCGGCTTGCAAATGGGGCGGCTCAAGACCGGGACGCCCGCACGGCTTGAAAAATCATCGATCGATTGGGATGCGCTGGACCTGCAGGACGCAGACGATGTTCCTGTTCCGTTCTCTTTCTTGACCGATAAAATCACTGTCCCACAGATCGCCTGCGCCATCACCCATACGAATGAGCGCACGCATGACGTTATCGCAAAGAATATAGCAAAATCAGCAGTTTACAGTGGGTCAATCGCCGGGCGTGGTCCGCGCTACTGCCCCTCTATCGAAGATAAAGTCGTGCGATTTGCCGACCGCAACCGCCACCAAATCTTCCTGGAGCCCGAAGGCCTGCCCGGCAATCCGGACGGCAATACGATTTACCCCAACGGGATTAGCTCTTCCCTGCCCGAAGATGTGCAAGACGCCTTCTTGCGGACGATTGACGGCCTTCAGGATGTGGTCGTGCAGCGCTATGGCTATGCCATTGAATATGACTATATCGACCCGCGCGCGCTGCGCCTGACGCTGGAAACGAAAGCCTTGCCCGGGCTTTATCTGGCCGGACAAATTAATGGCACAACGGGCTATGAAGAAGCGGCGGCGCAGGGCCTGATCGCGGGCGCCAATGCCGCTTTGGCCGCCCAAGGCCGTGATCCGTTCATTCTGGACCGCAGCCAAGCCTATATTGGCGTGATGATTGACGATCTCACCACCAAAGGCGTCACGGAACCGTACCGCATGTTCACCAGCCGCGCCGAATATCGCCTGTATTTGCGCGCGGACAATGCCGATATGCGCCTGACACCGCTCGGCGAACAAATTGGTTTGATCTCTGAAGAACGCGCCGAAATGTTTCACGTGAAACACTTTGAATTTGAAAGCGCCAAATCGCTCATCACAACACAATCCGCGACGCCGCATCAGCTTAAAGCCGCCGGCCTCACCATCAATCAGGACGGCCAGCCGCGCACGATTGCAGACTTGCTCGCCTATCCCAACATTGATGTGGCCGCACTGATCCGGGTCTTCCCGGATCTTGCGAGCCTCTCCCCCCGGGCCCGGGAATTTGCAGAGATTCACGCGGTTTACGCGGGTTACTTAGAGCGCCAAGCCGAAGACATTGCCGCTTTCCGGCGCGATCAAGGGCTGCGCCTGCCCGACACGCTGGATTATAGCCGCATCGGTGGGCTGTCCAACGAAGTGCGAGACAAGCTGACGGCCGCACGCCCGGACACGCTGGGCCAAGCGGCGCAGCTAGAAGGTGTCACGCCGGGCGCGCTTATGGCGGTTCTGGCGCATGTTAAAAAGCGTCATGCCGCCTAAAGCCTTGAACGCTACCGGACGCCGTGAGTTTGCGGCCAAGGCCCCTATTCCCGCTAATCAAATTAATGCCGCCACGGAAGATGCGGCCCGCTGGGGTGATCTTCTCGTTAAATGGAATGCCAAGATCAATCTCGTCGCGCCCCGCACGCTTGATGACTTCTGGGTTCGACACGCCCTCGATAGCGCGCAAATCCTGCCGCATATCCCGGAAGACGCTGAGGTTATTGCAGATTTCGGCTCCGGCGCCGGTTTTCCGGGTCTGATGACGGCGATCGCGGCGAAAGCCGCCGGATCAGGCCGACACGTCCATTTGATGGAATCTGTCGGCAAGAAAGCCAGCTTTTTGCGGACCGTTGCCCGAGAGCTAGAACTACCAGCCACAGTCCACAACCTACGCATCGAAGCCGTTGACCCCATTGCCGCCGATGTCATCACGGCCCGCGCCTTTGCCCCACTGCCCCGCCTGCTCCCTATGGCGGACCGCCACTTAAAGCAGGGCGGCACGCTGGTCCTGCCCAAGGGCGCAAGTTTAGACTCGGAAGTTCACGACGCCACGCTGGATTGGGCCTTCGCCTTACGGAGAGCCCCCAGCGTAACGGATGACAGCGGACAAATCGCCATACTGACAGGCTTACAGCCGCGCTAAACCCGATAAATCTCATCGATTTAAAGTGTTTCACGTGAAACATTTTGGGACGAGACCGCGATCCCACCTTTTTTGAGTGTTTCACGTGAAACAATTTCGATAGTTTTCGCGCATGAACGGGGTTCAAAGTGTTTCACGTGAAACATTTTGCCAATTTCAGCCTTAGGTTTTCTCCCCTGTTTCACGTGAAACGTGCTGATACGTCCATTTTACCCAGAGATTTGCAGTAATTGCACGCGCATACCGATCCCGGAAGACCTGACTGGCTCGACAAAAACGCAGAAAAGACGCAGAGACAAGGCGCGCGCCTCCGCAATTCTGCAGTTACTCAAAGGATGTTACGCCACGATGAACCCCAAACGTATCATGGCTATCGTCAATCAAAAGGGCGGTGTTGGGAAAACAACCACGGCGATCAACCTGTCAGCGGCCTTAGCCGAGCGAGAGCAGCGCGTCCTTCTGATCGACATGGATCCACAAGGCAATGCCTCCACCGGGCTGGGCGTCCCGCGCGATAAGCGGGACCAATCAACCTATCAGCTTATGACCGAAGGATCATCGCTTGATGAGGCAGTCCAGCCGACACAGGTGAGGGGGCTCTATATCCTGCCCAGCCATCCGGACCTGTCCGCCGCAGAATTAGAGATCGGGACGCGGGATGGTCGGACACGTATCCTCGCTAATGCCATGCAAAAAGCCCAGTCAGAGTTCGATTATGTGATGATTGACTGCCCGCCTTCCCTAAACCTGCTTACACTCAACGCCTTAGCGGCGGCGCGGTCGATCATCGTGCCGTTGCAATGTGAGTTCTTCGCGCTTGAAGGACTCTCACAGCTTTTGAAAACCGTGGAGATGGCTAAGGCGGGTATCAATCCGAGCCTCGCCATTGATGGCGTGATGTTGACAATGTTTGATCGCCGCAATCGGCTCTCCGCACAGGTGGCTGACGATGTGCGGCGTCATTTGGGCCGTGCTGTCTTTGAGACGGTCATACCCCGTAACGTGCGGATTGCCGAAGCGCCCAGCTTTGCAGAACCCGTCACGACCTATGATCCGGCCAGCGCCGGGGCGAGGGCCTATCGGCGTCTAGCCAGAGAGGTTTTGCAAAAGCACTCGGAACGAAGAAAATAATTATAAATCAAGGACTTAGGCATGAGTGGACGGAAGAAAGATAGAGGTTTAGGCCGCGGCCTTTCCGCGCTGATGAGCGATTTGGGCGCAACGGAAAACGAAGCCCCCATTACGGACAAGAAATCGGAACCTGACGCGGCTGAGGCAACAAAGCCCAGTGATGCTCAGGCCCCAGCGAACCCGAAAGGCGGGGTCTATAATGTCGGCATTGACCGGCTGAAACGAAATCCCGATCAGCCCCGCAAAGTATTTGAGGCGGCGGCCATGGATGACCTTGTCGCCTCGATCCAGCAAAAAGGCGTGCTGCAGCCCGTTCTGGTCCGTGAACTTATTGACGGATCTGGAAAAGCCATGGGCTATTATCAAATCGTTGCAGGGGAGCGGCGTTGGCAAGCGGCGCTGAAAGCTGGCCTGTCGAGCATTCCCGTTCTGGTCCGTCATTTATCGGATCGCGACGTTCTGGAAATCGGGGTCATCGAAAACGTGCAGCGCGCTGACCTCAACCCGATGGAAGAGGCGCTGGCCTATGACAAGCTGATCCACGAATTTGGCCGCACCCAAGCGGAGATCGCGCAATCCATCGGCAAGAGCCGCGTCTATATCGCCAATACAACCCGCCTGACCAGTTTGACCCGACGCGGGCAGGAACTGTTAATGCAGGGTCAGATTTCAGCCGGCCATGCCCGCGCACTTCTGATGTCCAAAGATCCAGACGCGCTAGCCGAAGCCATCGTCGCCAATAATTGGTCCGTGCGCGAAGCCGAGCGTCACGCCAAGGCCGAGCTCGCCGAAAGCGAGGGGAAAGGTCGCAAAACCAAGGCGCCGAAACCATCTGATATCCTCACCTTAGAGCAACGCATTCAAGACCGAACCGGCTATGCTGCCGATATTCGCCAAAAAGGCCTAGGGGGCGAATTACGATTAAAATACAAGGACTTGGATAGTTTGGAAGCGCTGATTAAACAACTCGGGGCCGGAGATTAGGCCGCGCCGATTCATTCCGTCATGAAACCGATTTGCGACGACGATTGATTTTATTCCAGATCGCCCCGTCACCCAGGCTTTCAATAAAAGCGGCGTGGGCCGCCGCCTCTGTCTCTGTCAAACGTGGCGATAAAGGCGTCGGCCTTTGGCGCCTCAGACTCTGCGCGCTCGCTATTGCAGCTGAACTTTCTATGCCCGTGGGTTCCAGGGATAGGCTGCGCTCGCGCCCGCCGCGAAGCTCTAGATAAACGCCCGCCAGAAGTTCGCTATCAATAATCGCCCCGTGCTTATCACGCGAGCTTAAGCTGATCCCGAAGCGCTTACAAAGCGCATCAAGCGAGGCCGGGCTGCCCGGGAAGGCGGCATTGGCCATAGCCAAAGTATCGATAAAGCGATCTTCGGGCAGGGGGTCTCGGCCCATCCGACCTAGCTCTGCATTGATAAAACCGCGATCAAATTGCGCATTATGCGCTATCAAAGGGGCGTCGCCGATGAAGGCGAGAAAGTCCTCTGCTACATCCGCAAATTTCGGTTTGCCGCGCAGAAACTCCGCTGTGAGGCCCGTAATTTCAACCACACGCGGTGGCACGTCGCGTTCCGGGTCCAAATAAGCGTGAAATTGCTTCCCGGTCGGCAGCCAATCAATTAATTCGATACAGCCCAGTTCGGTTATCCGGTCCGCGCCTTGGCTATCAAAGCCCGTCGTTTCCGTATCAAAAACAATTTCACGCATTAGCTGGAAATTATCGCATTTAAGACCGTTTGCACACGGGCTCGGGCGGCCTCTAATCCCTCAGCTGTGGATATAACATAGTCGGCTCGTTTGCGTTTTTCGGCATCCGGCATTTGTTGCGACAAAATGTGTTCGAATTGCGCTTCGCTCATACCAGGCCGCGCCATGACACGGGCGCGTTGCACCTCTGCGGGCGCGGTGACGACGACTGTCACGTCGACTTTCTTATCACCGCCCGTTTCAAACAAAAGCGGAATATCGAACAGAACCACCTTTGCATTTTCGGACTTGGCTTTTTCTAAAAATGCCGCGCGACTCTCCCCCACCCAAGGGTGAATGAAGCTCGTCAAAACTTTTAAATTAAGCGGATCAGACCGCATATGCGCCGCCAATATTTTTCGGTCGACACCCCCTTTGGATGAAACCGCATCCGGAAAAACCGCTCGGATCAACGGGACGGCTTTACCCCCGGGGGCGTAAAGCGCGTGTACCGCCGCATCCGCATCAAAAACAGGAACGCCCAAATCCGCAAACATCTGGGCCGTGGTTGATTTGCCCATACCGATCGAGCCCGTCAGGCCGATAATTTTCCCATCAAATCCCGCGCTTAAGCTCATCGACGCCCGCTTTGTAGCGCCGCACGCAAGAGCGCGACTTCACCGCCAACAGGCGCAGCCTTGTCAAAAAAGAGACGGAAGCTGGGGCGGGCTTGGGCGATCAACATATCCAGGCCGCCCAGACAGGGTAGGCCCAAGGCTTTGGCCTGCGCCAATAAAGGCGTGACTTCGGGCGTATAGATAAGATCATAAATTAACGTGCCAGCCCTAGCGTCACCTAAGTTTAGCGCCAGTGCCGGATAACCCACCATTCCGGCAGAGCTTGCATTGACAACCAAATTAGCCCGCTGCAATGTATCCTGCCGGTTGGCCCAAGGCACGGCGTAGAAGTTTGGCAGGTCGGCCTGCTTGGCTAGATTTTCCGCCTTTTCATCGGTCCGGTTCGTTACAATAATTTCGGGTAAGCCCAAGCTCAATAAAGCCCCAATCACCGCTTTGGCAGCGCCGCCCGCGCCGATCACCAAGGCGGTTGCACCTTGTAGTTTAGCGGGGGAAAGATGGTTTAGAAGCGGTGCGGCGAAGCCTTCCAGATCCGTATTATGCGCGATCAGTCGGCCTTCGCGCACATAAAGGCAATTGGCAGCGCCAATGCGTTGCGCATCTTCGGTCACGTCATCGGCCGCGCGAAAGGCATCGACTTTCAAAGGCAAGGTGACATTCACGCCTGCAATCGTGGTCTTTTTCAAACTACGAAACGCTCTTTCCGCTTCCCAGGGTTTAACCATGAACGGCACATAGGCTCCGCGCAGACCCGACTGTCTCAACCAATAATTATGCAAGAGTGGCGAGAGCGAATGATGGATTGGCCAGCCGCACACACCCGCAAGTTTTGGTAACGGCGCGCTCATGTCGGGATGATCCCCCGCACGCGCAAATAATCCAGCAAAGGCAGAAGGCTCAGTCCCAGAACAGAGAAAAAGTCGCCATCGACTTTTTTAAATAATTGCGCCCCGCGCCCTTCAAACCGATAAGCTCCGACAGATTTCGTCAGAACGTCACCTTCCGCGTCGAGGTAGGCGTCCAAAAATCTTTCCGAAAAATCCCGCACCCAAAGCTGGGTCTGCGAACTATGACGCCACAGCGGCAGACCATTTTCCGCCACAACCAGGCCGCCAATTAATTCATGCTTTTTTCCGCGCATAGAAAGAAGGCGCGCGCGGGCCTCGGCACGGTCCACGGGTTTATCAAACAAGACCCCGTCCATGACCATGACCTGATCCGCGCCAATGACGAGACCTGTCCGACCCTCTTGCGCGAGGAATCGAGAGACGCGCAACGCTTTCGCCTCCGCCAAGGCATCGGCAATATTACGCGGCGTTTCACCCTCTGCCAGCATCGCCTGCTTAATGGCGGCTTCGTCGACCGGTTTGACGATCACCTCAAAGTCCAGCCCAGCCTCTGTCAATATCTGTCGCCGGATTGCAGACCCTGAAGCAAGAATAAGGGGAACGGACATGATAAGCCTAAATCCGGTGGCGCAGCGCGCGCTTTGGGCGATGCATTTTATAAAGGTTGATAATCTGTGCTGCCGTTTCTTCGATAGAGCGGCGTGAAACGTCAATGACCGGATAGCCGCGGCGCGCAAAAATCCGCTTACTTTCACGCAATTCATCACGCACGGCTTGGCTATCCGTATAGTTAGATTGACCCGTCGCGCTAAGGCCTTTCAATCGCGCTTCGCGAATTTCAACAATCCGGTCAGCGGACGCGACAAGCCCGACCACTAAGGGACCGAGCGGATCATTGCCGGGTAGCGAGTCAACAATGGCGGGCAAAGGCGCTGTTGGCACTAAGGGGATATTGCCTGATTTAAACCCGCGATTGGCTAAATAGATACAGGTCGGCGTTTTGGATGTGCGTGATACGCCCAGCAGAACAATATCGGCATCTTTCAGGCCGTCGACATTTTGGCCATCATCATGAGCCATAGCGAAATCAAGGCTGCTAATCCGGTTATAATAGGCCGCGTCTAATGTTCGCTGCGCGCCAACTTCTGCCGTGGTCGTCACCCCTAAATAGCGCCCCATCATTGCCAAAGTTGGGTCGAGGATTGACACGCAAGGCGTATTATTCGCCGCGCAAAACGTTTCAAGGCGACGGCGTTTTTGTGGATCAACCAAAGTATAAAGAACAACGCCGGGCTTACTGCCGATCGCATTAAGCGTACGGTCCATTTGCGCTTCAGATCGGACAAGCGCGTGCAAATGTTCCAGCGCGACAGCCCCGGCAAACTGCGCCGTTGAGGCTTTCATGACCCCGACCAATGTCTCACCCGTCGAGTCACTAACCAGATGGACATGGAAACACGTCGAAATATTTGGATTACGCTCGGCCATTGATCCTTAGGCGTTGTGGACGGTCCCTAGAAAAGAAGGCAGTTTCATCCGCGCTCATTGGCGCTTTTCTCCCGCTCTGTCCACAAGTGCGCCTTAATGACAGTCATCATCCGAAAACACTGGGCGTAAAGTTTAACGGACCACCCGTTTCATCCACGTCAGCAAAGCTTAACACGTAATCCTCTGAAACCCTGGGATATATCAATTGTCCCGACTTTATCCTACTCTCTATCCACAGACTAACGCTCTGGGAATTCATCAAAATTTTCAGTTAGACACAAATTCATCTTTAAAACTAGATTGAATAGGCTATCCACAGCCACCTGAGCCTTCGTTAACACATCTTACCAAAATCCTAACCTTTCCCACAGATTCACAGGCTCTACATCTTCCTCTTCTTTTATAAAAAGAAAGAAGGAAGGGGGCGATTTGGGGACCATAACGGGGTAAAGCCTCCCTCATGTCAGCCGATATAAAACCAACACCTCGGATTATCCGCGCTTATCAGGGCGAACGCCTTGATCCTGTTCCTCTATGGATGATGCGCCAAGCTGGACGCCACTTACCAGAATATTTGGAGGTTCGGGCAACCGCGAAAGACTTTATCGATTTTTGCTTTTCACCGGACAAAGCCGCAGAAGTGACCCTGCAACCGATCCGCCGCTATGACATGGATGCGGCCATCCTGTTTGCCGATATCTTACTCATCCCGATCGGGCTGGGACGGCGGGTCGAGTTTGTCAAAGGCGTGGGACCAACGCTCGATCCAATCGATACTGTCGGCATTGATGCCCTAACGATAAACGGCGCAGCAGACCGGATCAGCGCGGTTTACGAAACTGTCTCCCGTGTACGATCTGAATTGGATCCGACCAAGGCTCTGATCGGATTTTGCGGCGGACCATGGACCGTGGCGACCTATATGCTGGAAGGGCGCGGAACGCCGAACAAAGAAGCCGCCAAGCGTTTTGTCTATGAACAGCCTGAGGCTATGGCCAGCCTGCTTCATGCTCTGGTGGAAAGCTCGGCGGACTATCTCATCGCACAGGCGAAAGCCGGGGCGGATGCACTCAAGATTTTTGAAAGCTGGGCCGAAGGCTTATCGCCGGATCTGTTTGAACGCCTCGTCATTTATCCAACCGCGGACATTATTAAAAAAGTCAGAGCAGCCGGGGTGAGCGTGCCCATTATTGGTTTTCCGCGTGGGGCCGGACTGAATGCGATCCGCTACGCCCATGAAACCGGGATTACGGCGCTGGGGGCCGGGACAGATGTCCCGCTTTCAGATCTACGCGCGACGGTTCCAGAAGGCATGTGTTTGCAAGGCAATCTTGATCCACTCGCCCTCAGAACAGGCGGCAAGGCTTTAACCCGCGCGGTCGAACAGGTTTTGAGTGACGGCGCAGACGGACCGCATGTTTTCAATCTCGGCCACGGGGTAACGCCTGATGTGAAGATCAAGGACGTCGAAGCGGTGATCGCGCAGATAAGAGAAAAACCCGAATAAAGCCCACATCTCATCGACGGTTGAGCCGTAGTTAAACGGTCAGAAACAGGAAAGCGACGCTATGTTTGATGCTTATCTTTGGATCAAAGCCTTTCACCTGATTGCGGTGATTTTCTGGATGGCGGGGCTTCTCTACTTACCGCGGCTTTTCGTCTACCATTCCGTCGCGACGCCGGGCGGTGAGTTGGAAGCGAAGATGGAGGAGGCGGAGGCCAAATTACTCCGCATCATTATGAACCCGGCCATGATTGTGGCCTTTGTGTTAGGGGTCATCCTGCTTGGCTATAATATGCCGCCGCCCCTCTGGTTATTAGTGAAAGTCGCTTTGGCGTTTTCTCTGATCGCTTATCACGGGTTTTTGGCGAAGACGCGAAAAGGCTTTCTGGATGGCGGGCGACCCAAATCGGAAAAGTTCTTCCGACGGATCAATGAAGTCCCGGCGCTGGTAACGATTGTGATTGTGGTGCTCGCCATTGTGAAACCCGTTTTCGGGTAAGGGTGAGCCTGTCGATTTTTGCAGACGGATTTAAGCTAAGCGGTGATCCAATAGAGCTTGCTTACGCACCGTCGACAGTCGCGATGTAAAGCTGACGCGCGCGGGTCAGGATGGCGTTTTCAACCTGACGGGCCGTGTCTGCATCTACCGCCGCGTCAGCCCAGCCATTGCCTTCGCGGACCTGCTTAAAGACAGAAACCTTTAAAGCATCGGCGCGCAAATTTGTATCCAGAATATAGGCGGTCGCGCGGATCCGCTCTGTCGGGGCGGCAGGATCTGCATACCAGTCTGTGATGACAACACCGCCAAAAGGATCGACTTGATCAAGCGGCAAGAAGTTGAGCGTTTCCAGTGTTGCCCGCCAGAGGAAAGCATTCACGCCCGAAGCCGGGGCATTTTGTACGGCCCGCGCGACGCGGCGCTGCTCATTATCATTCGATCCAATGCCTAACGTGCTGCAGCCGCTGATCAAAGCGGCGGCGGGAAGAGCAATGAGAAGGCGTGTGAAGCGCATTGTCGTATCCATTTATCAGGCCGATTATGGGGTTATCGGCGTTTCATAGCCCTCTATGGCATGAAAGCCGCCTCGAAAAGCCCGACTTTCACTAAACTCTCGTAATCGTAAAGGTCATATTAACCCTATTTTAGGGCTCTTTCGGAAAAGGTTAACGTCAAGACTTCGTTGTGCGCGGGGCCATGAAATCCTTCTTGGCCTCTTATCCGCGCCATTACCGTGTGAGGGCTTCATGGCGGCACGACAAAATAAAGAACACCGCAAAGCGAAAAGCGCCGGTGTTTTCCCTGATCGACTTTTCTTCTCCGTCGGGCCGATCTTACTGATGGCGATGGGCGCAACGGTTGTGGCGTCAGCGCAAAGTAGCAGTCCCTTTGCCTCCCAGAAAAAAACGCAAGCCTGGGAAACGCCGCAAACTGCGCCTGTCCAGTCTGCGCCCGTCCAGTCCGCGCCAACGCTTCAGACCGCGCCCGCACAACAGGCCGCACAACCCGCTTACGCGGGTCAGTCCGGCTGGACACAAACCGCGCCTTCAGCGCCGGTGGCAGCGTCTCCGGATTGGTCTAGCTATAGTCCGTCAACGGCGCCGACCTATTCACCCTCTGGCACACGGGCTTTATCCGGCCCGCTTTCAGCCACGCCGCAGACGGCACCCAGGGGCAATATGCTGCCCCAAGGCTATAGCACACAGCCTTCC
>CAZSUW010000046.1:11438-20124 GCA_964610115.1 uncultured Algimonas sp.
CAGAACCCACAATGGGGAGAGGGTCAATCACAGGGAGCGGGGCAAGCCTATCCGGGACAAACAAACCCTTACGGATATGCGGGTCAACAGCCTCAAAGTGGACCCTTACAACAGGGCCCTGTGCAAGGTGGACCGCTGGGGCAGCCCGCACCGCAAAAGCGGGGTTGGGTGGACCGGCTCGGTCTTCGTAATTTGTCGACGCTTTTGCGCGGCGGTCTGCGCGGCGGCGCGGCGGCCCGCGACACGTCCGGTAATGGCTGGGAAGAGGCTTTTGTCGGCGACGCGGATATTGAAGGCGAGGTTAGCGCCATTACCCAAGGCGGTTTGGAATACGGGATTAACCTGCAAGCGCGGGCCCAATATGATGAAGGCCGTCGGGGCTTTGCCCGCCGCTTACCGGATTGCCCGCCAACCCTTGCGGGGTGTGCGTCTGTGATCGTGAACGGCGCTCCGGTCGCCCTGCGCGGGCATACATCCCAAGCCTATACATTTGGCGATGATGTTGCGGATGATGTGCAAGTCGCGATTGAATCAGCGCATTTATTCCTGCGTTCGGCCTATGGCGATATTACGGTCGGTCGGGATGATGGCGCGGCCTATCTGTTCAGCCTCGGCGCGCCAACGCTGCTCAATGTCGGGGCCAGCAACTCACCCGTTGATTATACTGGTCTTGATGCCGTGAAGACGGTCAATGACGCCTCCGGTTTTGCGGAAAAAGTGACCTATACCAGCCCGCGCCTGCTGGGTGATCAAATTGGTGTCGGTGTTCAGTTCGGGGCGTCCTATGCGCTCGATCCAAATGTCTGCGGTGTCGATTATTGTGTGAACCGCAGCGATGTCGCCAATGTCCTTACCCCGGATCTGGAAGACGTAATGGAAGTCGGCGTGGCACTGGACCGGACCTTTGCAAACGGTATCCGCGCGGAACTGACCGGGACCTATGCCCGCGCGTCAGAACAATCGGGGATTGCAGGCTTTGACGATCTGTCCAGCTACGGCGCCGGAATTGAAGTCAGCCTGCGCGACTGGACCCTCGGCGGTAGCTGGTTGCAAAGCAATCAAGGCCTGATGGACGGCGATTATACCGCCTATGACATCGGCCTGACCTGGCAGCCATCCAAGCTGGGCTTCACCCTCGGTTATGGCCATGCCGAAGATGACCTTGTCAGTCTGACGTCGGATCAATTCACGGCCGGCGTGACCTATGATTGGACGGATCGCATTCGTTTCGGCGCGGGCGTGCAGCACGCTAATCGCGAAACCCTGCGCGACATTGGCGCTATGGCGACTCTCGCTGACGACAAGGCCACAGCGATCTTCATCGAAGGCGGGATTACGTTTTAGGGCGTAAAAGCTCTGCCAATCCGTCAATCGCAGCCAATCCGCTTACACCGGTTCCGATCAGGGTGGGCGCGGTTTCGGTGGTGATCCCGCCCAATGCGATGACGGGGCAGGGGGTGGCAGCGGTTCGGTTCGTCAATTCTTCCACGCCAATCGCTGCGCCCGCTGAAGGGCTGGCAGAGTCAAATACGGATGAGACGAAAACCGCATCCAGCCCAGCGGCCGGAAACGGGCGGTCTGTTTTAGGGGCCGCTTGCGTGATGATCCAGTCTTTGCGGAACCGGCGTAGGTCTTTCGCTTTATAACGCCCGCGCGGCAGGTGAACGCCGTCCGCTTTTATCACACTGGCAAAGGCCGGATCGCCGCCGATCAGGAATTGTACGCCTCTGTCTTGTGTAATCATACGCAAACGATCGGCGCGGGCCAGATCATGCTGCCCTTCGGCTTCGCGGTAAATCAGCGCTGATCCTTCGGGCAGACGCGTGGCCAGATTTTCAATATCGGGAGTACGGTTGCGGTCATGCATCAAGACAAGCGGGGCCAGCCGACAGGGCGCTCTTTCCGCGCGCAGCTGTGTCGCGATCGTCATCAGGCTTTTCAGCGCGGGCGGCATGTCATAGGGCGCAGGCATGAGCGAGACCTCTAGCATAGCGAACCGCCGCGCGGCTATCCTGTCAGAGTTAAAAGCGGGGGCGGAAAAATCAAACCGTGCAGCGCCTGATCTGATCGCCGTGTCCAAGGTTCAACCGGACGACCGGATTCAAGCGGCCTTGAATGCGGGGCAGACCGTGTTTGGCGAAAACCGCGTGCAGGAAGCGCAAACCCGTTGGGGGGAAACGTTTGCCGATCATCGCGGGTCTCTGCGCCTGCATCTGATCGGACCGCTGCAAACCAATAAGGCCAAAGACGCGGCCCTGCTTTTTGATGTGATCCAAACGCTGGACCGAGAAAAATTAGCCAAGGCTTTGCTAAAGGCAGCGGACGCCGTGGGTCGAATGCCAGACCTGATGGTCCAAGTGAACATTGGGCGTGAACCCCAAAAATCGGGCGTCGCGCCCGAAGACTTAGGTGCGTTTTTGGATCGCCTTGATACGGAATATGCGCTCCGCCCCGGCGATGGGATTAAGGGCCTGATGTGTATCCAGCCTATGAATGAGCCCGCCGCGCCCCATTTCTGGCAGATGGAAACGCTGGCCAAACAGCATGGTCTCAACCAGCTCTCTATGGGGATGAGCGCGGATTACGCCACGGCCATTCCCTTTGGCGCGACCCATGTGCGTGTGGGTAGCGCGCTATTTGGCGAACGCGATTATTCGGCTCAGGCGTCGGCCTCTTCGGTCAATACGTCGGGTTTGCCGTAATAGGTTTTCAGCCCGTTCGCTGTGCTCATAGAATCGGATTGCGTGTTCAGCACAGTACGCAAGCGGTCGAGGATCAATGTGTCGATCGTGATGATTAGGCCGACAACATATTGGGCGTAATCGGCCGAGACGCCTTGGCTAACCAGAATGTCTTGCAACAAGACGACTGAGGCGCTGGGCGTTCCCGCGGCGGCTGTCGCGAAGACCAGACTTTGGAAACCAACGACAAGCGCTTCGCCCAAGCCGACTTCCAGCCCGAAGGCGTTCATCGCATAAAGCGAAAGCAGAAGGAGACCGATCAGCGTGCCGACCATATTGATTGTCGCGCCAATGGTGAAAAACGGCGTGCTTTCATCTCCGCTCGCGCCCAGATCGTTACAGGCCTGCTTGGTCGCTGTCAGGGTCGCAATAGAGGATGAGGTGGAGAAGGCGACCAGCGCTTGCGGCAGGATGGCGGCAAGGACGCGGCGCAGACCAATCTTCAGTACAAAGGTCGTCACACCCACAATGACCAACCACGTGCCGACCATGGCCATCAGATAAGGCAGGAGCAGTCGTGCGAGGTTGCCCAGCGTTTCAACACCGTCAGGATTTGAGAGGGCTAACGTGACCGATCCAAAGACAGCGAGAGGGATGGTGTATTGCAGAAATTTACGAAAGCCCTTGATGAACAGATCAGAAATCGCATCGGCTTCCCGGCCGAGGTTTAGGCGCTTCAACGCCGCACCAAACAGCAAGCCCGTATAAATACAGATCATCAGAGCGCTGGTCAGAACCCCGTAGATCTTAGCCAGAAAGGGTGAGGCTTCGCGCTCGCCGCCCAGCGCGCCAACACTTTCCGCGCTGGGCAGAATTGTCAGGTCAGAAAAGGTGAAATAGGCGCTAATAGCCAGTGCCATACCGAGCAGTGAGAAGGCGACGAAGAAGCCCAAAACGCGCGCAAATTTCGCCCCGAGCCCGCCTGTACTGATCGCGATCGAACTGCCGATCGACATAATGATCAGCGCATACATAAGCGGTTTTAGCGGCACGAACAGCGCGTCTTTGGCGAGGCCCGCAATCGACTTGGACAGATAGGTCTCCCCAATCATAATCGGACTGGAGAGTGCGGGGCTTCCGCCCAAGGCGTAAAAGCCGAACGCAGCAAGCGCCGCCACAACCACTAAAGCCAACAGCGGAATATCGTGAATGGATTTCATAGCCCAGTTCCTTTGCCGCGCTCAGTAGCGCTCTGTCTTTGTGTGGCAAACGGCGCGCGGAAGGGCAAGCAGTAGAGTGCGCCTTTCAGCGCGCTTGTGATAAGCCCGTGATTATCGGCCCAAGCCGACCGCAATATCGTGGATCGAGGTTTCGGGGCGCGCGCCATAATGCTGGATGACTTCGGCTGCCGCGAGACTTCCCAGATAGCCTGCATCGGCCCAGTTAAGGCCGAGCGTATAACCCGCCATGACGCCCGCTGCATATTGATCGCCCGCGCCCGTCGTATCGATGACGCGCTCCACAGGGGCGGCTTTGACGTGATAGCGGCGTTTGCCATCGCTGATAATAGACCCGCGCGCCCCGCGCGTGACGCAAATGACGACATTCGAGGCTTCAATCGCGTCTAGGCCCGCATCAATGCTGTCTGTGTCAGTGAGGGCAAAGAGCTCTTCTTCATTGGCGAAGAGGAGGTCGGTTTGGCTTTTGACGAGCTGCTGGAAGCTGGCCTTGTGGCGATGCACACAGAACGGGTCTGACAGGCTGAGCGCCACTTTCCGACCCGCAGCATGGGCGACTTCGGCGGCGTGGACAAAGGCGGCTTTGGCCTCATCGCCATCGAATAGGTAGCCTTCAAGATAGAGCAGTTTTGAAGCCCGGATCATATCGTCCAGCACGTCGCTGCGCTCAAACTCCACACTCGCGCCCAAAAATGTGTTCATGGTCCGCGCCCCATCAGGCGTGACGAAAATCATCGACCGCGCGCTTGGCGTACCAGAATTCGTTGGCGGTGTGCGGTAGTCGACGCCTGCCCGCTCAAATCCGTCCACCAGCGCCTGGCCTGTGCGGTCCTTGCCGACCTTGGCAATCAGTCCGGTGCGAAAGCCCATTTCAGCCAAGCCGACCAAAGAATTCACGCCCGACCCGCCGGCAATCATCCGGTCTTGGCCCGTGTCACGCGCCGCAGTGTGCAAGGTCAGCGCCCGGTCGGCGTCGATCAGGTTCATGGCGTTACGTTCCATCCCATTGGCGGTGATGAAGCCGTCCTCGACGGGGGTGATGATGTCCATAATGGCATTGCCGATGGCAACGACGTCGTAACTACTCGACATATGAGGCGCTTCCATAGTGATAAGATCAGGCGCCAAATCTGTGCGCCCTCTTGACCGCCGCGCCTTAAGGGATAAGGGCCGCGCGTTCAATATGGGGACTTCATTATGCGTATTGCTTTGCTCGTCAGCGCGAACCTCTTGCCAGACTCCTCTGACACGCGCGTCGATGTGTTTGAATTTGACGAAGAGCTGGCGACGCTAACACCCGCGTTTGCGGCAGAAGGCATGACGCTGGAAGCGCGACTTTGGGATGACGCGCTGACTTACGCGGCTGAGTATGACGCGCTTTTGCCGCTTATGGTTTGGGATTATTTCGAGGGCAATGAAGCCCGCTTTCTGGCGACTATGACAGATGCGGCGAAGATCACGCCCGTTTTCAACGCGCCCAATATCTTGCGCTGGAATGCGGATAAGTCTTATCTCGCCGGCCTGTCGGAAAGAGGCGCGCCTGTTATCCCGACCCGTACGGTTCACGGCGTGAGCGAAAGGGATGCGACCGCGGCCTTTGCCGCCTTCGGGACCGACAAAATCGTCATCAAGCCCATTGTCGGCGGCGGGGCGTGGCGTCAGGTTTTGCATGGCCAAGGCGATCCTTGGCCCGCGGCAGACCAGCTCCCGCCAGAAGGCGCGCTGATCCAACCTTTCCTGCCGAGCGTCGTGGAAGAAGGGGAGTTTAGCCTGCTCTATTTTGACGGTCAGTTCAGCCACGCTTTGCGCAAAATCGCCAAAGATGGCGATTACCGCATTCAAAGTTCTTATGGCGGGCGGGAAGAACCCTATCAGCCCAGCGCGTCGGACCGGGCGACGGCAGAGGCTGTGCTGGCCTCGCTCGATGACACCCCGCTCTATGCGCGGGTCGACCTCTTGCGCGGTCTGGACGGGCAGCTCGCCTTGATCGAATTGGAATTGATTGAACCCTATCTCTATCTGCCATTGGCGGAGGTCCGGGATGACGGCTTGAATGCCGGCGCGGTCCGGCTCGCCAAAGCGTTGAAAGCGCGCCTGCTTGCATAAAGACATGCTTGCAGAAATGCCGGGGCAGCGTCCCCCGAAAGCGCCCCGAATCTCCCTGACAAAAGCTCGTCAGGTGCGGTCTTTTTGTTTATAAGATCGGCATGGAGCCCTATAGCTACCGTGCGGATGCCAAGGTGCCGGACTTTTCGGACGTCGACCCCATAATCGTCTTTGATGGCTATTGCGCCCTCTGTTCGGGCTGGGTTGATTTTGTGATGGCGCGTGATGGGGGCCGTTTTCGCTTTCTGGCAGCGCAAAGCCCGCTCGGCGAAGCGCTCTATGCCCATTACGGGTTTAAGTCCGGTGATTACGATACCAACATCCTGATCGAAAACGGATGCGCGCGGGTGAAAAGCGACGGGACCCTCGCTATGTTCGCGCGGCTCGGTTGGCCGTGGCGGGCCATGGGCGTGTTCTGGATAATCCCGCGCCCGATCCGCGATTGGGGTTATGATCGGATTGCGCGCAATCGCCTGCGCTGGTTTGGACAGCGCGACACATGCCGCGTGCCAAGTCCAAGAGAAAAGGCGCGCTTCCTGTGAACGAACACGTCACGAAAGTTCTGATCATTGGGGGCTATGGCACATTTGGTCAAAGGCTTGTGCGCCTTTTGTCCGATATAAATGGTTTGCATGTTTTCGTGGCCGGACGACGGGCGGATAAAGCCGCCGCGCTGATTGCGACTTTGAGCGGTCCCGCAAAGCTAGAGCCGTGGTCTTTGGATCGGTCCAAACCGCTTGATACGTCTTTCATCGTGGATGTCGTTGTCGATGCCGTCGGCCCGTTTCAGGCCTATGGTGAAAGCCGCGATTATGTCACCGATTATGCTGATGCCGTCGGTGCGACCTATATCGACCTCTCTGACGACCCGCATTTTTGCGCGCATAGGGTTGAACGCGCGAAGCGTGCGTCGACGACCGTGGCCACAGGGTGGAGCACATTTTCAGCCGTGACAGGCGCGGTCTATCACGCTTTGGGTGGTGCGGATGGCGAGGCCTTGCCAATCCGCGCGGGCATTGTGCCCAGTCCGCGCCAGCCTATGGGCCGCGCCGTGATCGATAGCGTTCTATCTTATGCCGGGCATCTGCTGCCCGGCGGGGCGGCGGGTCTAACGCAGGCCCTGCGCCGGACGGTCGCGCCGGCGGGTGCGCGCCCCATGCGCTCGCTGCTCTTTGCCAATGTGGCCACGCCTGATGCGGTTCTGATTGATCCACGCGCCACGGGATGGGTCGCGCCGCAACCCCAAAGCCTGCACCGCGTGCTGATCCTAATGGCGCGCCTGGCGCGGTGGCGTATGCTACCGCCCTTGCGTTGGTTTGGTCGGATCATTCATGCGGTTCAGGCAAAGCTATCCGTGGGTGAACCGCGGGGCGGATTATTTGTAGAGGTCGGTGATCCGTCTGAAACGATGCGGCGCTGGGACTTAATCGGCGAGGGTGATACGGGGCCTTATGTGCCAATCATTCCGGCCGCCGCCCTGATAAAAGCTATCCATGAGGGCGAGCGTTTTGCCCCGGGCCTTTTGAAAGCAGGCGCGGGTTTTCGACTAGAGCGCCTGACGCCATTTTTTGATCAGCTCGGAATTTCTTATGGTGAGCGGACGATGGAAGTGGGTCTTTATGCCAATGCGCTGGGCGGGGCGATGGGGGGCCTGCCTGTCCCAATTCAACGCCTACATAAAGGCGGCCGGTTTGAGGGCCGCGCGATTGTCACGCGGGGTCGCAACCCTTTGGGGCAGGTTTTGGCGCGCTTGCTTGGCCTGCCCCCGGCGGGGGAGCACTCTCTGACGGTCTCTCTCACAAGCGATGAAAACGGCGTTGAACATTGGGTGCGCGACTATGACGGGCGCGTCATGCGAAGCCGTCAACATGCCGGTGCGGGACGCGCCGTTCATACTGTGGTTGAAGCCTTTGGCCCCTTTGCTGTCTGGCTGGGCCTAAGCGTGGAGGACGGTGGCGCGCGTCTGCGCTATACGGTGCAGGGCTGGAGCGTCTTCGGCCTGCCTCTGCCGCGATGGCTTGCCCCGGGCGGCGATGTTTTTGAGGCCGTTGACGATCAGGGCCGTTTCACCTTCCACGTGGATATGCGCGCGCCGGGGTTTGGGCGGCTGGTCAAATATGAAGGCTGGCTGGTGCCGACAGAGGCAAAAGAGCCAAAAGAAACCGATTAGAGCCCCAAGATCCGGTCTGGGTGCTGTCCGTTCACATAGCCCATAAAGGCGGCGTGAATGTTATAGCCGATCAGCTCGCGCACGCGCTTGGGCAGTTTCGCCGCCGTCTTTCGGGTCACGGCCAGTGTCATCTGCTCCAAGGGCCGCGCCCAGCCAGGGCAATATTGCGGCGTGATAATTAGGCGCGGCTTATCCGTCTGGTTTGCGCCGCCGCGATGGAATAGCGTGCCTTTGGCAATCATGAGCGATCCTGCCGGCATGGTCACTTTAATGCGGTCTGGATGATCGCCCTTAGGGTGTTCATCGGTAGGGCGCTCTGATCCCCAAAGATGGCTGCGCGGGATAATTTCCGTTGCGCCGTTTTCTTCTGTCGTATCATCAATCGCCCAGAACGTGCTGACACCATGGGCTGGACGGGGCCGGGGGACAAGGATCTGCTCATCATCATAGTGCCAGTCCTGCACGGTTTCACCAGACAGTAAGCGAATGGC
>CAZSUW010000047.1:0-19783 GCA_964610115.1 uncultured Algimonas sp.
AGGAAAGCGAACAGAACATCTCGTCTTGTGGAAATGACCTTGAGCAGGCCCCGGCGATAAATGCCGGGGACGGGGATTGTTTTAGACCTTGTGTCCCGTTCGCCCGTCTCCGCCGCATTCGCGGTGAGGTCGTTCCTTTGCAACCCGAAGGCGCGCTTTGAAAAGGATTTAGAACTTTGGGATTCTGGCCCCTACGCCACCATCACGGACGCACTGCTCTCCGGCAAATCTTCCCCAAACGCCCGCTGATAGAACTCGCTAATGACGGGGCGTTCGAGTTCGTCGCATTTGTTGAGGAAGGTGAGACGGAAGGCTTGGGCGAGGTCACCGTCAAAGATGCGGGCGTTTTCGGCCCAATTCATCACGGTGCGTGGGGACATAACGGTGGAAATATCGCCATTGATAAAGGCGTTTCGGGTCATGTCGGCGACGCGGACCATAGACGCGAGGGTATCGCGGCCTTCCGCTGTGTCGTAAGTCGGGCTTTTGGCGAGGACGATTTTTTCTTCCTCATCATGGGGAAGATAGTTGAGCTGGCAGACAATAGACCAGCGGTCCATCTGACCCTGGTTGATTTGCTGCGTACCGTGGTAAAGGCCGGATGTGTCGCCGAGGCCCACCGTATTGGTGGTCGCAAACAGACGGAAGGCGGGGTGCGGTGTGATGACTTTATTCTGGTCGAGCAAAGTGAGGCGGCCTTGCGCCTCTAGGACGCGCTGGATCACGAACATGACGTCCGGACGGCCGGCATCATATTCATCAAAGGTGAGCGCGACTGGGTGCTGCAAGGCCCAAGGCAGGAGGCCTTCGCGAAATTCCGTGATCTGCTTGCCGTCTTTTAGGACAATGGCGTCTTTGCCGACGAGGTCGATGCGGCTGACATGGCTATCAAGATTGATCCGGACGAGCGGCCAGTTCAGGCGCGCGGCGACCTGTTCAATATGGGTGGACTTCCCCGTGCCGTGATAGCCCTGGATCATCACGCGGCGATCAAAGGCAAAGCCCGCGAGGATCGCTTGGGTGGTGGGGCCGTCAAAGCGGTAGGCCTCGTCCACGGGCGGGACGAATTCGCTGGCCTGGCTAAAGGCCGGGACTTTCATGTCGAAATCGACGCCGAACACGTCGCGGGCATTGATTTCAGTATCAGGCTGGAACAGCGGGAATTGCGCGTCGCTCATGGGGGTCAGCTCACAGTCTCAAGGAAAGTCGTTTCGTCTCTAGCGTTTGGATACGGGTGCGCCAAGCGAAGCGATGGGTGAAGGCTGTCTTCGATGAAAACCATCACCCATGCGTTGGGTCAGGCCGTGGGCTTAGCCCAGATTGGCGCCTTTCAGCACTTTATAGGCCTTGATCACACGCTGGAAGCTTTCTTCCGCATCGCGCGCGCCCTGATTGGCATCCGGGTGGAATTGTTTGACCAGCTTGGTGTAACGCTTGCGCACTTCGTCCTGCGTCGCGCCTTCGTCCAGGCCGAGATCGTGCAGGGCCTTGAGCGCCATTTTGGACACAGCGCGACGTGGCATCGTGTCCACACTGCCCGGATCGACGCCGTCACCAAACATGCCGTAGCCTTCTGAGGTCGAGGCGGTTGCGCCGGCTTTGCGGCGGCGATTGGCTTGGGCGCGTTCGGCGGTGTTTTTGCGCACGTCCCATGTCGGGCGGTGGCCGTGGCGTGCGCCTTGCTGCCATTCTGTGATGTCCGCGTCGGACATGCCGGAAAAGAAGTTCCAGTTCTTATTATATTCGCGCGCATGGGCTTGGCAGAAATTGTGATATTCCCGCAAACGGTCAGGGGATTTCGGTGCT
Organism: uncultured Algimonas sp.; assembly: GCA_964610115.1. GTDB lineage: Bacteria > Pseudomonadota > Alphaproteobacteria > Caulobacterales > Maricaulaceae > Litorimonas. Next base: position 1,807 of record CAZSUW010000047.1, read on the forward strand.
TTGCAGCCGCCCATCTTGTCGCAACCTGGCCATTCGCAGGGCTCTTCCGTTGGCTTTTTCTTTTTCTTGGCGCGGGCCGCGCTGATATCAATGCCGGTGGATTTCCAAGAGGAGGCCAAAACTAACTCCGTTTATGCCAAAAAAAGGGGAAATTCGCGAAGGGCGGAACATGGACGTAAAGGCGGTCTCAATCAAGGGCCGATGTCTGTAGACCCTTGTTGTTTCGGCCAGAAATCCGCACATAGCGCCCTATGAGCGAGATAATTGCGACCATAGAGGCCAAACTGCGCGCCGCCTTTTCCCCGAGCGATCTATCCGTCGAGGATGAATCCCACCAGCATGCCGGCCATGGCGGGGCGGCGGAACATGCGGCTGAATTTGGCAGCGGACCCAGCCATATCCATATCGCCATCACAGCAGACGCGCTCGCCCCGCTGTCACGCCTGGCTCGTCACAGGGTTGTTATGGACGCGATTAGCGAAGAAGTGGCCGTGCTGCACGCGATCCGGATGACAGTGAATGGTTAGGGCAAGGACGTCTTCACGGCGCGGTCTTGACGGGTTGATGGCGGGTCCGTGACGTAGCGTTGTTGAATGTGAAACCGCTAATGCGTGTCCGCGCCTACGAAAACTGAAAGGACGGCACTATGCAGCTTTATCCAGACACTGCGAAGATCAAGCGCTGGCGAGAAGAACGTCAATGGTCACAAGAACACTTAGCCGATTTAGCGGGCATTGGACTGCGCACGATACAACGTATTGAGAATGGCGACCGGGCATCCTCGGATACGCTCATGGCTTTGGCCGCAGCCTTTAATGTCGATGTCGGGGCCATTACCATCGATAAATCCGCCCAAGCCGCGCGCCAATCCCGACAGGAAATCGAACAAAAACTCGCTGGCTTTCGGTTGTCTCTTTGGCTGAGTTTAACAGGCTATATCTTTGTTATGGCGGTCTTCTCAGCGATCAGTTGGACGGATGGTTTGCCCGGCTATGTCATGAAAGCCCCTGCGCTATGGTGTACAGTGGCGGTGGCGGGTCATGCGCTGGCGGTCATCATCGTCACACTTATCGTGAGGTTTAGGGTCGCGAACGAGGCCATGTTTCAACTCGAGCCCTAACCGCCAACCTGTTCTCCGGCCACATAGGTCGCTTTGACCTCAATATCGCGCACGTCCGATGCCGTCATGGGATTGTCGGACAGGACAACAAAATCCGCCCATTTATCCAGCGCGAGTGATCCGAGCGTGTCGTCTTGGAAAGCGGCATGCGCGCCGTCCAGCGTCATGGCGCGCAGGCTCGCTTCGCGGCCCAGCGCCTCATTGGCGTACCAGCCACCGGCAGGCGTTCCGTCCAGTGTGGTCCGCGTCGTCGCAAAATGCAGTGTTTCCATCGGGGCCCACGGCTCTCCTGGCAGGTCAGAATTAAAAATCAGCGGCACGCCCGCGCGCAAGAAACTCCGCCACGCATAGGCAAAGCGGATGCGTTCCGGCCCCACGCGGGCTTCGGCCCATGGGCTATCCCCCATAGCATGGCTGGGCTGCATAGAGGCGATAATGCCAAGGTCCGCGGCACGCCGCGCAAAGGTTCCGCCCACGACTTGGGCATGTTCAATCCGCCAGCGATGATCATAGGGCTGGGCGGCCAGACGCAGCTCATAGCTGGCGACGATACAATCATTGGCCTCATCACCAATAGCATGGACCGCCATTTGAAACCCCCGGTCGCGGGCTTGAATGGCGAGCTTATCAATATCATCCAATGTGATGCGTGCGCGGGCGAGGCGGGCTTCGGGCTGATCGCTATAAGGTTCATACATCATGGCCGTGCGCGAGCCGAGCGAGCCATCGAAAAAGACTTTAATCCCGCCAATATCCAACATGTCCGTGGGATCGTTGAGCGGGCCCGTCGCAAACCAATCCGCCATCAGATCTTTGTCATTGCCATTGAGCAAGCCAAAGACGCGGATGGGTAGCTCGCCTCGTTCCGCTAGCGCCTTGAAGGCCGCGACGTCTTCGGCTTCCATGCCCGCCTCATGGACAGAGGTCACACCTTTGGCGGCCAGTTGGGAGAGCCCTGCCACAATGGCGCGTTCCAAGTCTGCTTGGCTGGGTTCCGGCTTTTGATCAAAAACGAGCCTTTGCGCTAGCATCAGCAGGACGCCCGTCGGCGAGCCGTCTTCGCGGCGTAAGATCGTCCCGCCTTGCGGGTCCGGCGTGTCGGCGTCGATCCCGGCAATATCCAGGGCGGCTTGGTTGGCCATGCCGCCAAAACCGTGCAGGCTTTCAAGACCGACGGGATTATCGGGAAAGGCCTCGGTCAGAAGACCCGCATCGGGATAGGTGCCCGTGTCGTTATAATCGGCAAAGCGGCCTTCATCCCAGCCTTGGCCGATTATCCAGTCGCCGGGCGCGATATTGGGGCGCTGCTCGCGGATGCGGGCGACGATCTCTTCCATGGTGCGTGCGCCGACCAGATCAACCTTGATGGCGTCCATGCCCAGTTCGCGCACATGCACATGGCTATCGACGACACCGGGAATGACAGCGGCGCCATTTAGGTCGACGCGCTTGGCGTTATGGGAAATGTCCGAGAGCGCGCCAAGGGCTGTGATCCGCCCGTCTTCAACGCGGAAGGCTTCGGGCGCGGCGCTCGCCTCATAGGCCCCGTCCATGGTGATGATCTGGGCATTATGGAATACGGTTGCGCTTGGCGTTGACGCGTTTTGACTACAGCTTGACAAGAGCAAAACGGCGCCAAGGCCAAGGGATTTTTGCAAGGGATTCATAGGATTGTCTCCGTCACCTTTTGATCGGACTCTGACTCTAGCTTGGATTTTTTCGCGGCGTCGACGGCAGCTTGCGCATCTTTGTGATGAAAGAGAGCGCCTTGGGTGCGGCCATGCCCCGTGTCGCGGTCATAGGCGGCGTCCGTGCCGCGCTGGGTGATCGCTTTGGCGGTTCGGTTTAAACGTTGGCGCAACTGGGAACAGCTGGGGTCCATCTGTGACGGGTCATTTAATAGGGTCAGAATATCGTCCCGGACCTGATAGCCGATTAAGGCATGGCCATATTCATGCGTCCAAAGCGCCGTTTCAAATTGATCCCAATACGTTACGAGACCGGGTTCAGGCGTTCCGTCCGGCACCCATTCCGGCAAACGATAGGTAACGCGCAGCTTGGCATTGGCGGATTTAACACGGCATAATTCGTCTTTTTTGTCCAGTTGGAACCGCCACGCCACATTCCAATCCACGCGGGCAATATGGGATAGGCCTTCGCTCTCCGCCGCGTCGATCAGGCTCTTAGACAGGCTCTTCGGGTCTGTGCCGGTGACGGTATAGGGTTTGAAAATAATGGTGATATTATCGCTGGCGGCAGAGCCATCGGCCTTCGCATCGGGTCGCAATAGGCCGAGCGGTTCAGATAAAGCGGGCAGGCGCTCCGGCGCGGTAAAGGTCGCGTCCGGTATGGGGATTGAGGCTGACGCGGCGGTGGCGTCTGTGGTTGCGCCTTGGGTTGCATCTTGGGTCGCACCTTGGGTTGAATCAGGGCCTGTGGTCTGACAGCCGCCAAGACCTATGCCCAGCCCTAACATAACGGCCGCCGTCAGGCGCACCCCAGGCTTGGTCAGGCGCATCCCAGGCTTGAATGACAGCCTTGGCCATATCGAGCAGCTTTGTCTTATGGGACGAGACAGCTCCAGGCGATCACCCCTCCCGTCTCTGGTCGGGTTCGAATGTCTTGCGAATGCGAAGGCTTTGGATCTGGTTGCGTTCACGCGACAGGATTTCAAAGCGGTAGCCGTGATAGGCGAAAGTCTGGCCCGGTTCGGGAATGGTCTGGCTTTCATGGATGACCAGCCCGGCAATCGTGACGGCTTCATCATCGGGCAGTTTCCAGTCCATGGCGCGGTTTAAGTCCCGGATCGGAATATCGCCCCGCACGACAGCCCCGCCATCTTTCAGGCGCGACACGCCCGCCAGTTCTTCGTCATATTCGTCTTGGATATCGCCGACGATTTCTTCCAGAATATCTTCCAGCGTGATCACCCCCATCAGCGTGCCATATTCATCGACGACCAAGGCGAAATGCTCGCGCTTGCTTTGAAAGGCGCGCAACTGTTTCACGACCGAAGTTGTTTCCGGCACGAACCAGCAGGACCGCAGTAATTTTGTCGCATCGACACCGCTCGTCTCGCCGGATTTGGCCAGTGCTGCCAGCAAGTCTTTGACATGGATAATGCCAACGACATTATCGGGATCGTCCTTATAAGCCGGAATGCGCGAATGGCCGGAGGCCAGCACGGCTTTGAGGATGTCTTCAATCGGCTCGCCAATATCCAACATGGACAGGTTGGAACGGTGGATCATCACCTCTTCGACGGTCAGTTCACCAATTTCCAACACGCCGTAAATCTGATCGCGGGCCCGTTTGGCCACGCCGCCTTCTTGCAAGTGCAGGTCCACCGCGCCTTTGATTTCGTCGGCGGCTGTCCACGCACTGGCATTTGTGTCGATCCCGAAGATGCGCAAGACGGCGTTGACGATCGCTTGAACGATCATGACGATTGGAGCGAGGATTTTCACGATCAGATTTATCGGGCGCGAGACAATCAAAGCCAGCTTGTCCGGCTGTGAAATCGCATAAGTCTTAGGCAGGACTTCGGCGAAGATCACGATCATCGTGGTCATCACGGCCGTCGCAATCGCAAGCGCAATCCCGCCCGTGCCAAAGACATTGGTGAACAACACTGTCGTCAGGACAGAGGCAAGCACGTTGACCAGATTATTGCCCAGCAAAATCCCGCCCAGTAGCCTCTCGCGCATAGTCATCAGGCGCTGGACGAGGCTTGCGCGCTTGTCGCCGTCCTTTTCGGCGGCGTGCATACGCACGCGGCTGGCGGCGGTGAGTGCGGTTTCAGAGCTGGAAAAAAAGCCCGAGCACACCAGCAGGACGAGGATCACGCCAATCAGGATCAGGTTTTGCGGGTCTAGGAAAGCGCTCATGATTTAATGTCTGTGAGATAGTCTAAAAGTGTCGCCGCGTCGATGTCACGGTGGATACGCGCCTCACCAATGGCATGGGGCAAAATCAGCGTGATTTGATCGCCATCGTTTTTCTTGTCTTGGCGCATATGGGCCAGCAGGGCGTCGGGATCCGCCAAGAAGCGCGCCATATCCGGTCGTGTCGGCATAGACAGGCGGGCAAGGTGATCGCGCACGCGGATTGCCTCTTGATTGGGGCACAGCCCGATGCGCGCGGCGAACTCAAACGCCATATCCATGCCGGCGCTGACGGCTTCGCCATGGAGCAAGTCGCCGTCATAGCCGGCCTCCAATTCCAGCGCGTGGCCAAAGGTGTGGCCTAAATTCAGCAGCGCCCGTACCCCGCCTTCGCGCTCGTCCTGAGCGACAACATCGGCCTTGGCCGTGCAGGAGACAGAAATGGCGCGTGTCAGCGCAGAGGGCTGGCCCGCCAGCACGTCAGCGCCCAGTCCGGCATCCAATTCGGAAAAAAATTCAGGCCGATCAATCAGCCCGTATTTCACCACTTCCGCATAGCCAGCCTTGAGCTGTCGCTCGGGCAGGGTGGAGAGCAAACTTGTGTCGATCAGGACGAGCTCTGGCTGATAGAAGGCCCCAATCAAATTCTTGCCGAACGGCGTATTGATGGCCGTCTTGCCGCCGACACTGCTATCGACTTGCGCGAGCAGCGTGGTTGGCACCTGCACGAAGCGCGCGCCGCGTTTATAAATACTGGCCGCAAACCCGGCGAGGTCCCCCATGACGCCGCCGCCAAAGGCCAAAACCGTATCGGACCGGTTCAGCCCCGCTTCGAACAAAGCGTTCAGAACGGCGTTTAACCCCTCCATTGACTTCTGCGCCTCACCCGCCGGGCGGGTGATCATCGTCATCTCAAAACCGGAAAGCGCCTCGGTGATGGCCGCGCCGAAAAGGCCCTGCACGGTCGCGTCTGTCACAATGGCGATCTTGCCGGACACGCCAATGGCGCGCAGGGCCTCGGCCAGATGTTTCAACCCACCGGGACCGATTTGAATATCATAGCTCCGCGCGCCCAAATCGACGCGAACTATTTCGGCCTCAGAATTTCGCTTGAGGGCACTAGACATGTGAGACGCCGTGTTTCTTGGCATATTTATCAATCGCGCGCCGGACCTTATTGACGGTGCGGCCATGGGGCCCGCGCGACACGTCGATGGCGATATGGGCCTTGGCATAGATAGGCGTGCGAACCTCCATCAGCTCGCGCATTTTTGCGCGCGGATCCGCGACCTTTAGCAAGGGCCGCGTATCTTTTTTGGAAACCCGCTTCATAATGGTTTCGAAATCCCCGCGCAGCCAAATGGTCAGGGCCTTCGCCTTAAGCAGTTCATGCGTCGGCGGATGAATAAACGCCCCGCCCCCCGTGGCGATCACTTGATCGGGAATCGCCAATAAGCGCTCCACGACCCGTTTCTCCCCGTCGCGGAAAGCCGCTTCGCCATGATCACGAAAATAGCCCGCGACGGTGCGGCCAGAGGCCCGCTCAATTTCCTCGTCACTATCGACAAAGCCAAGCTCCAGCGCTTTGGCCAGTCGTCGTCCGACCGTCGTCTTGCCCACGCCCATCAAGCCGACAAGCGCAATCGGGCGCATAATCACGGCGGATGGCTCACCCGCTATCGCCATTGGCGATTTTGGGACATGAGGCCCTTTTATGTCTGCGTCCGGCATTTCGGGACAGCCTTGCTTTCTTTCGCGCGGGCCTTCTCCTTGTTTGGAGGGGCACGAACGCCATATTCCTGTCAATTATGCGATGAAGTAAACGCTCGCTCAACATTTAACAGCGCAAAAGCCATTATTATGAAAAAACTTTTTATCGGTATCGGTCTTCTGCTCTTGATACTTGTCGGATTGATGATCTGGCTCGCCGGATCTGTTGGCCCTGATACGGCCCCGCAGGACACCCGCTCTATCCCGGTCGAGATTGATGCGTCGCGCTAGCCTGATCGCGACTTTGCTCTGCGGCTTATCGGGATCCGGTTTGGCCGGGCCTGCCTTGGCCCAAAGCATAGAAGTGAGCGATCTGGACGCGCCGCAAGCCTTCGCCCCGGGCCTTGATGCCATAGGCGGATTAGAACCTTCGGCCTGGAGCGGGACATCGGCAGAGCGGGCGATCCGGCTTTTATCAGACATAGACGCTGCGCCGACGCATCCCATTGCCCGGGATATGCTGCGCCGTGTCGTGCTGGGCGGGCTGGCCAAGCCTGACGGGGCGGAGGGCGCGCTGGGAGACGACTTGGAGGATAATTTTGTCACGGCGCGTATTCGCGCGGCCCAAATCCTTGCCACGCCGGATGAATATGCCCAATTTGCCGCGCGCAATCCGGCGGCGAATGACCCACAGTTGCGCGCCGAGGCTTTCCTCGCCGCAGGTGATCTGTCCGGGGCGTGCGCGATTGGTGACAGCCTCACCGTTGGGCGGGGCGAAACCTATTGGGTGCGCTTGCGCCGCGCCTGCTTATTAGACCGCGGCGAAACAGCGGCGGCAGAGCTTGCAGAAGATTTGTTGCGTGAACGCGGCGAAGCGGTTGATCTGGTCTTGGCTGAACCGCCCCAAGGTCTCTGGGCAGAATTTATGGCACGCGACGGGGATGACCTCACGGCTTATCTGTCCAACCTCGCTATTGCCGATATGGATCTTTCTCAGGGCATTACCTTTGATCTGGAAGCGGCCAGTCTGGACGCAAGCGATCAAGGCACGGCGCAGCTTTATCAACTCGCTTTGCAAGGCGATACGCTGGCCACTGTGCGTTTTGTGCGCCGCGCCGAAGCGGCGGGCCTCGACCCCAATCAAGTGCTACCCAAGATCCGGGCGGTCTTAATGCCGTCCGACATGGTGGCGGCGGACCTGCCGCTCTTTGCGCGCTATGCCGTGGTCACGCGGGATTTGGGCCTGTTGCAAGGTCTGTTCAATGCGCTGGATGACCCAGAGATGAAACAGCGTCTGGCACTCGCCAGTGATGCGATTGGTGGCGGCTTTTTCGCGCGGCCTTTAGGTGAGGGCATTGAACAAGGCCTCGATGAGAAAGTCCCGCTTGCCGTACATGACGCGCTGATCGCGCTGGCACTGGGCGCACAGTTTAGCGAAGCGGCGGAAGCAGGCTTGTCAGGGGTGAACCTTAGCGCGACGTCCGCGCCTGATTGGATCGCCATTGACGCCGCGCTGGACCGCAATGCGCGGGCGGAAACCCTACTACGTCTGGCGCCCAAAGTCGCTGCCGCTAAAAGGCCAGCGGATCACTATGCCGTCATTCGTGCCTTGCGCTTGGCGGGATTTTCTGACCTCGCTGGGCAAGTGGCGGCCTTGGCTTTTCTGGATGCCCCCATAGCGGACATGATGCCATGAGTGTTCCGGCTTTTCTCGAAATGATGAGCGCGGAGCGCGGCGCATCGGCCAATACGCTGGCTGCTTATGGCCGGGATCTCGCGGATTGGGCGGAACAGCTTGCCCCGCAAACCTTACAAAGCTGTTCGACAGGACATTTGGAAAGTGTGTTGGCCCGCTGGGCCGCGCCAAAATCCGGTAAGCCGCACGAAAAGCCTCACCAGAAACCCTTGGGTAAGTCCACGGTCGCGCGCAAGCTTTCCGCGATGAAGCAATATTGCCTCTTCCTGCAAACCGAAGGCCTGCGGGCGGATAATCCGGCCCACCGATTGCGTGCGCCCAAAGCGCCCAAGCCTTTGCCCAAGGGCCTGACACAGGATGAGGTCATGCGCCTGCTGGATACGGCGCAGGCGGACCGGTCCGTGAAGAGTCTGCGCCGGCTGGCCCTGCTGGAAATTCTCTATGCAGGGGGATTGCGCGTGTCTGAACTGGTCTCCCTGCGTGTGGCACAGATGCGTCGGCGAGATGGGTGCTTGCTGCTCAAGGGTAAAGGCGGGCGCGAACGGCTGGTCCCGCTGACCCGCGCGGCCGCCTATGCGATTGAACAATGGTTAGAGGTACGAGAGCAAACTTTGCCGTCCGGCGTAGACGCCAAAGCCCGCGCGCAAGCCTTTCTCTTCCCGTCCAGCGGGTCGTCGGGTCATCTGACGCGCGAAGCGTTTGCCTTGCAGCTAAAAGATCTGGCGCGCGATGCGGGGCTGCCCGTGGGCCGCGTCAGTCCCCATGTGCTGCGCCATGCTTTTGCGACCCATCTTTTAGAGGGCGGAGCCGACCTGCGCGCCGTACAGACCTTGCTGGGCCATGCCGATATTTCGACAACGCAGATTTACACCCATATTTTGGATGCGCGGTTGAAAGCGTTGGTCGAAACGCACCACCCGCTCGCACAAAGCGCCGCCGATAAAGAGGCCCGTCATGCCGAAACGTGACCCGCGTGATCTGAATTTGATCGCTGATCTGAACTTGCTGCTCGACGCGCTGCGCGAAGAGTGGGAATTTGTCGGCGGTGTACGCGGGGCGGACTTGATCGAAGGGTCCAAGCCGCTCACCTCCAAGCGGTTCACAGACACCGTGCTGGCCCGCGAACCCGAAATTCACGGCAATCGCGCCAGCTGGGAACGCCGCGTCAAACGCCGCTTCGTCCAACGCTACGGCCATGAAGTCAGCACGCGGACTTATCGGATTTAGCGACAGGGCGTGCGTCTGCCTTTCTGTGCAGAGCCCTCGCGACACCCCCTAGACCTTCTGGCGTGCCGCGCTATAGCGCTGCCCCATGGTTTCTACTTTGCCACCTCAGCAGCCGCCTGCGCAAAAGCCCGCTGCGACGTCCCGTGCCTATTTGGATTTTGAAGGCGCAATCGCCACGATCGATAAAGAGGCCGAGGGCCTGGACGGGGCGGCGCGGGAGGCGGCCCTGGAAAAAGCGCAAGGCGAGCTGAAAAAGCTCTATGCCAATCTTGGGCCGTGGGAAAAGACCCAAGTCGCGCGTCATTCCGGTCGTCCGCATTTTAGCGATTATGCGCGCGCTTTGCTGACCGATTACACGCCGCTGGCCGGAGATCGGCAATTCGGGGACGATCAGGCACTGCTAGGCGGCCCGGCGAAGCTACGCGGGCGCTCTGTCATTGTGATGGGGCATGAAAAGGGCAATGATCTGGATAGTCGCCTGACGCATAATTTCGGCATGGCGCAACCCGAAGGCTATCGTAAAGCCGTGCGCCTGATGGAACTGGCCGAACGTTTCCGTCTTCCCGTGGTGAGCTTTGTCGATACAGCCGGGGCCTTTCCCGGTCGCGGGGCGGAAGAACGGGGGCAAGCCGAAGCCATTGCCCGCTCTATTGATAAAGGCCTGTCACTCACTGTGCCGTTTATTTCCGTCATTACGGGTGAAGGGGGTTCTGGCGGGGCGGTCGCGATTGCGACAGCGGATAGTGTTCTAATGTTGGAGCATTCGATCTATTCCGTCATCTCGCCGGAAGGCTGTGCGAGTATTTTGTGGCGGGACGGCACGAAAGCCAAAGACGCGGCCAAAGCCATGAAAATCACGGCCCAAGATTTAAAACAGCTCGGTATTATTGACGGCATTATCGAAGAGCCCGTCGGCGGCGCGCACCGCTCTCCTGATGTGACGATTAAGCAAGTCGGTGCGGCCATTCTGTCAGAGCTGGATCAGTTAAGCACGCTAGACCCCAAAGCGCTGGTAGAACGTCGCCGTGAGAAATTCCTCAAGATCGGCCGTTCTTTGGGTTAGACTTCAGGTCGCGCGGCCAAGACTGAATTGCCTCAGGCCCCTATTGCGGACATGAAAAACCCGGACTGTGAAACACAGTCCGGGTCCAAAATCCCACCCCCGATGTCCTCCCAGACGGCGGCGGGCTTGCTCTGTAAAGCGGCGGCCTAGAAGCCTGCGGAGATGCCCACAGCCAGCCAGAACGAATTGTCAGAAACGTCTGTATCGACCACGCCATTATCAAAGTCGAAGCTCGCATTGACGAAAGTGTCATCACTGGAAACGCCATAATTGGCGGATGTGTAGGTCGAGACCGCATCCGTTAGCGCATAGGACAGACCGGCACTGACCGAGCCATATTCGTAAGAGAACCCATCGCCATCGACGAGGCCTAAGGAGGCGCCGAGATCGAAGGATGTCTTGTCAGACATTGGGAAGGAATGCCCGACGCCGCCTTCAAGCGTAAAGGCTTCAAGGGTCAGGTCGTAAAAGGCATAAAGAGACGGGGCCAGGACCGTGTCGAGTGACAGGCCCGCATAGACTTCATACGTGCCGTCTGCGCCGCCATCCGTTCCGAAGAAGCTGCCCGGGCCTTGCGGGTAGTGATAATAGGTAAGGCCTACGTCCAAGCCGACCGTGTCGGACAGGGCAAAGCCATACCCGGCGTAAAGGTCAAATTCGTCGCCTGCGAAAATAGAGGTTTCGCCGAAAGCGGCGCTGAACCAGCCCCCGACATAAAAATCACCAATCGCGACTTCAACACCGGGCTGGATCGCTTCTTCAGCGAGCGTCACGCCGCGGAAGACATACTCACTGACATAATCGATTGAGGTCGATACGCTAATATCTTGCGCGGCGGCGTTTGTTGCGCCGGCGAATGTCATCGCTCCGGCGAGAAGGGCCAGCGTTAGTGATTTCCCCTTTAAGGATTTCATGGACATGTTTCGGTTCTCCCTACAACGCCGCGACATGTGGCGCCTTCTGTTCCGAGACATGGGTTAGGCGTCTCGAGGGGGCTTGTCGGGTTTGCAACAGGTCAAAGGCCTAAATTGCGTGCAAATGCTGCACGATTGTGCGCGATTGTCACAATTTGCCGCGAAAGCGTGTTGAGACGAAAAAACCGCTCCTTGGAGAGCGGTTTGATCAGCGTTGTGGCTTTGGCGTCACGCCTATGGTTGTGTTGGTCTACCGCTTAGACCGCTTTCCCGCAGCATTGCTTGACCTTAAAGCCGGATCCGCAGGGGCAGGGCGCATTGCGGGCATAGCCCGTCACGTCGACGGGGCGCATGACACCATCTGGGCCCATGCCCGGTCCGGGTGGGGCATCAAAGCGAAAAGCCGGTTTGCCCTCAACAGGTATATCTGTCTTTTCATTCTGTGGGACGGCTCCGCCTGTGCTGCCCCCGCCACTGCCCCCGCCACTGCCCAATGCGCCCGGAGCGGCAGTCCCCATTAATTCCATCGGGGACCGGGCCCCCGTCAGGGGCACGCCGGGCGCAGCTACAGGCGCCGCCTGTTGTTGCTGTTGGGCGCGGGCTTGCTGACGCTGGACTTGCGTGTTCAGCAGCAGGCGCATCATCGCGGCGGTCACGTCTTCGCGCAAAGAGACGAGCAATTTATCGAACAGAGTGAAGGCTTCTGACTTATATTCGTTTAGCGGATCACGCTGGCCGTAAGCGCGCAGCTGGATCACGGATTTCAGCGCGTCAAGCTGTTGCAAATGTTCGCGCCAGTTGCGGTCGATCACTTGTAGCAAGACTTGTTTTTCCACGCGCTGCATTTCGGACCGGTCAATACCGTCTTGAAGCTGTTGGAACACATTATCCGCGCCAGACTTGAACCGCTCAAGCATTTCTTCGTCGGCAATGCCTTCTTCGCTCGCCCATTCCCCAAACGGGAATTCAATGTTGAGCGCTTTCTTGGTCGCCTCGGTCAGGCCTTCAATGTCCCACTGTTCGGCATAGGCTTTTTTCGGAACATGTTTTTCGATCAGGTCTTCGCAGAGCTGATGGCGGAAATCCTCGATCACGTCAGAGACGTCATCGTCGGTCATAAACTCCATGCGCTGTTCGAAAATCGTTTTGCGCTGATCATTCATCACATCGTCGAATTTGAGCAGGTTTTTGCGAATATTGAAATTGCGCGCTTCGACCTTGGTCTGGGCGCGCTCTACGGCTTTGGTCATAAAGCGGTTGGTCAGCTCTTCGCCTTCTTCCCAGCCCATTTTGCCCATCATGGATTTCAGGCGGTCACCACCAAAGATGCGCATGAGGTCATCTTCGGTCGACAGATAAAATTTGGACGTGCCCGGATCGCCTTGACGGCCCGTCCGGCCGCGCAGCTGATTATCAATACGGCGGGACTCGTGGCGCTCTGTGCCCAGAACATAAAGCCCGCCCGCGTCGAGCGCTTGTTGTTTCAGCAGGGCGACTTCTTCCTTGATGAGGGTTTCGATTTTCTCACGCTCTTTATCTGTTGCAGACTCAGGCGTTTCTTTCTCAATCCGCATTTCGATATTGCCGCCCAGCTGAATATCCGTCCCGCGACCCGCCATATTGGTGGCGATCGTCACCGCGCCGGGTACGCCCGCTTGGGCGACGATTTCGGCTTCTTGTTCGTGATGCTTGGCGTTTAGAACGCGGTGTTCAACGCCGCGCGCCTCTAAGAAGTTAGAGAGCTTCTCGGACTTTTCGATAGACACTGTACCGACCAGCATGGGCTGGCCTTTTTCCTTACACCGCGCAATCTCTTCGACAATGGCGGCGAACTTTTCATCTTCCGTGCGGTAGATGACATCTTCGATATCGATGCGTTGAATGGGGCGGTTGGTAGGGATGACCAAAACGTCCAGCTTATAGATTTCCGCAAATTCGCCGGCTTCGGTTTCTGCCGTACCGGTCATGCCGGACAGTTTGTCATAAAGACGGAAATAGTTTTGCAGCGTGACAGAAGCGAGGGTCTGGTTCTCGGCTTTAATGTCCACGCCTTCTTTGGCTTCGATCGCTTGGTGCAGCCCCTCAGAAAGGCGCCGCCCATCCATCATGCGGCCGGTAAATTCATCGATCAGGACGACCTCGCCGTTTTTGACGATGTAATCCTTATTGGCGACGTAAAGCCGGTGCGCCTTCAGCGCTTGGTTGGCGTGGTGAACGGCGGTGACATTTTCAATGTCGTAAAGGCTTTCACCTTGCAGCAGGCCGCGCTCCGCCAAGAGCCGCTCTAATTGTTCGTTGCCGTCTTCATTATAGGTTGCGGTGCGGGCTTTTTCATCGACCTCATAGCCGCCTTCGTCGATTAGTGGGACGATGGTGTCCATCTGGCGGTAAAGCTCTGAGCGATCTTCAGACGGGCCGGAAATAATGAGCGGTGTCCGGGCTTCGTCGATCAGGATAGAGTCGATCTCGTCAATAATGGCATAGGCATGGCCGCGCTGCATCATTTCGGCCACGCTCATTTTCATATTATCGCGCAGATAATCAAAGCCATACTCATTATTCGTGCCGTAAGTGATGTCAGCGGCGTAAGCGCTTTTGCGGCCCGGCCCGTATGGGTCGTGATTATTGATACAATCCACGCTTAGGCCCAGAAACGAATAGACCTGACCCATCCATTCCGCGTCACGGCGGGCGAGGTAGTCGTTGACCGTCACAATATGCACGCCGCGCCCGGAGAGCGCGTTGAGGTAAGCGGCCAAGGTCGAGACCAGCGTTTTGCCTTCCCCTGTGCGCATTTCCGCGATCTCGCCCCGGTGCAGCGTAATCCCCCCAATCAGCTGCACATCATAATGGCGCTGGCCGAGCGTGCGCTTGGCGGCTTCGCGAACGGTCGCAAAGGCTTCCGGCAGAAGGTCATCCAGCGTCTCGCCCGCGTCGAGCCGTTGTTTATATTCGGTTGTTTTCAGCTTTAGCTGATCATCGGTCAGGCCCTCAAACTCTGGCTCCAGCGCGTTAATGCGCGCGACAATCGGGCGGAGCTTTTTCAGTTTCCGGTCATTTTCTGTGCCGAAAATCTTCTTGGCGAGGGCGAGCATGGGCTGTCCTTGGAACGTCTGACGCGCGATTTAAGGTCCCTTGCCCCCAGATGAGAGCGATTGTGCGCGTCGCAATGCGGTTTCGACTTAGGAACGCCCCTTCCACAAGTCAACGAAAGCGGGCATCTGAGGCGCAAGAGGATGCAGAGATGATTCACGCAATTCAATCAGGACAGGCGCAAAAAACCGGGCGAGCTTTGGCGATAAGCCTGCTGGTCGGCACTGTGATGGTGGGGTGTCAGGCGGCAGGTGTCGGGTCGTCAACGACGACAGACATTCCTGTGGACCGCGCGGGCGACCCCATTGTGGCGCAGATTGATGGTGATCCGGTCTATCAGTCGGATATTATCTGGGCCGCGATAGCGGATGGACGCATTGGCCAGGGCGAGACTTTATCGCCCACCTCAGAAGGTTTTCGGCTCACGCGCGATGCGCTGATTGATCAACGCTTGCTCGCCCGCGCCGCCCAAGCGCAAAGGCTGGACCGCACGGCGGACGGCCAGCGGCGTCTGCGTGTGGCGCGCGATCTTGTGCTGGGCAATCTGGCGGTCGAGCAACGCTTGAACGCCGATGTCACGGACGAGGCGGTCCGTGCGCTCTATGACGCGCAGAACCAGCTCGCGCGTCAGGGGCCGGAACGTCGGCTGCGCCACATTCTGCTCGAGAGCGAAGCCGACGCCCAAGCCGCGCTTGAACAGCTGGACGGCGGAGAGAGCTTTGAAGCCGTCGCGCTCGCCGTTTCCATAGATGCGGAGAGTCGGGCGCGTGGCGGGCGACTGGGCTGGCGCGGGCGCGCCAGCCTGTCAGAGCGTTTGGTGGATGCGGTCTTTGCCGCGCCGATCGGAGAGCGGATTGGCCCGATTGAATCCGAGTCAGGTTGGCATATTCTTGATGTGCTGGAAGCCCGGACGCCCGGCGCGCGGCCCTTTGAGGAGGTGGAAGAGGATTTGGAGCGGTTTTTAACCTATCGTTCGCTTGATGGCTTGATTGGCGAGCTAAGAGATGAGGCCGATATTCGCCTCATTACAGCAGAGCCTAATTCGGAGACAACGGAATGAAACGCTCCCCTTTTGCGCCGGATCGGTTTCCAACGCTCCCGCCATTGGCTGGCTTTACAATGGCCACCGCCGAAGCGGGCGTGAAATATAAAGGCCGGACGGATGTCTGGGTCTTGCGCGGCCAGCCCGGCACACAGGTTGCGGGCGTGTTTACGCAAAACCTCTGCCCGGGCGCGCCGGTCGATTGGTCGCGCAAAGCGCTGCTGAGTCAGACGGCGGGTCCGCGTCTTGTCGTTGTCAATTCCGGCAATGCCAATGTGTTTGGCGGGCAGAAAAGCCGCGACGCTGTGGTTGAGACGGCGGAGGCTGCGGCGCGTGTCTTTGGCGGGGATGCGGCCAGCGTGCAGCTCGCCAGTACAGGCGTGATCGGCGAACCGCTGGATGCGTCCAAAATGACAGCGGTCTTTCCCAAGATGAATTTAGTGGCTGACGGCTGGGAAGATGCGGCCTGCGCGATCATGACGACCGATACCCACCCCAAAGGCGCGACAGCCACCGCGTCGATCCATGGGACAGATGTGCGGATCAATGGCATCGCCAAAGGCTCCGGCATGATTGCCCCCGACATGGCGACCATGCTGGCCTATGTCGCCACAGATGCCGCCCTGCCGCAGGACGTGTTGCAAAGGGCTTTGGACGCGCTGGTCGGCGGAACGTTTAATGCCATCACCGTCGATAGCGATACGTCGACCTCGGATACGCTCTTGGTACTCGCGAGTGGGGCTGCGGGAAACGCTGCCGTCGACGGGTTGGATGATCCTGCTTTGAAAGACTTCCTTCGCGCTTTGCGGGATGTGTTGTTCGATCTGTCCCAACAAATTATCAAAGACGGAGAAGGCATCAGCAAATTCGTGACCATCCATGTCACAAGCGCTGTCTCAGATGCCTCCGCCCGCACCATTGCCATGAGCGTTGCCAATTCCCCGCTCGTCAAAACCGCCATTGCCGGGGAAGACGCCAATTGGGGCCGCATTGTCATGGCGGTGGGCAAGGCGGGCGAACCGGCAGAGCGCGATAAGCTGACCATCACACTCGGTCCGCACATCTTGGCCCAAAAAGGCGAGCGTATGCCGGATTATACCGAGCTTGACGGCAGTGAATATATGAAACGGGACGAGATCAAAATCGGCATCGATCTGGGCCTCGGCGACGGCGCCTTCACGGCGTACACCTGCGATCTGACCCACGCTTATATCGACATTAATGCGGATTACCGGTCTTAGGATGCGTGAAACCAAAATCGATATCACCAAGCCCGTCCTCTGGGTCGCGGCCTGTGCACTGATTGATGCGGATGGGCGTGTGCTGGTCACGCAGCGACCCAAGGGAAAAGATCAGGCGGGCCTGTGGGAGTTTCCGGGCGGGAAGATTGAACCGGGGGAATTGCCCGAGCAGACTTTGGTGCGCGAACTCTATGAGGAGCTGTCGGTCGAGCCGTGTCTGGATTGCCTTGAGCCGCTGACATTCGCCAGCCATGTTTACCCTGACTTTCACCTGATCATGCCAACCTATGTCTGCCGCCAATGGGACGGCTTTGTTCGGCCTAATGAAGGGCAAAGCACGGCGTGGAAGTTTGCTGATGAAATCGTGGCGATGGATTTGGTCCCCGCTGACATTCCGCTGGCGCAGCAGCTCGCAGCGAGACTGCCGAGGGGCCAACGGTTTTTGACCTAACCCCCCCCCCCGATTCCTCTATTTGTCATAGCCCGGTTTATCCGGGCTATCCATTGTGCGACATGGCGGGTGGATCACCCGGACGAGCCGGGTGATGACAGAAGACAGATATTACCCCGATACGGGCGTCAGCGTGCCTCCCGTCACTGCAAAATAAGCCCGTTCTCCCGGAAGCTCATCTGCAATGGCGGGGTCCTCCACATCCAAACCACCCGTAAACGTCCCAAAGCTAGGCAGGATGATCCGGCTCTGGCAGACCGCAAAGCAAGGGAAGCGACGGGCCGAACGGCGCGTGCGGACGCGCACTTTGGGATGGAGGTGCCCGCACACATTCACGCCGTTTTCTGCAAATGGCGGGGTTGGTAAATGGGTCAGCAAGAACCCGCCCTCTTCCAGATGGTCTTCCTGATCACCGGGCAGACCCGCCGGAATATCCGGGTCGTGATTGCCCAATATCCACGTGAAGCGCGGGACGCCGTCTACGATCTCTTGGGTCTTGGCATAATCATCCGGGTGCATGCGCGCGCCGGCCGCGA
>CAZSUW010000048.1:0-19747 GCA_964610115.1 uncultured Algimonas sp.
CATATGGCCCGGCATCCGGCCCGCGACGGGGTGGATGGCGTAGGCGACATCGACGCCTTCTTCCTTCAGCGTATCAACCATTTCGCGGCAGGCATGCTGCGCTTGCGCCACCGCCAGACCGTAACCCGGCACGATGATGACTTTGGAGGCGTTCTTCATGATGAAGGCTGCGTCCTCAGCCGAACCCCGTTTGACGGGACGCTGTTCTTTGTCGCCAGCCGCACCAGCCGCCGCGTCGCCGCCAAAGCCACCGAGAATAACCGAGATGAAGCTCCGGTTCATGCCTTTGCACATGATATAAGACAGGATCGCGCCAGACGACCCCACCAGCGCGCCAACGATGATCAGCGCCAGATTGCCGAGCGTAAAGCCCAGCGCCGCCGCCGCCCAACCAGAATAGCTGTTCAGCATGGACACCACGACGGGCATGTCCGCGCCGCCAATGGGAATGATCAGCGTAAAGCCGAGGATCAACGTCACACCGATCACGGCCCACATCATCCACGGCTCGGTGCCGCCGGTCGACATCAACATACCGACGAGCGCGGCGAAAGCCGCTGCGAGCAAGACGTTGATCACGTGCCGCGCGGGCAGCAGGATCGGTGCGCCGGACATGTTTCCGTTGAGCTTGGCGAAAGCAATCAAGGAGCCTGAGAATGTAATCGCGCCAATACCGGCCCCGAGGGACAACTCCAGCAGGGAGGCTGCTTTTAGACCACCGCCAGGACCGACAATACCAAAACTAGTGGGTGAGAAAAACGCCGCGATCGCCACGAGTACGGCAGCGAGGCCGACGAGCGAGTGAAAGGCCGCCACCAGTTGCGGCATATCCGTCATCGGGATTTTCTTGGCGATCAACGCGCCAATAATACCGCCAACGGCGAGGCCCGCCCCGGCGAGCAGCAAGCCCTGCCCGCCTAGCCCGGCAACTAACACGGTCGTCGCCACGGCGATGAACATACCGATCATGCCGAAGAAATTACCACGACGCGACGTTTCCGGATTGGACAGCCCGCGCAGGGCCAAAATGAACAGGACGGCAGAGACTGTGTAGAGAACAGCGGCCAGATCAGCGGGAAGTTGGAATGACACCCTACTTCTCCTTCTTCTTATACATGGCCAACATGCGTTGGGTGACGAGGAAGCCACCGAAAATATTCACGGCGCAAAGGGCGACCGCGAGGACGCCCGCCCAGGTCGAAATGGGCGAGCCACCTTGTGTGCCCGCCGCGACGGCGATCAGCGCACCAACGATGATCACGGACGAAATGGCATTGGTCACAGCCATGAGTGGCGTGTGCAACGCGGGCGTCACCGACCAGACGACATAATAGCCAACGAAAATGGCCAGCACAAAAATCGCGAGCTGGAACACGATGGGCGAGACAGCGCCGCCGCCTGCCATGATAAGCGCTATGGTCATAATCCTACCCCTTCACCCGTTCGTGAACGATTTCGCCGTCCTTGGTCAGTGTGCAGCCTTTGATAATCTCGTCGTCCCAGTCCGGGGCGTAAGCTCCGTCCTCATTCGTCACAAGCGGCAGAAACGCTTTAAGATTCCGCGCAAACATATTGGAGCTGTCGGACGCCATCCGGCTCGGCCAGTTTTCATAGCCGACGATATGTACGCCGTTTTTCGTGGTAACGACCTCGCCGAGTTTTGCGCCTTCGACATTGCCGCCGCGTTCGACCGCCAAATCGATCAAGACCGAGCCCGTGCGCATCGCATCAACCATGGCTTTCGTGACAAGGATCGGCGCCGCGCGTCCGGGGATCAACGCGGTCGTGACCACAATATCCTGCTTGGCGATATGTTTGGCGACGAGTTCGGCTTGCTGACGCTGATAGTCTTCCGACATTTGCTTGGCGTAGCCCCCCGCCGTCTCTGCTTCTTTGAATTCGTCATTTTCAACGGCCACGAATTTCGCGCCGAGCGAGGCCACTTGTTCTTTCGCGGCAGGACGAACGTCCGTTGCGGTCGTCACAGCGCCGAGGCGCCGCGCAGTCGCAATCGCCTGTAGGCCTGCCACGCCAGCGCCCATGATAAAGACTTTGGCCGGCGCCACTGTGCCCGCCGCCGTCATCATCATCGGAAAGGCCCGACCATATTCGGTCGCCGCTTCGACGACGGCGCGGTAGCCCGCTAAGTTGGATTGGCTGGATAAAACATCCATGGTTTGCGCCCGGGAAATGCGCGGGATATATTCAAGCGCAAATAAGGTGACCCCAGCGTCGGCTCCGGCCTTTATGTAAGCGGGATGATCGGATGGGTTCATCAGGCCGGTAATACCCGCGCCCTTTTTCATCGCCTTGAGAAGTTTTGTATCACCGCCTGTGATCGACAGCACCAAGTCCGCTGATTTCACCACCGCACTGTTGGACGTGGAAAGCGTTGCGCCGGCCTCTTTATAGGCAGCATCCGGAAAATTCGCTGTGGTTCCAGCGCCTTTGACGACGGATACCGTATGACCGGATTTAACATAGCCCGCGACAGTGTCCGGCGTTGCCGCGACCCGGGCTTCAGCCCCTTTAGCGTTTGCGTCTTTTAGGACAGCGATGTGCATGGAACCCCCTGCCGATTACAGGGGAGTTTCTAAGCAAAATTTTTCATAGACTGCAATTGCGAGATGAGCTTTTGGAAATATTTTTCGCAGACACGGAATAGTTGGTCAGACCAACATCAAAAAAGTGCGGGCCTTAAGAGGGACAATTAGGCCAATAGGGCAGCCACCCCAGTCCCGATCAAAATAAAGATCGAAACAAGAATCGCAGCGGTGACCAGTAATACATACCACCGAGGATGAAACTTCAAAGCGATACCAATTATAATCCCCAAAAGGACCGAACCAAGCATGGCTGCCGGCCACGCCACATTCATCGCAAAGATAAGGATCGGAACCAATAAAGCGACGATTATGATCGCGCCGCCATACATGGACATGCGCATAAAGCCGCCATAAGTGTCTTTTTGGTCAGCGATCTTCATTTCACCGCGCGTGTAATTTGTATCCGCCATGATGTTCCTCATTGGTCGCGATTAAGCGAATTTTCCTTTGTTCCGCTATCAAAACCCCGTCGAGGCGGCAAGCCTGACAGACCGACTATTGGCACAAACTATTAGCACAAATTGTCTTCTTGGGCGCGCGCGTTAACCCGCGCCTAACCGTAATCCTTGGCTGAACCTTCACCTCCCTCTGGCACAGGGTGGGAAAGCAGATGATTCTCCGCGCGGCCAAACTGCGAGGGGAAGGGAGAGGGTGGGATGGCCAAGACCGTATTGATTGTAGACGACGATCCAACACAACGTCGTCTCCTACAGGCTGTTGTCGAGCGCTCTGGTTTTTCTGTTCTGCAAGCCGGTGACGGTGATACAGCCCTTCGCATGGTGACAGGCGCGAATGCGTCGCCCGTTGACGTTATGTTGCTCGATCTCGTCATGCCAGGGCGTGACGGCATGGACGTCTTGGCCGAGTTACAAAAAAGCCGTGCTGAATTGCCTGTTATAGTGCTGACAGGAACAGGTTCTATCGAAGCGGTTGTCGCCGCCATGAAAGGCGGCGCGCGGGACTTTGTCGTCAAGCCGGCTGCGCCAGAACGCATCATCGTGTCCATTCGCAACGCGCTGGAAGTCAAAACGCTCACACGTGAAGTTTCCCGACTTAAGAAAGAGACTTCGGGCATCCTTACTTTTGACGATTTAATTGGCAGCTCTGCCGCTATGCGTCCGGTTGTCGCTATGGGCGAACGCGGGGCCAAAGCCTCAATCCCGATCCTTATCACGGGCGAGTCCGGAGTCGGTAAAGAAGTCATTGCGCGCGCCATTCAAGGGGCAAGCGACCGCGCGGCAAAGCCATTTATTACAGTCAATTGCGGCGCGATCCCTGAAACCCTCGTGGAATCAATCTTGTTCGGACATGAAAAAGGGTCGTTTACAGGCGCAAATTCAAAACATCTCGGTAAATTTCAGGAAGCCCATACGGGAACTTTATTCCTCGACGAAATCGGCGAACTGCCGCTTGATATGCAAGTCAAGCTGTTGCGGGTTTTGCAAGAAGGCGAAGTCGATCCCATTGGCTCAAAGCGCCCAGTTCCCGTCGATGTACGCATTATCAGCGCAACCAACCGGGATTTGGCAGAGTGCGTCTCAGAAGGCACATTCCGCGAAGATCTTTTTTATCGCCTCAATGTTTTCCCAGTCGCCGTGCCACCTTTGCGTGAACGCGCGGAAGATATTCCGGCGTTACTCGATCACTTCGTTGCGCGCTTTAATGCGCAAGAAAACATGAATATCTCTGGCGCGACAGCCGATACACTCAAACTCCTCCAAAGCCATGAGTGGAAAGGCAATGTTCGCCAACTCGAAAATACCATTTTCCGTGCGATGATTTTGTCAGATGGCCATAAGTTACGCCCGCAAGATTTTCCACAGATTAGCGGCCTTGTTCCTTCTGTGGATATCGCGGAACCTGGCCCTCTCGACAGCCTCGTCATGCAAGCGCCTGAGCTGGACGACAATGGTGTTTCCGTGCTGGACCGTGAGGGACACCTCCGCACATTGGAAGACATTGAACGCGACCTCATCGAATTCGCCATTCAGACCTATTCTGGTCATATGTCAGAAGTTGCCCGACGTTTGGGCATTGGGCGTTCAACCCTATACCGCAAAGTTCGCGAACATGAACTCGACGTAGAAAACGTCAGGTCAGCCTAAAAGATTGGGATAACGGCAAATCCTCGCCTTTATCCCTGACCCTCGCGCCCCTACCAAAAGCCGGAAAATCAAACAGTAATTTTTTTATTGTTTTTCGATATGAAATATGCTGGAACCCGTCCAATTAGTCATGCGTTTAGCACGTTAGTGACAAGAGAGGGTTTGGCATGTTGGAAATTCGCAATCTTACGAAGCGCTTCGGTGATTTCGAGGCACTCAAAGATGTCAGCCTCACCCTAAAGCCGGGCCTGTTTGGTCTTTTAGGGCCGAACGGCGCCGGTAAATCGACTTTGATGCGGACGATTGCGACGCTTCAAGAGCCCAGTGATGGTTCGATCCACTATAACGGGAAGGACATCACGCAAGATCCAGATACAGTTCGCAGCGTGCTTGGCTACCTCCCGCAGGATTTCGGCGTTTACCCACGGATGAGCGCGCTACAGCTTCTTGATCACATAGCTGTCTTGAAAGGCATCACGAATAAAGCCGACCGCAAAGAGCAAGTCGAGACATTGCTCAACATGGTCAACCTCTGGACCCACCGGACTGCGTCTGTCGCGACTTATTCTGGCGGCATGCGGCAGCGCTTTGGCGTCGCGCAAGCTCTGCTAGGCGATCCGCAGCTGATCATTGTCGATGAACCCACAGCGGGCCTAGACCCGCTCGAACGGCAGCGCTTTCTTGATATCCTGTCCCGTGCTGGCGACGAAAAAATCATCATTTTGTCCACTCATATTATCGAAGATGTGAGGGATCTTTGCACCGATATGGGCGTGATGGGCGATGGCGAGCTTATCATACGCGGCGCGCCCGAAGACCTTGTCGCGGAGATAGAGGGCAAAGTCTGGACCAAGTCTATTGACAATGATGACGAAGTTGATGCGATGAAGGCAACCATGCCCGTCCTATCCACGCGGCGATTGCGGGGCGCTACTGTTGTGAGCTTGCTTTCCGACGGCAGTCCCGGCGAGGGTTGGAACCCACGCGACACCCTACTTGAGGACGCCTACTTCGCGCATCTCAATGGCCTAATGGGTGGAGGCATCCGCCGTGCTGCGTGATTTACTAGGATTTGAGCTAAAACTGCATACACGTCAGGTCGCTTTTTGGGTGACCATTGTCATTTTGGTCCTCGTTGGCCTGGGCGCCTCTTCGGCGGACTGGTTAACGGTCGGCGCCGAAGGCGGACAGAAGATCAAAATCAATGGAACCTTTGTCATATTCCAATTCATTGGAACGATCAGTGCGATCAGCGTCTTCTTTGGGGCCGTTTTCACCGTCTCAGGTTTGATGCGAGACGACATTCATAAGTCTTTGGAGGTCATCCACGCGACGCCCGTAAAAACACCACAAATGATCATTTCCCGCATGATCGCCGTGTGGTTGGTAACAGTAGCCTGCTGCTTTGCGGGTATAATTGGCTATGCCGCCGGACAATTCATGACCTGGGCGCCAGAAGAGGCTTTTGGGCCCTTCAATGCTTGGCATTATCTATACCCTAGCGTGACCCTGATGGCGGTGAATGCGCTTTTCTTGATCGCGATCTTTACCGCGATCGCCGTCACAACACGCAACCGTGCAATCGTCTATGTCAGTGCGATTGGCGTTTTAATTGCGTCAATCGCCATTGATGGCCTGTTGACCGCACAGGCGCCAGAGTGGGCTCGCGGGCTGTTAGAACCCTTTGGGAGTGGTGCCTATATACTCGAAACGGAATTTTGGTCGGCGGCTGAGCGGAACACGGAACAAGTCGGCCTGATGACGTGGTATGGGGGCAATCGCCTCATCATCATTCTACTTTCACTCGCGATTTTTGGCTTTGCCTTCTGGAAATCACGGCGCGGCATTTTACCCGGGAAGCGCAAGCGGAAGAATGATAATGCGAGCCTGCCGCCCCCACCAAGGCGGATATCACCCGTGACCCCAAAATTGGGTTTCAGCCACTTCGCCATCTCTACTTTGCGCCGGACCCGTTTCGAGTTTTTATCGACTATCCGCACGACGGCGATGATCATATTGCTATCGATTGCCGCCTTCATCTTTGTAATCAACGTGATCTTCGGCGATAGCTTTGAGGCCGATCCGACCTTGAAAACGACGAGTTATATGGTCCAGCTTGCCCTTGGTTCATTTGGATTGTCCATGATCATTGTGATGATCTTCTTTGGTTCAGACATTGTCTGGCGGGACCGATTGTCCAATATGCACCGGATCGTTGACGCGACACCGGTCAACAATCTTTCACTCTTACTGGCGAAATGGGGCGCATTAGCACTCCTATTGCTTAGCATGATCCTCGTCGGCCTGATATTTGGGGTCGTCGCGCAGATCATTGTTGGTGACACGACGCCGGTCCCACGAACATATTTAGCGGTCGGCCTTCTGTCTTTCTTTGTGAGCTTTTTCTTCCAAGGCATGTTAGTCATGTTCATTCAGAACTTTATGCCGGGGCGTGTTATCGGCATGTTTGTCGCCGCAGGCGTGTTGATCGGGATGGGCTTTATCTCGCAGCTTCCTTTCTATCATCCGCTTATGAATTTTGGGCCTGGCGGTCCAGGCACCTATTCTGAAATGGCGGGTTATCAGGGCTTTACGGGGTGGAAATTCCGCATGGCCTATTGGGGCGCCTTTATCGTCCTTCTCGCAGCCATGTCGCTTTGGCTATGGCGTCGGGGAACGGAAGACGGCGTTCTGTCTCGAATTAAGGCCGTGCCGAAACGGATTAGCCTGCCAAACGGCGCCGTCGCAGGCTTGTCTCTGGCAGTCTTTGTCGCCCTCGCCTTTGTGGGAGCTGGCAGCTACGCTGACCGAGACTATATTAACAGCGACGCCCGCGAACTTCGAACCGCTGAGTTTGAAAAGTTGGTCAAAGACATCCACGATCGTCCAACCCCGCGCGTAACAGCCGCCAGCGTGGATGTAGACCTGTTCCCGTCAGAGCGGCGCGGTGTGTTTTCTGGCACCATCACATTTGATAATCCTCATGAAGAACCCATTGAGCGCGTCTTTGTGACAACGAGTGTCGATAAAGAAGATGCAGATGTCACAATCAGCGGCGCAACACGGGTCAGCGGCGAAAAGCTGGCGGACCGTCTCTGGGACGAATATGATGTTGCAGACTTTCAGTTCGACCCGCCGCTTGCGCCCGGTGAAACGCGTAGCATGACCTTCACAACTCGGTTCAACCCGCCAACGATTACAAGCGGTAGCAGCGTCCGCTCTAACGGTACGTTCATCAATAATTCTGTGGCCTTACCAATCTTTGGCAATCTCAACCGAGGCTTCCATACGAATCCTGATATTCGCAAGAAACATGATTTGGGAGAACGGGAAAACTGGCCCTCTCGAGAGGATGAAGAAGCACGGCGCTATCAATTACTGAGCACCTTTGCGGGCTATAACGATTATGTCGATTTCGACGCTCGGATTTGCACCGATCCGGATCAGGTACCCGTAACACCGGGCCGTTTTATCCGCAGTTTCGAAAAAGATGGTCAGCACTGCCGCGAATATCGCGCCATCAATCCCATCCATTATTTCTTTGCCTTTGTATCCGCCCGTTACGAGGTTGAAACCCAAACATGGACGGGAGCAAATGGGCAGACAGTCGATCTTGAAATCTACTATCACCCTGAACACGATTATAATGTCGATCTGATGTTTTCAGCGATGAATGAAGCGTTTGATACCTATACGGAGCGGTTCTCAGATTACCAATATGCGCAATTGCGGATTATGGAATTCCCCTATGCTAGCTTCGCACAGGCCTTCGCAGGCACGGTCCCCTTCTCTGAAAATATTGGTTTTGTCCGCGACCCGAATAATGCCGAAGATCCAGAGAAGATCGACTTGGCGACCTATATCACCATGCACGAAATCGGACATATGTGGTTTGCGCATCAATTGGTTGGTGCATTCGCCCAAGGATCCAATCTACTATCGGAAGGCCTGACAGAATATATTTCTATGATCGGTTACGAAGAGGCGCACGGCTATGAAAAAGCGCGCCGCATGCATGAAATCCGCATGACTCGGGGCTATTTAGCAGGGCGAACGGGCGATCCCGATGATGAGCCAGTCTTAGCGAAAGCGGAAAACCAGGGATATCTAAACTATCAAAAGACAAGTTGGGTCATGTGGGGATTGCGCGGTATTGTTGGTGATGCGCCGATAGAACGTGCTGTCAAACGCTTCTTGCTCGAACATCACGCAACAAAAGGCGCGCCCTATCCGACCACACTAGAACTGATCGAGATTTTGAAAGAGGAGGTTGATCCAAAATATCATCTTCTCATCGATGATTACTGGAATCGGATTACATTCTGGGAACTCGAGATAGTTGAAGAGCCGGTCGTCACCAAACGAGCTGACGGGCGGTTTGACGTCGCCATCGAAATCAAGCTGGATAAGAATTACGCTAGCGAAGAAGACGGTGAGGAAACCTCTGTTTCTGAACTGGATGATGCGCGCTTGGATGAGTGGGTTACGGTCGGGCTTTATACTGAAGACCCGAAAGATAATCTTGGCTCCAGCCCAATCCATCAGGAAACCGTCCGCGTGACGGAAGCAGAAGGCACGATTACAATCACGGTCAAAGAGCGTCCCGGTCATGTCATTCTTGATCCGCATCGCTACCTCATAGAGCGAAATGTGAATGACAATGCTCGCGAAGTGGCCAAGGCGGAAATAGCGTCTGAAGACAGCTAGGATAAGACATCCCAGAATTGTTAAGACATGAATTAAGCGGCGGTGTGGGGCATTGGCTCAGCACCGCCGTTATTATTTAAACTCAGCAAGAACCATCTGTGCGGCTGCGCGACCGCTGACAAAAGCGCCTTCCACACGGCCCCCAACGCACCAATCACCGGCCAGTATCACACCGCTTTCTGGCTCGAGCAGCGCATCAGAGCCGACGCCGTGATCGGCGTAAGCATAGAGCCAGCGGTGCAATGCAATATGCGGCGCTTTGGACAGATCAACGCCACACAGAGCTGAGGCGCAGTCGAGCAAAATGTCTTGCAAGGTCGACCGATCTGCTTGCGTATTTTTGTCCGACCATTCCGGAGATCCGTGAATGACCAATGCAAAGTGATCTTCATCACGCTCAGGTTTCGCGTTGTTGAGCGCAATCCAGCTAACTGGAAGATTAGAGACCCGCAACGTGTCCCATCGCGGTGCAAAGGTTGACCCTGTTTTCGGAAAACCCACCATCAGGGCGAAGCAGGCGTGCATTTTCACCGCACCAAGCGTGGCTTGAAGGGCGGACTTAGGGGATAAGAGCGCGGCTGCCTGGGGTGCCGGGGTTGTGCATATCACATAGTCGAAAGGGCCTGCTGACTCTCCGCCCTCGAAAAGAAGGTGATAAGCGCCGCGTTCGCCTGCTATCTTTGTGACGCGTTGCGCTGTCCTTATGTCTAAATCTTCAGCTAAGGCTTTTGGAAGTTGATTCATCCGCGGCGCACCAACCCAACGGGGGCGGCCCGTGTCCGCTTCCAAAGTCCCTTCGCGAAGATATAAACCCCGACTACGCCAAGGTTTCGCAGCACCTCGCTCAGAGATACGATCAATCAAGCGATGGAAATCGGGGTCAGAGATCGTGAAATACTGCGCGCCGTGATCAAATTCAAAAGCCCCTGCATAACGGGTGCTCATCCGCCCCCCTATGCCGCGACTTTTGTCAAAAACGACGACATCCGCTTGATCCCGCAGCATGTTAGCTGTCGTTAATCCGGCGATGCCTGCCCCAATAATCCCGATTTTCATCTGGGCGAGGTATCAGATTGTGGCAGCGTTGCCAGTGGGTCTTCTCGTTCTGGCGTGGGCGACATAGCTGACCGACGCGCCTTGTTCCAAAAGCGAAAAAACCGCCCCATATCTGTATCCCTGGGCACGTTGGTGAAGGGCTTTGGCGAAACCGCGATAATTTCTGATTCCAGCCCGTCCAGACACGCAAGCAAAGCCGGATCAGCAGTTTTTGCATGAAACAGGCGCTTCGCATCGAGATCGCGCAGAACCTCATGCATTTTGCCCTGCAGAACTTCCACGTCCATGGCTTCTACGCATTCCATAACGAAGACGCAGCGCTTCAAAGTCCAACCGCGTCGGGCGAGATCGTCAGCATCCCAAACATAGACAGTACGGGCATTGGGCGCGACGGCAAACACAGGATGTTCTTTGGATAAAGCATCCATATGCACCCAGATTACATCACCGATCTTTTTCCCCGCCTCATCCATGTCTTAATGATGCGGCCGATTTTTACGACGTTTCCCGGTCTTCAGCGCGCGATTAGAGGCAGGCTGTCGCGGGGGTAAAAGCGGGAACAGACGCAAATGCAAATCTTCATAAGACCCGGCGAGCGTTTTATTGTTCGCATAAGATGTATCGACACCTTCGCCGCAAAAGGTCTGCAAGTTTTCAAGATTGAAAAAATACGGTTTGTGAGAAAACGTCGAGGCCGCCCACTGCCAAGACAGATTGTTTGACGCAACATCGCCGTCGATAAGGTGAGCCAGGAAGAGTTTGGCACCCGCCTGCCACTTCACGCGGCGGAAGTGACAAATATAGCCTGCCACATAAAGACGCGCATGATTATGTATCCAGCCTGTCTCGTATAGGTCTCGCAGAAAGTGATTTATCGCCGCGCTATCTGTCTCTGCCGCCAGAACATCTTCAGGCAATTCATCGGCATAGTCGTCTGCCGAAAAGCCTGTTTTATAGGCTTCAATATCCGACCAGATCTTATCGCCTAGCGTCGCGTGTACTCTTGACCAATAATCCCGCCACGCGAGCTGCTGTATAAGCTTTTCCGCATCATTCTTGCGCGCCACTTGATCAAGGGAGCAATCGCGTACGTCTGATATTGAGGTTACCCCATGGCGAATATAGGGCGAAAGGCGCGTAACCGCGCCGTCTAGATGGTTACGTGTACGTCCATATTGTACCGGCATTAGATTAGACAGGCTCGAGGACATTGCGCCATCGCCACCAATATAGGGAGATAGCGCCGTATCCGTCTCTGATAGATGGGGCGTCATGGATCTTACGCGCTCCACCAGAGACCTTCGGGTCGCCGGATCGCCTAACATATCCAACGCCTCAGCATTGGCTATCGCCATGTCTGACTGAAAAACGTCGTGCATGGTATTCTTACGCAATCTGCTTTGATTTGGTTGCATGCACATAGTTTAAACATCTGAAGCGGGATGAAATGCCGCAGGCAGATTGACAGCGCTGTCAACGACATTATTGCGCTGCTTGACTTGCACGCTGCGCAAGCGTTCGCATAAGCCCATGAGCTCAAGGAACAGAATATGACAACTCGGATTGCCATTAATGGTTTCGGTCGCATTGGCCGCAATGTGCTTCGCGCGCTGCAAGAAAGCGGCGCTGATGATATGCAGGTCGTTGCGATCAACGATCTGTCCTCACCTGACAATCTGGCTCACCTCTTGAAATATGACAGTGTGCACGGGCGTTACCCTGGCACAGTCAAAGTCACGGACACATCGATCGATATTGGCCAAGGCCCAATCGAGGTCACCAGCATTCGCAATCTTGAAGACCAAAGCTGGGGCGATAATGACGTCGACATCGTTATGGAATGTACGGGTATATTCACAGCCCGTGACGCCGCCGCCAAACATCTGGATGCAGGGGCGAAACGGGTGCTGATTTCCGCCCCAGGAAAAGGCGCAGATAAGACGATCGTTTACGGCGTAAACGATGCGGCATTGACCAAAAACGATGTTGTTGTCTCCAACGGGTCGTGCACAACCAACGCGCTCGCGCCTGTCGCGAAAGTGCTGCAGGACAGCTTCGGAATTGAAACCGGTTTCATGACGACAGTCCATGCCTATACAGGCGATCAGCCGACCCTAGACGGCGTCCACCGTAAAGACTTTAACCGCGGTCGCGCCGCAGCCCTTTCAATGATCCCAACAAGCACGGGCGCCGCGAAAGCGATCGGCTTGGTTATGCCGGAACTTGATGGAAAACTGGACGGAAAAGCGATCCGGGTCCCGACGCCGAATGTGTCTGTGGTTGATCTGGTGGTGAACACAGACAAGGGCGTATCTGTGGATGCGATCAACGCCGCTTTTGAAAAAGCTGCGACCAGTTCACTGCAAGGTATTCTGCAAACCGTGTCAGATCCCACAGTCTCGATCGATTTCAACCATGACCCTCACAGCTCATCCGTGATGCTGGGCGAAACTGTTGTCATGGGAGAACGACTTGCCCGTGTCTTGTCTTGGTATGACAATGAATGGGGCTTTTCGAACCGCATGCTCGATACGGCCCGCGCTATGGCTAAGTTTCTTTAGGAGATCTAATGACCCGCTACGCGAAAGCCACACCTGAGGCCCTGCGCAAGCGGCTCCATGATCGTCTTACAGACCACGCAGCTGGCCTAAAATCAGACCCCCAAAGCAATCCAGTAAAACGGCTTGCTTATGACATTAGTCGGGAGGTCGAAGATCGATCAATCGCTTTCCGCGACATTGAAGCGCTGGTGAAGCAATATAGTGATGAGGCCGCTATTGCGAGAGCCCGACGCCTGCGCATGCGGGCGGGGTTAGACCGGATATCAGACATCCGTGACACCGTTGCGACCATTGCAAAAAACAAAGCGGAACTCGGTTGGGATGAATTTAAAGCGTGGGCCGAAGATCCCGCCCTTGGCATTGTCTTGACCGCGCACCCCACCTTTTCATTATCGCGCGATATTCGCCGCGTCCTCGGCACAATCGCATCCGCAAAAAAGACCCCTGACGCGGCGGTCGAAGAACTTAAAACTTATCCTTATCTGCCAAAACGCGCGCCCACCCTGTTGGAAGAACATGAGGACACTCAAGCCGCATTATCGCGCATTGCGGATGCGTTGGATACGGCAAACCGGATTATCCTATCGGCCGCCCGAACCAAGTTTCCCGATCACTGGACAAGTCTGACCCCGCACCTCTCCGATGCTTATTCCTGGGTCGGTTATGACATTGATGGCCGCACGGATATTAGTTGGGGCGACGCCCTGCGCATTCGCTTGACCGAAAAGCGCGATATGATTGCGCGTTATCTGGCCGAAGCCGAAAGATTGACCGCAAATGGCGCCTCTCTGTCTGAACTGGCCGAACGGCTCCAAGATGGTCTGGCGTCGGCAAGACGCGACCTCTCCTTATTTGAGGCCGATATTAGCGTGCCTGAAAACCTCGTCGCGGCCGCGAATAATCTGACACGTCAATCTGATCGACGCTTGCTGAATGTCGCCACCCTTTTCCCACTGCTTGATACAGCGATTTCTAAAGCGGACGCCGAAATAGCCTTAGACTTACTTGTATTGAAAGCGCGGATGCGCGCCTTTGGCCTTGGCACGTCACGCATTCATTTCCGTGTGAATGCGCGCCATATCATCGCGGCCATGCGCGCAGCTTTTGGCCTGAAAGAAGGAGGGGATAATCGCACGCTCATAAAGCGCGCCACGGAGCTCACTCAATCCGCCAAAGAACGCCCGGTCAATTTTGCCAGCCTCGCACTCGAACGTTCCACCGCGCATGAGAAGATGATCCTCATCGCGCAAATCCACAAATATATCGATGCGGGTGTGCCGATCCGTTTGCTGATCGCCGAAACCGAAGATCAGCTCGTGCCGCTTGGCGCGCTCTATCTCGCCAAGCTTTATGGCGTCGCAGACCATATCGACATTAGCCCGCTATTCGAGACCAATGACGCGCTCAATAATGGGGGTCGGATCATCGCTAAGATGCTCGCGAACCCTGCCTATCGTGACTATGTCGAGCGGCGCGGTGTGCTGGCTATCCAAACTGGATTTTCGGATGCCGGTCGCTTTATGGGCCAGCTCCCCGCGACGCTCGCAATTGAGCGCGTCCAAAGCCAGTTTGCCCGAGAATTAAAGACATCCGGGGTCAACAATGTAACCGCCTTAGTGTTCAATACGCACGGGGAAGGGCTAGGCCGCGGCGGGCATCCAGGCACAATTCATGATCGTGTCGACTATGCGATGAGCCCCTATGCCATTCGCCAATTTGAAAAGCGCGAACTCGCCCTCACCCATGAAACCAGTTTTCAGGGTGGCGACGGCTTTTTGTGGTTCCAAACGCCAGAACTAGCCGAAGGGACAGTCCTAAGCCTGATCACCGCTCGCTTTGCTGACCGGAGTGAAGCTGAAAACGACCCCTTTTATACAGAACGTGATTTTTCTTGGGACCTGTACCGCACCATCCAGAACGCCCAAGAACAGCTTTACGCCGATCCGGATTACGTATCGATTTTGGGTGGATTTGGACAAAACCTGCTCATCCCGACAGGCAGTCGCGCTGTGAAACGGGCGGCTTCTGGTGCTGGCGCAGACACGTTCAACCCACGACAGCTTCGCGCTATTCCACACAATGCCATCCTGCAGCAATTTGGTAGTCACGCCAACCTGTTCTACGGTGTGGGCCGCGCGACGGCGATTGATCCCGAAAAGTTTGAGGCGCTGTTGCAAAGCTCCGCGCGCGCGCGGACGATCTTCCAAATGGTCAACACGACATTGGAGCGGACAAACCTTTCAATCCTGACTGGCTATGGTCGGCTATTTGATCCGGGTTTTTGGGTCGCGCGCGCTCTGTCCGGCGAAGAACCGTTTTTAGCGCACAAGTCGATGGTGATTTCTGAAACTTTGATGAGTAGCCCGTGGCGCGGCCAGATCATGGATTTGTCTAACCGCTTACGGCTCGACATCTTCGAAACCCTCAAACAGTTTGAAGGTTCAAGGAAAAATGACGTCCTGACAGTCCTTCACGCCTTACGCCTCGCTATAATCATGAAAATGATGATCATCGCGACGGAGCTGCCAGTCGTGAGTGATAGCGAAACCTCGCGCCTATCCGTCTTGCAACGTTTGCAGACATTCCAGATTGATGAAATTCTTGAAGCGCTCGCCGCCCGCTATCCCGAACATAGTGCGCCCCTTGATTGGACGAGAGAGCTCACCGAAGCGACCGACCTTCCAGAAAGTGCTGGCTTCGCGCACATCACGGAAACCGTTATCAAGCCGCTGGCACGGGCCCGTGACCTTGTCCGACAGATCACGGTCGCCGTTACCCACCACTATGACGCGTTTGGGTAAAAGGGTTTGACACTCTCTCTGCCAGAGTGCGGGAGATATTGAGAAATCAATCTATGAGCTACGTTTCGCGCGCCACATACAGCCAGGCCATTCGTCCACTGGCCAGCGCCACGGATTGCCGCTCATAGTCATCGACCTCATATGCATCGGCGCGCGCGAGCTGTTCATCCGTGAGACGAAACACAGTACCCGCAACCTGATCTGCTGGATTTCCTGTTTGCGTTACAATCGGATGAAAGCGCTCACCCGATAGCGCCAAAACCTCTGGGTCCGTAATCTCAACTATGGTCTGTTTAAAGCCGACAAGCGCGTCGCTTTCGCCCATAATTGTTCCGCCAAACACTTCGGCCTGGACAGACGCCTTTTGCAATGTGCCATAGGAAAACAAATAGTGCATAGCCCGTTCGCTAGCCTATGATGGAAAAATGACCAAGATTGATCGCTTCACCCTCTATCATTATCCGCTGTCGCGGTCTTTGCGTGTTCGCTACCTATTAGAGGAATTAAACGCACCCCATGAAGTCATCAAAGTCGATATGATGCGAGGTGAAGGGATGAGCGAGGCCCACCTCGCCCGCAATCCGAACCATGCCGTGCCGGTCCTCACTGTTCACTACGGTGATGGCACAGAACAAACCTTGATCGAGTCCGGGGCGATGATGGTCTTCCTCGCCGATGCTTTTCCAATGGCCGGCCTCACCCCGCCAATAGAGGACACACTGGCGCGGGCGGAATATCTGCAGGCTATGTTTTTTCAAGCGGCCCATCTGGATATGTCGCTCTGGCAAATTCGGTTGAATGAAACCTTGTTTCCTGAAGCAGTAAGAAGCCCGGCGATTGCGGCCTTTAATCGGGACAAAGTGGAACGTGAAATAATTCCGCAAATGGAAGCGCAACTGGCGAAAAGCGCTTGGATATGCGGCGATCAATTCACAGCGGTTGATTGCATTACCGCGCAAAATGTAAATTGGATGCGTGCTTACGGCATGGGGCGCCAAGGTCCTTTACGCGATTACATGAAACGACATTTGGCGCGCCCCGCCTGGCAAAGAGCGACAGCCGATGCGAAGGAGTTTCAGCGATGAACTTATCTCAGGGTCTGCGCGGCGTCGCCTATGGCTGCTGGCGCTTTGCGGCGAATTCCACAGTTGATGCCGATCGTCTGATCCGCACCGCACTGGATGCTGGAATCACAGCGATTGATACAGCGGATATTTATGGTCTCGACGCCCCTTCTGGCTTTGGTGGGGCCGAGGTCGTCCTGGGTCATGTCTTGAAAGCAGACCCGTCATTGCGAGATCGCTTTGTGCTGCTCACCAAAGGCGGGATCGACGCGAAACGACCCTATAATAGTTCGCGCCAATATCTGATGGATGCGTTGGACGCATCGCTCTCCCGGCTGCAGGTCGAACGCATTGATCTTTACCAGATACACCGCCCTGATCTGACAATCTCAATGAAAGACCTCGCCACGACGCTGGATGCTATGATTGAGAGTGGAAAAGTGGGAGCGGTTGGCGTCTCAAACTTCACGACCGCTCAGACCCGCGCTCTGGCTGCACATTTGAAAGCACCGCTTCAAACACTCCAACCCGAATTTAGTCCTTTGCACCAGCAACCGATTACGGATGGCACGCTTGACCTTGCCGACGAGATAAGCGCAACGGTCCTGGCCTGGAGTCCTCTGGGTGGTGGGCGGTTATTTAGCGACGATGGTCCTGTTCAAAAGGTGATTAATCGCATTGCCCGCGCCCAAGGCCTCGCGCCGACGCAAGTTGCCTTGGCATTTACGCGAACCGTTGGCGCGCATGTCGTCCCTATCATCGGCACGCAAAAACCTGCTAGGATCGTCGAGGCCGCCAAAGCCGCTGAGCTAGTCCTAGATGGCCGAGACTTCTATGACATTATCGAAGCCTATCGAGGCAAAAGCATGCCGTAAGGCCTAATAGCCGAGGCCTTTCGCATGTTCATTTTGGTGATAGGACGCATCGCCGAGAAGTTCTTGCAGCACACGCACGCGCTTAAGGAACAGGCCAATGTCATATTCATCCGTCATGCCGACCCCACCATGCATTTGTACGCCTTCCAGCGCTGCTAGCTTCGCCACTTCGCCCAGCTTCGCTTTCGCCATAGCGCAGTAGTGGTTAGCTTTTTCATCACCGCTATCCAGCGCAGTCAGCGCACCCAAAACAGCGGAACGCGCGATTTCCAGCTCGGAATATAGATGGCTCGCGCGGTGTTGCAGCGCTTGGAAGCTGCCGACCGGCACGCCAAACTGCTTACGCTCTTTGATGTAATCGACCGTCGTTTTAAACGCTTCTGATCCGGCGCCGAGTAGTTCTGCGGCGACAATACCGCGACCTGCCGCGAGCATTTTTTGCATTGCGTCCTCAGCAGTGCTTTCACCGAGTAGGGCATCACCATCGACTTCAACATCGTTCAGATCAATCCGCGCTGCGTTGTGCGCGTCGACCATAATCGTCCGTTCGATCTCGACACCGTCTGCTTTGGGATCAACCAAGAAGAAGGCCACACCGTCATCTGTCTTCGCAGCAACGATCAACTGATCCGCCACATGACCATCAATGACCATCGCTTTGGAACCATTCAGTTTGAAGCCGTTCCCGGATTTCTCTGCCGTTGTCTGAATGCCAGCTGGATTATGTTTCGGACCTTCATCGAGCGCGACCGCCATGATGGTTTCGCCCGCGGCAATCTTGGGCAGCCACGCGCTTTTCTGGTCCGCCGACCCAGCTTCTCGTAAAGCCGTTGCGGCGAGGATTGCGGTTGAGAGAAACGGCGAGGCCGTCAGGTTTTTGCCCATCTGTTCGGCCAGCAAGCCTGCCGCTTGGAAACCCATATCCACGCCGCCATTGTCTTCGTCGATAACAATCCCGGCAAAGCCCATAGCCGCCATTTCCGCCCAGAGGTCCTGGTCAAAACCCGTCGCGTCTTGGCTGTCGCGAAGTTGACGTAGCGCTTTCACGGGCGCTTTTTCCGCAAAGAAGCCTTCCGCCGTATCACGGAGCATCACTTCATCTTCGTTCAGAACTAGAGCCATTGTCT
Source organism: uncultured Algimonas sp. (assembly GCA_964610115.1). Classification (GTDB taxonomy): domain Bacteria; phylum Pseudomonadota; class Alphaproteobacteria; order Caulobacterales; family Maricaulaceae; genus Litorimonas. The sequence goes on from CAZSUW010000048.1 coordinate 18,903, forward strand.
GGCGTCTCCTCGTTTATAGATAGTCAATGGCCGACCGCTTATGCGCCCGGTAGCTCCAGAACATGCTTGCTGATAATATTCAGCTGGATTTCGCTGGTGCCGCCTTCGATCGAGTTAGCCTTGGTGCGCAGCCAACCCCGCGCGAGCTTACCATCCTTGGAACGTTCGCTTTCCCATTCCAGGCCATCATGACCGGCGGCATCCATCATCAGCTCATACTTGCGCTTGTTGAGCTCTGTGCCGTAATATTTCAGCATGGAGCTGTCCGCGCCGAGGCTCTGGCCCGCTTTCGCTTCGGCCAATTTGCGCTGCATGGTCAGGTTAAAGGCCCAATCGTCAATTTCGGTTTCCGCGATTTTAGCGCGCAACATGGGATCCGCCAGACGGTCCTGTTCATCCAGACCGATCGTCATGGCGGCGACTTCGTGCAGCGGGCGCATCGGATTGCCCGCACCAATGCCTTCGCGTTCATGCGTCAGGAGATATTTCGCAATCGTCCAGCCTTTATTCTCTTCGCCAACGAGGTTTGTCTTCAGCACTTTGACATCTTCAAAAAATGTCTCGCAAAACGGAGAACGACCAGAAATCAGCTTAATCGGACGCGCTTCCACACCAGGCGTTTCCATATCGAACAGGACAAAAGAAATGCCGTAATGTTTCGTCTTTGTGTTATCCGTCCGAACGAGACAGAAAATCCAGTCGGCTTTATCGGCGTAGGACGTCCAGACCTTCTGGCCGTTTACAATCCAGTGGTCGCCTTTGTCTTCAGCTTTGGTTGCGAGGGCGGCCAAGTCGGACCCAGCACCGGGTTCTGAATAGCCTTGGCACCAACGGATTTCACCGCG
>CAZSUW010000049.1:0-19416 GCA_964610115.1 uncultured Algimonas sp.
CATCACGCAAACCCCGTCCCGCCAGTTGCCACACCGCGCGCGGCAATGTCCGCGAAGGATTGATCCCAGTAGTTATCGATAAAGTGCTTGGCGATCTCTTTACCCGTGGCAAACCAGACGTCATCGCTGTGCGCGCAGATATGTTTAAGCGCGTCTTCAAACGGGCGGATGCGATGCGGTTGGCTGACCAGATAGGCGTGCAGCGGGATACACATGACGGTGCCACTGCGTTCGCCTTCCAAGAGGAGACGGTCGAAATGACGTTTGAGCATGTCCGTATAGTGGTCTGGATCGAAGCCCATGACCGAATAAGTGATCACGTCATTCACTTCGAGCGAGTAGGGGAGGCTCACGAGCTTGCCCGTTTTCGTCTTTAGCGGTTGGGGCTGATCATCCTGGAACAGATCGCAACTATACCAGAAATCATTGTCCGCGATCAGGTCGAGCGTGTGTTCCGTGTGCGTCAGCGCTGGGGCAAGATAGCCGCGAATGCGCTGGCCCGTCGCGCGCTCGACCGTTGCAATGCTGTCGTCGAGGACAGCCTGTTCCTGCTCAGGGGTTAGACCGTAGGAGTAGCGCGTATTATAAATGCCGTGGCTGAAAAATTCCCAGTCGCGTTTGACACAATCCTCAATGATTTCTGGGTGATGATCGCAAAGCGCGACGTTCAAACTGACCGAGCCACGCAAGTTATATTTATCCAGCAATTCCATAAGCCGCTGATGGCCCACCCGATTGCCGAAATCGCGCTGACTATATTGCTGCACGTTGGGGATGGCGTTGGGCCAGGGCTGCCGCTTGGGATTATTGGGCGGGAGGAATTCGTAGAACTCGATATTGGGCGCGACCCAGAAGGCGAGCTTCTTCCCCCCCGGCCAAACGATTTTGGGCCGGTCGGCATAGGGCCAATAGTCGTAAAGATTGGGCTCAGCCTGCATAGCGATCCAGCCACGCATCGACTTCGGCCACCTCCACCACGTCCGCATATTTGATCAGCAAGTCGGTCAGGTTCGCGAAGTGATAGCTTTCATGTTTGTCGGCGACACATTCGATTGGGACGATGGTGCGGAAGCCATGGGAAAGGCTGTCCACGGCCGTCGCACGGACGCAGCCGGACGTACTGCCGCCCGTCACCACGACGGTGTCAACCTTATGCCAGCGCAGGAAACTGGCGAGCGGCGTTTCGAAAAACGCGCTCGGCATGCGTTTGGTGTAAACGGCATCGACCTCTGGCTTAATAGTCAAGCGGTCATCAAATTCGCTCCGCTCGCTACCATATTTAATATTTTGCAGACTGTCCGGCGTGTCGGTCCGTGTGCCCCAAACACCGGCGTCCGCGGCATTGTCCATATAGGCCACATGGGTCCAGATGACGGGCAGGCCTTTCTCGCGCGCCTTGGTGGAGATGCGATCAATATGTTCCATTTGGCGCGGATCGGTGATGTAAGCGGTCTTATAGAGGTCCGGCCGTGTATAGGCTTTTTGTGGATCGACATTGATGATGGCCAGGCGCTCACCAAACCCGAAGCGTGCGCGCGCCGGATTGGCGCGGACCTCTTCGAAAATTTCGCGGGCGGTCTTGTTGGAAAGAACCATCGTTGAGTCTGTCATAGAAAACCCTATGTCCTGTTCATGCTGAGGTGTGTCTTGATACGCCTCAACATGGATACGTCCAGCCTGTTGAAAGAAGCGGGAATTATGACAACAGATATTTTGATCAGCGAAGTCGGCCCGCGCGACGGTTTGCAAAATTGCGCGGGCGTGATGCCGACCGAGGTGAAAAAGCGCTGGATCATGGCACTCTATGAGGCGGGACTGAGAGAGATTGAAGTAGGCAGCTTCGTGCCGCCTAAACTTTTTCCTCAACTCGCGGATACGGCAGAGATTGTTGCCTTTGCCAAAACTCTGCCGGGGCTTCGCGTGCTGGCGCTTGTGCCCAATCTTCGCGGGGCGGAGAGTGCGATCAAAGCCGGGGTGACGGCCATGGGCTTTCCGCTGTCTGTGTCGGAAACGCATAGTCAGAAGAATTTGCGCCAGTCGCATGATCAGGCTGTAGACAATGTCCGGCAGATCGCGGCCCTAATCAAAGATCAACCCGCAGGGCAACGCCCGGAATTCGAAGGCGCGCTGTCCACGGCTTTCGGTTGTTCGATCGAAGGCGCTATTGCGGAAGATGCGGTTGTGCGACTGGCCGAACGCTTGGTCGAGGCCGGCGTCGATGAGCTTGGTTTGTCGGATACCGTCGGCTATGCTCATCCCAAATCGGTCCGATCCCTGATCCGCAAAGTCCGGGCTGTCGCCGGGGCTGAGAAAGTCAAATCCGTTCACCTGCACAACACTTATGGTCTTGGCATTGCCAATGCGCTGACGGCTTATGAAGAGGGGATTACGACTTTTGATGCCAGTCTTGGCGGGCTGGGGGGATGCCCGGCCTCACCCGGCGCGTCCGGTAATATCGTCACCGAAGATCTGGTCTATATGTTCGAAGCGATGGGCGTGAAGACGGGTGTGGACTTGGACGCGCTGATGGCCTGTCGCCACTATCTGGCTGAGGGTCTACCGGGTGAGCCCCTCTATGGGATGACGCCGGGCGCTGGCTTGCCAAAGGGGTGGGCGGCTTAAAGCACCTGGAAGTCGAGCAGCTCAATGTCTGGCGTAATGTAACCGGTCTTGATGGGCTCGTCTTTCGTCAGATCGGTCGACAGATATTTTTTATTGTCATCGCAGAAGATGGTCACGATCTGATCTGTGGGTCGTGCGCGCAGAAGTTTGATGGCCGCAACTAAATTGGCCCCACTACTAATGCCAACCGCCAGGCCAAGTTCCGCGCTTAAGCGCTGGGCCATCAAAATGCCGTCCCCATCATTAACGCAAACAATATCGTCTAGGGTTTGCAGGCAGACAATGTCTGGAATGAATTCGTCACTGACGCCCTGAATGCGGTGCTTACCGACTTTGTGGCCGGTCGATAGTGTCGGGCTTTCTGCCGGTTCCATGGGATGAATGCGCGTCTTGGGGCAGACGTTACGCAGAGCGTCTGCAACGCCCATGACGGTACCGCCCGTGCCGACCCCGGCGACAAAGCTGTCCGGGCAGCGACCAAGCTGGCGAAGAATTTCTGGTCCGGTACTACCCGCATGGGCCTTGCAATTATCCGGGTTTGAAAATTGGCGTGGCAGAAAGACGTCATTGCGCGTACGGGCGAGGTCTTCGGCCTTCGATATACTGCCGAGAAAGCCACCCTCTTCATGGCTGACCAGTACCACCTCAGCGCCATAGCTTTTCATAAGGCTGATCCGTTCCGCGCTCATCCAATCGGGCATATAGATGCGGACCGGGTGTCCGAGGGCGCGCCCCAGCGCACAAAACGCGATCCCGGCATTCCCGCTGGTGGCTTCTACAATCAGGTCGCCCGGTCGCAACGCCCCACACTGGTAAGCGCATCGCAGAACTTCTAATGCCATGCGGTCTTTGATCGACCCGGACAGATTGTAATATTCAAGCTTGGCATGAACTGTCCGTTCAATTCCTTGGTCTCTCAGGCGTAACGCAATCATGGGCGTATTGCCAATCAACCGCGATAGACCGGAAAACTGACTTGGGATGGTGGCCAAGGTCTCGGTTGCGGCAAGCGTATTTGTGTGGCGCATGGCGACAGCTCCTCTCAGGCTATTAATCCCTAATTTTCAGTGAGAATGCATCGCCAAAGAAAGTCAGTTTTTACATGATTTCGATAAATAGTTTCGATATAAGGCTTATATGAACGAAAAACTTCACAAAGATGATATAGCGATCCTTGAAATTCTTCAAGTTGATGCCACGCGATCGTTAGAGAGTATTGCGGACGCTATCGGGGTGTCGCTCAATACGTGTTGGCGTCGTGTGAAGCGCTTGGAAGCCGACGGCATCCTCGAACAACGTGTGGCGCTGATCGACAATGAAAAGGTTGGCTTGCCCTTAACAGTCTTTGTGTCTGTTCGTACGGATGATCATTCCCGCAAATGGGCGGAAACATTCATGAAAGCGGCGTCATCGATTCCAGAGATTGTGGAGTTTTACCGCTTGGCGGGCGATGTCGATTATATCCTGAAAATGATTGTCGCCAGCGTCGCTGATTATGACCGAGTCTATCAGCAAATGATTAGCGAGATTGGCCTATCCGATGTCTCGGCCAGTTTTGCCATGGAAAAGCTGAAATGGACGACAGAGTTACCCATTCGCGCGGCGCAAAACCGGCGCAAAAAGGCGCGCTAATTCAATGCGTCCAGAACTGTTTTTGCGGCGTCTTCGGTAAACACATCCATGAAACCAAACCCCCAGTCCGGGCAATCAATAAGGGTGCCGTTCTGCAGGAGCGGCATGACGCGGGGCGTATAGTCATAAAGCATATCATTGGGATTAATCACGGCGATGGGGTGAGGCAGTGTTTTGACCCGGTCCGGGAAATGGGCGTTGTAAGAAAAGGCCGCCTGATGCCCCCATTCATAGGCTTCGCCCGCGCGTAGGTTTTCCGCAAAGCTGGCCGCCAAATCCTCAAGGGAAACACCGGGCCCGCGATGTTTGATGGACGCGGCCCACATTTTAGAAAACCGCGTTCCGGCTTTGTCTAGCGGGACGGGTTGAAATTGATCGGCGAAACCCTTCTGTTCTTCAGGTGTCAGGACCAGCGCGCTGACCATAGCGATTTTGCGCACATTGTCTGGGCGTTGAAAGGCCATTTCCACACCGACTTTTGCGCCCGTATGGTGGCCGAGCAGGTCGGCAGGGCCGAGGCCCAGCGCATCGATCACGGCCCAGGCGGAACGGGCATAGTTTTCGATCGTCGCGTCCCCTTCAGAAGGCGGTAGATCGCTTTCCCCGTGACCGGGGTTGTCGATTGCGATGACTCGACGGGTCTGGCCGAGAGCGCCCATAATCTTGATGAACTCGCGCGAGCTTTTCGGGCTTTGATGCAAGGCAATAATCGGCGTTCCAGAATTGCCGTTGCCCGCTTCACGAAAATGAACTTGCCCAAAAGGCCCATCGATAAAATGGCGGCGTAGTGTCATAAGCCCGCCATAGGCAGCCTATCGCGGCTTCACCTTGCGTTATCACAAGCCTGTGCATTCGCGTCTTTTTCCTTGCGCGTCTCGATCATGGCGGCATGAGCGCATGAAAGGGGAAAGACTATGTCAGGACTATTGGGCATTCTGGTCATGTTGCTGGTTGCATGGGCGGCGAGCGAGGCGCGCGGGGCGATCCGGTACGGGGATGCAGCGCGAACGTTAGCCTTGCAGATCGGGATTGCGGCCTTGGCGATCTTGACGCCCGTCGGAACAGCGATCTTGGGCGCTTGCAGTCGGGGCGTTCAGCAAGCGATCAATTACGCCAATGACGGCATCCGATTTATGTTTGGTCCCTTGGCAGACCCGGGCGGCGGCGTCATTCTGGCTTTCCAAGTCTTGCCCGTTATCATCTTCATCGCCGCGGTTTTTTCGATCCTCTTCCATCTGGGTGTGATGAATGTAGTGATCCGTTTTATTGGCGGCGGAATCCGGCGTCTGACGGGCGCGTCAAAACTGGAATCGACATGCTCGGCCGCCAATATTTTTGTTGGCATGGCCGAAGCTCCGCTGACAATCCTGCCTTATTTGCCCAAACTCTCCCGTGCGCAGCTTTTCACCGTGATGGCACTGGGGCTGGCCAGTGTGTCAGGCAGTGTGTTGGCTGCTTATGCGGCGCTGGGCATGCGGGCGGATTTGCTTTTAACGGCGGCGTTCATGGCGGCGCCCGGTGGCCTACTCATGGCGCGCTTGTTAGTGCCGGAAACGGGGGAAGCCTTCGATATTGACAAACCTGATCAGGCGCCCGTGCGACGCTCCAGCTCGATTATAGACGCCGCTACAACAGGGGCGCAGACAGGGCTGAACATTATGCTTTCTGTCATTGCGGTGCTTGTCGCCTTTGTCGCGATCATTGCGCTGATCAACGGGATCACCGGAATGGTTGGCGGTTGGTTTGGCTATCCGGATGTGACGGTGCAGAGCTTGCTCGGCTATTTGTTCGCGCCCGTGGCGTGGTTGATCGGTGTGCCATGGGGCGAAGCCGTGCAGGCGGGGCCGTTCCTGTCTGAAAAAGTGATCGTGAATGAGTTTCTGGCTTACGCCAATTTTACGGCGGTGAAGGACGGCTTTTCCGAACAAGGGCAGATCGCCATGACGATTGCGCTTTGCGGCTTTGCGAACCTGACGGGGTTAGCGATTTTGATCGCCGGATTGTCGGCGGTTATTCCCGACCGCCGTACAGAGGTCAGCGCGCTGGGCCTCAAAACAGTGCTGGCCGGAACGCTTTCCAACTTTATGTCCGCTGCTATCGTCAGCGTCATGTTCGCGATTAAGGCGTTCTTCTAGCATCAGATTTCCAACATCAGATTTCAGGCAGCAGTCTTTCCAAAACGCCAGCCATTTTGGGCGCGATCCTGGCCATAGCGTCCCAGGCTTCGTCAGCGGTGGTGACATGGGGATCGTCAAGGCGATGAACGCAGGCATTGCTAATGCCGCTGATCGCGCAAACCCGCAGACCCAGCGCGCGGGCGACCATGACTTCAGGGACGGTTGACATGCCGACCATATCGCCGCCCATAGCGCGCAGCATGCGGACTTCAGCGGGCGTTTCAAAACTGGGGCCCATAACGTGGGCATAGACGCCAGCTTGGCTCACCCCGGCTTGTCTCAGGGCCTCTGAGAGGGCGGGATCATAGGCCCCGTTCATCGACACGAACCGTTCCTCCGCCCCGCGCAGCGGATCAAAGCCGGTCAGGTTTGGCAGGCTGATATGGTCCTCAATCGCGATCAGATCGCCGGGAATAAAGTCCGGATTAAGCCCGCCCGCTGCATTGGTCACAATCAGGGTCTTCGCTCCCAAAGCGGCCATGAGCCGGACCGGTCGGGTGATCTCTGCCGCGCTATAGCCTTCATAGCCATGGACTCGCCCGACTTGGGCCACGACCTTTCGTCCGTGCAGCGTCCCTATCGCCAACTGGCCTTTATGACTATGGACAGTGGATGGAACAAGGCCGGGAATATCGGCGTAATCTAGCCGGACGCCGTCAATTTCATTGGCGACATCAGACAGACCCGAGCCGAGGATCAGCGCAATGTCAGGGGTGACGTCCGTCTGCTCTCGGACGGCTTTGAGGGCTTCAGTTTTCCCCTTAGTCGTCTTTGGCCAATTCGTGGCCGACCTCTTCGCTGCTGGGCTCATCGGGTTTGCTTAGCGCCTCTATGTCCTGCTGATAGATGCGCAGAATGCGCGCTAGATATTCCTGTGTCCAGCGTCCCCGTGCTTCGGCCTGCTCGGGGGTGGGGGCAAAGTTCTCGATGTCGCCTTGCGTGATACCTTTGCTTTCCAGCAAGCGCTCGACTGTATCGAGCCGTTCGCGCATCACGGCAAGTTCTTGTGCGACCGCCATGGTGATCGCCATGACGCGTTCCACGTCCGGGTCTTTCAAGAAGAAGGGTCGCTTGCCTTTGGGTTTAGCCCCGGCCAGCTTTAGCGGATCAATTTGTTCGTTCATGCCGCAATCTTCTTTTCGCCGCCGGTTATGTGCCAAGCGGCCTTGCGGCCATAATCTTCGACATCATCATTGGCGTGTTCGGGGAAAAGCTCCGCATCGACCACCGCCGCCACGCCGCCGTGGAGCAATTCGTCTTTTTGGAACCCGGCAGCCATCATCCACTTATCCAGATCAAGCTCATGCAATTTGGTCCAGAACGGCTCATTATTATAAAACGCGTCCCAATCGCGGATCGCTTGTTCATAAAGGGGCATATCCGCCGCATATTGCGGCTGTTCAACATGCATAACGATGCCGCCAGGCGCAAGCACGCGGTAGCTCTCCGCCATAATTTTTGGCATGGCTTTGACTGAGGTTTCGTGCAGGAACATTGTCGATTGCACCCAATCGTAAGAGCCGTCTTTAAAGCGGGACAGGTCTTCGGCATTGGCCTGAATAAAGCGGACATTGTCCACGCCCATTTCCTTTGCGCGAGCCAGACCGTAGCGCAGAACCGGGGCGCCTGTGTCGATGCAGATCACTTCGGCGTCGGGATAAGCTTCGGCAATCGGTAGAACATTCTGTCCCAACCCACCTCCAATATCGAGAATGCGCTTAGGCGCAAAATGAGGGCGGTTCGTCTTCATCCACCGCACGACCGCATGGCCACCGCCGTCATTAAACCGGCCTAGCCCGCCACCTGTGGTCACGAAAATCCCGCAATCATAATTGGCCGCGCCCGTTACGTCGCCGGGAACCAGTTCGTCATGGTAAGAGCCGGGCATGCAGTGGTGGTCGATCTTGGACAGGTAATTGGGCAGTTCCAGTGTTGGATCAAGCTCCAGCCGGTCGTCACCCTCTGTCAGTGCCTTGGCCTTAGCGTTCATGGCTTCGGCTTGACGTAAGGTCACCCAACGCCCGGCCTGCTGACGCAATTCCATTGTATTGCGGCGTTGGGCGGACCAGTGCTGGAAGAGCGGGTCTCTCAGCAGGGCTTTGCGCACATCATGGCGGGTCTTAGGCACAATCGTCGGTTCTACCCGCGCCTCATACGCTGTTTTCACGCCGGGCAGGACATTCGCCGCGAGGTGACGGTTTAAGTGGGCCAGAAAGTTAAACCGGGCTTTTTCATCATGGCTTGTTTCGGGAAACATTCCGTGTTGGCCCACAAGGCGGTAATCGGGCGGTCCGTCATATGCGCGTGTCTCTGTCATAAGCCCTTCATATCGTCATTGCGCGGCGTTTCGGTTGACACGGGTCAACTTGGCCGCTCTCATCATTGTTCAATAACGTCGCAGTCACAAAACGGTTTCGCCCAATATGGAGGTCCCATGGCCCAGCGCATACTTGTTCTTTTCAATCTGAAAGAGGGCGTCACGCAAGACCGCTATGAAAACTGGGCGCGCACAAAAGACATTCCAGGGGTCAACGCGCTGAAATCCGTCGATGATTTTAGCGTCTTTCGGAATACAGGACTTCTCTTTGCTGACGGTGAACCCCCCTACGCCTATTTCGAAATTCTCGACATCAACGACATGGATACATTCGGCGCGGAAGCCTCGACGGAAGCCATGCAAGCGGTCGCGGCGGAGTTTCAGAATGAGCTGACCAAGGACCTCGTCTTTATCACGACGGAAAAACTCTAATGCGACTTCACGGGAAAACAGCGGTCATTACCGGTTCCGGCCGTCGCGGCGGGCTGGGCGAAGCGATTGCCAAACGCCTCGCCGAAGATGGCTGCAACATCGTCATTTCTGACATCGGCCAATCCCGCGATGCGGCGACGGGCGAAGCGCATATTGGCACAACAGACGAAATGGAAAGTATTGCCGAAGCGCTGCGGGCCTTGCGCGTCTCTGTCAGCACCAAAACCTGTGACGTGCGCTCTCTGGAAGAAGTCCGCGCCCTGGCAAGCCACGCGGTCAGCGAACATGGCGCGCTCGATATTTGGGTCAATAATGCCGGGATCGGCTATATTATGAAGCCGCTCCTAGACGTGACCGAGGATGACTGGCGCGCCGTGATCGACGTGAACCTCACGGGCGCATTCTTTGGGCTGAAAGCCGCTGCGGAAGTCATGGTCGATCAAGGCAAGGGCGGGCGCATCGTCAACATAGCAAGCCAAGCGGCTAAGTCCGGCTTTCCCCATGCGCAGGCTTACACAAGCTCAAAACACGGTCTTGTCGGCCTTGTGAGGTCTGCGGCGACCGAACTCGGCAGTCACGGGATCACGGTCAATAATGTCTGCCCCAACCATGTCACGACGGGCCTCGGCGCCTGGCAGAATGAATATTTCGCCAAGGTCGTCGGCGCCGATAGCGTCGAAGACTATCTCGCCGCCATGGCCGCCCGCATTCCCATGGGCCGTCCCGGCCTGCCCGAAGACACGGCCAACGCCGTCGCCTGGCTCTGCACGGATGAAGCGAAATATATCACGGCGGAAAGTATGAACGTGAGTGGTGGCGAGGAACCGCATTGAGCCTGTCATTCAAAATCCAGCCTTGTCCCCGGCCTTGTGCCGGGGCCGCCATCGTCTTGACATGATGACGCGAACAAACTGGGTCTATATTATGACTAATCGGGAACGAGGCGTTTTCTATATAGGTTCAACGTCTGATCCATCGGCACGCTTGGACGAACATTTATCGGGTCGCGGCTCACAACATGTCCGCAAATATGGGTTAGATAAAGTTGTGTGGTTTAAGGCGTTTCCAGACAAAGAAGGTGCCTTGATTATAGAACATCGAATGAAGCGCTGGGCGCGGGAATATAAATTCAATGCGATTGAAGAGAGTAACCCGGCTTGGCGCGATCTTCGTGAAGAATGGCTCAACGAAGCTGCCGCAGAGATGGATTTTTAAATGCGTGTTGATTGGCAGATAGCGGCCCCGGCACAAGGCCGGGGACAAGAGTTGAATTTGGGAGTGGTAGAATGACCCGTCCCTCCGACCCCGCCCCACCCAACTTCACCTGGCCCGGTGGCAAACGCCTCGCCTTTTCCCTTGTCGTCAATGTGGAAGAAGGGGCGGAGCGGTCGATCTTGAAGGGCGATAAAGCGCCGGAGCCTGTTGATGAGCTCATGCCGCCCCTCAAAGCGCCAATCCGTGTGCATGGCAATGAGAGCAGCTATCAGTACGGGATCAATCGTGGTGCGCCGCGCGTGCTGGAACGGCTGGATCGGTTCGACATTCCCGCGACATGGACGATCTGCGCCGAAGCATTGGAAAAAGCGCCATGGCTGGGCGATGCGATTGCCGCGCGGGGGGACGAACCGGCGAACCATGGCTATCGCTGGCTCTTCACCTTTAACATGAGTGAGGAGAAAGAACGCGACTTCGTGGTCAAAGGCACGGACAGCATTGCGCAGACCTGCGGGCGCAAACCCGTGGGTTATCTGTCGCGCTATCTGCATACGGATCACTTGCGCGCCACGCTCGCCGACCTCGGCTATGACTATCACATGGATGACTACTCAGACGATTTCCCCCGTTGGGAGGTCACGGATAAAGGTCCGATCATTGTCCTGCCTTATGCTGTGGATAGTAATGATATGAAGTTCTGGCTCTCGCCTTCTTTCACACCCGATATGTGGGTGGATTATGCCAAGCGGACCTTTGACGCGCTGCTGGCGGAAAGTCGCACGCACGGTGCGCGGATGATGAGCTTGGGGCTTCATTTGCGCATCATCGGTCGTCCGGGCCGGATTGGCGCGCTAGATGAGGTGCTGGATTATATCACTCGCCATGATGAGGTTTGGTGCGCCACCCGCGAACAAATCGCGCAAGCTTTCGCAGAGCAGGTAAAGCCATGATCCCGCGTTCTTTGTTGTTTGTTCCCGGCAACCGCTCAGAACGATTTGCGAAAGCCTGCGAAAGTGGGGCCGATTTGGTCTGCATTGATTTGGAAGACGCTGTCGCGCCCAGCGAGAAAGCGGCGGCACGGGAGCAAACCGTCGCCTTCTTACGAGAGACGAAATACGCTCACGTGGCGCTGCGCTGCAACGCCCCGGGAACAGATGAAATCACCGAGGATCTCTCCGCGATTGCCGGGCTGGACCTGCCGTTCTTGATGGTGCCTAAGGTGGATAGCGCAGCAGAGCTCGACACGCTGCCCACGGATCTGCCACTTATTCCCGTCATTGAATCCGGCCTGTCTATTTTAAACGCGCGGGAAATCATGGCGCATTCCAAAACGCGCATAGCGTTGTTTGGTGGCGGGGACTATGCGGCAGACCTCGGCGTGCCGATGACGTTCGAAGCCTTCCACTATGCGCGCAGTCATTTGGCGGCCTGTTCAGCCGCGTTTGAAGTCCCGGTCTTTGATGTGCCTTATCTGGATGTCCATGACGTGGAAGGGGGCAAGGCCGATACGAAGCGGGTCGCCGATCTTGGCATTCACTCCCGCGCCGCGATCCACCCGAAACAGATCGGGGCGATCCACGCGGCTTATCAACCGTCCGAGGATGACATCAAAAAAGCGCGCTCTCTGCGTGACGCTTACGCGGCGGCTGAAGGCAATGCCGCTTTGCATGAAGGTAAACTGATAGAGGCGCCAATCTTACGCGCCGCCGAACGTGTACTGGCGCGCGCGGGATTGTTGAAAGGATAAATGCGATGGCTGGATCAGTGAAGGAAGTCGGTCCAAACCGGTTCCGTGAAACCTTTGGGCGCTATTACGAAGACTTTGAAGTGGGCCATATTTACGAACATCGTCCCGCCAAGACGGTGACGGAATATGACAATCACATGTTCACGCTGATGACGATGAACACCCATCCTATGCATTTCGATGCAGAGTTCGCCAAGGCGTCGGAGTTCAAGCGCAATCTGGTCGTCTCGCCTTACACATTGGCCCTGTTGATAGGGATGAGCGTGACAGATTGTTCGCAAAAAGCGATTGCGAACCTTGGTATGGATGAGGTGAAGTTCACCGCCCCCGTTTTTGCCGGCGATACGATTTATGGCGAGAGTGAAGTCCTGGGTAAGCGCGAAAGCAAATCGCGTCCCGGTGACGGGATCGTGACCATCCTGACGCGCGGCTATAACCAAGACGGGACGATGGTCTGCACATTTAAACGCAACATGCTCATCCCCCAGCGCGGCAATGCAGTGGAAGATAAGGTCGGGAATTACTAGCGCACAGGCCCGGCGGCGAGGTCCGCCTCGGCCAACGCTTGCAGATAAGCCGCTTCTGCGCTGATGCGGGCGCTGAGGATAGAGTTTACCCGCCGCTGCACGGTTAATACGTCGAGCAGGATGGCTTCGCCGAGATCAAAGCGGATGGTTTCCAATTCCAGCGCGCGTTCTGCGGCAACACTGGCGGCTTGCAAGGCCGTGACCCGGGCGGCACTAACCTCAACCTGATCAAAGCTACTGGTTAATTCACGATAGGCGTCGCGGGCGTTTACCTCGTAATTGATTAGGGCGAGATCAATCGCGGTCTTGGCTTCATCAAGTCGTGCGGCCTCGCCCCCACCGTCGAAAATCGTATCGGCAATGCTGGCGGAAAGGCGGCTGATATAGGTGTCAATGTCGAATAGATCGCCGATCGACAGACCACCACTCAGCCCACCAGATAGCGAGATAGAGGGTAAGGTCGATGCCCGCACCGCGTCCACATCTGCAGCGGCGGCCACTACGGCCAAGCGTGCAGCTTCAACATCAAAGCGGGACAAGACGGCTTGATCGGCTTGGCTTTGCAGGCTCATCGTCAGTCCGTTTGTTACGGGCAAGTCGGGCGCAAGCATGAGGTCTTCATCGGCAAATTCGTTCAGTAACGTCGCCAGCGCCCGACGCGTTTCGCGGGCTGATAAGGTCTGCGCGGCAAGGGCGGCGCGGCTATTCTCATATTCGGCCTCGGATAATGCAAAGTCCGCGCGGGCAATGTCGCCGGCGTCAAAGCGTGCGCGGGATACGCGTAAAGTTTCGCCAAGGAAATCGAAGTTTTCCTGCGCGAGTGCGAGTTGCGCTTCCGCCGCGACTGCCGCGATATAGCTCTGCGCGGTGCGGGTCTGGATAATGCGTTGCAGGCGCGCGAGTTCGGCGTCCTGTATAGCGCGGCGGGCGTCTGCGCTGCGCAACCCGGCGCGAAGGCCTCCAAACAAGTCTGGGTCATAGGCGGCTGACAGGCCAAGGCTGCCACTGTCTGTCAGGTCAATATCCTCTATACCGGTCGCAAGAACCAGAGCGCCAGAGGTGGAAAGGCTGAGCGAACGTCTTGCGCGGGCTTGGCGCAAGCGGGCCTCAGCCGCTGTGAGGCGGATGCGCGCGGTCGCAATATCCGTATTGGCTGCGACGGCCCGGTCCAAATAGCCAGTGAGCAAAGGGTCAGCGTAAAGCGCTGACAGGCTCTCAGGGCGGATCCCCGATTGTAAAGAGGTTAGCGCGGTAGGGAGACGATCCGGAATTCCATCGGCCAGCGCAGCCTGTTCGGCTGTTGCGTCAATGCGCGTCGTGCCCCCGTTCAATCCGGACTGACAGGCAGAGAGCGGCAGGAATAAGGCTGTTGTCAGCAGCAGGCGCAAGGCATTCTTCCTGGCCCAATTACTCATGGCCCAATTATTCATGACGAAGCGCCTCCACAGGGTTGAGACGACTGGCGCGCCGCGCGGGCAGGAACCCGAACAATACGCCGATCAGCACAGCCGAGCCAAAGGCGAGGAGGGCCGTGGGCGCATCGGTCACGGTCTTCAGCAAGGCTTCGCCATTTTGCACAGATGCGTTTTCCGCCAGTTTGCTGGCGCCAAAGCCAAGCACCAGCCCGACCAGCCCACCAAGCCCGCACAGCACAATGGCTTCGACCAAAAACTGTTTGAGAATATCACCGCGCCGCGCACCGACACTCATGCGCAGGCCGATTTCTCGCGTCCGCTCCGTGACGCTGACCAGCATGATATTCATCACCCCCACGCCGCCGACCAGAAGGCTGATCGCGCCCATAGAGGCAAGCAGAATGGTGAAGACCCGACCGGCGCTGGCGCGTTGTTCTTGAGCCTGCGCAGAGTTGAAGGCCCGAAAGTCAGGCGCATCCGCTGGCGATAGGCCCCGCGATCGGCGCAAGACCGCGTCAATATTGCTTTGCATTTGATTGACGGCCCCGCGTGAGGTGGCGACCATACGAATGCTGTCAATCTGATTGCGTACCAGCCAGTCATTGCCGAACAGGCGATTGCGGGCCGTGCTGCGCGGGACCAGAATAATATCGTTCGGATCACCGCCCCAGCTAATGCCGGCATCCTTTTCTTCGATCAGGCCGACGATTTCGAACGGGACTTTCTTGATCGAAACCGTCTGCCCAACCGGGAAGCTTTCGCCAAACAAGCGTTTAGCTGCGGCTGATCCAATTACCGCGACTGTGCGGCCAAATTCGTGGTCGGATGGATCCAGATTACGACCGTGCCGGATTTCCATTTCTTCGGTGAAGAGATAGTTTTCATCTGTGCCGACAATATCTGTGGCCCAATCCGCACCCGGGACAACCGCCACCTCCTCACGCTGCACACGCCCGGAAATGGCTTCGACATTCGGGAGAGCCGCGAGCTCGCGCAGGTCTGCTTCGTTGAACCGTCGATACGGGCGGCTCTGGCTTCGGCGCTGGCCCTGCCAGATCGGAGAGAGGGATACAGTTCGTGTGCCCAGCCCATCGAAACCTTCCAGAATTTGCGCCTTGGCCCCATTCCCGATGGCCAACATGGCAAATACGGACGCAACGCCAATGATGATTCCTAGCATGGTCAGCAGCGAGCGGACTTTGCGCTCCATCAGTGAGCTTAAGGCGAGGCGAAGCAAGGTCATGCCGCCGCCCGCCCGTTCAACTCGTCTGACACAATCTGCCCGTCCCGCATGGTAATGACCCGTTCGGCATAGGCGGCGACATCCAGATCATGGGTGATGAGGATAATCGTCAAACCTTCACGCCCCAGCTTCACGAGCAAGTTCATAATGTCGGTCGATGTCTGACTGTCGAGCGCGCCTGTCGGCTCGTCGGCGAGCAAGAGCTTGGGCTCGCCGACGAGGGCGCGGGCGATGGCCACGCGTTGCTGCTGTCCACCCGAAAGCTGCGTCGGTTTATTGTCCAGCCGGCCGCCAAGCCCGACGGAGTCCATGGCGGCTTTTGCGCGGGCTAAAGCATCGGACGGTTTAGGGCGACGATAGGATAAAGGCAGGGCCACATTGCGGACAGCCGATTGCCGCGGCAAGAGCTGGAAACTTTGAAACACAAAACCCAGCGTTTCATTCCGAAAACGCGCGCGGGCTTTCAGCGACAGGCCCGCTATATCTTGCCCGTTAATTTCCACCGCCCCGCTATCGGGGGCGTCTAACCCGCCAAGCATATTCATTAGCGTTGATTTGCCTGACCCTGACGCGCCAATGACGGCTGTGAACTGCCCTTTCGGTACGTGCAGATCAACACCGTCCAGCGCGTGGATGACCTGATCGCCCATACGGTAGGATTTACGAAGCGCGCGTGTGGTAATCACGCGCCGGGCCTCCCGCCCGGGCGTCCATTGGGGCGACCGCCCCCGGCATTGCCATCACGCACGCCGATCACGACGCGATCAGACGGCTCTAATCCGCTGACGACTTCGACAAAGCTGCCATCTGACAGGCCGAGGCGCACAGTCCGCTGGCTCATCGTACCGTCCCCATTGGCGACCCAGAGATCGACGGGCCGGATCGTGCGCTCTTCAGAGATTTTGGCGGCATAGGCTTGCCGTTCGTCTGCGTCGAGGAAGGTGCGGATTTTTGACTCCACCAATTCCGCCAGCTGCGTACGCATTCGGGCATGCATCCAGGGCTGGGATGGATCGTTCAGTACGTCACGGACTTTCTCGGTCGCCGCTTCGGTCTGTTCCGCGAATTGGGCCAGGCGCGTCTCGCTCATGCCAATAGAGCGCAGACGCGCATAGGTCGGTTCTAACAGGCTGGGCTTGGCTGTGTCCGTGTCTTCGCTTTGAAAAGCGGCAATATCTTCAGGTGAAGGGCGGAAGCGTTCCGCAGAGGCGGGCAGGCGCAAGACGCCGGGCCGCGTTTCCGTTGTGATCCGCAAATTTGCCGTCATGCCGGGGATCAGCATTCCATTCGGGTTCGCCGCATCGATCACCGCCGTGTAAGAGACGATATTATTTTGCTCTGATGATTTAAGACGCAGCTGATTGACCACACCCTCGACCGGATCGTCCGGATAAGCATCCACGGTAAAGCTGGCCTTATCGCCCGCTTCCAACCCGGCCACATCGCTTTCCACAACGCTGGCATCGACCGTGATCTGGGAAAGATCAGCCGCGATCGAGAAAAGCTCTGGCGCATTAAAACTGGCTTGAACAGTCTGCCCCGGGTCGACTTTGCGGTCGATAATCACGCCGTCAATCGGGCTGCGGATCGTTGTGCGATCCAGATCGGCGCGCGCCTCGACTAATTGCGCGCGCAATTGCTTAACGCTGGCCTCCCCCGATAGTCGCCGCGCTTCGGCCAGTTTCATATCCGCGCGCGCAATCCCAACATCACGTTGGGCAAATTCCAGCTGCGCTTGGCTGATGGCCTCTTGGGCAAAAAGACCTTCGCGTCGGGCAAGTTGTTGCTCGGCATTGGCTAAGGCGACTTGGGCGCGCTCGATTGAGGCGAGCTGCACCTCAATATCGGCGAGAGCGGAATCGATCCGGCTTTGAATTTGTTGCACGCGGCTTTGAAAGGATGTCGGATCAATCCGCGCCAGCACCTCGCCTTCGCTGACCAGGCTGTTAAAATCGACCAGAACCTCGATAACTTTACCTGAGACTTCAGAGCCGACAGTAACCTCTTCGCGCGGCACGACTTTGCCGGACGCGCCGATCACACGCTGAATATTGCCGCGATCCGGTTGGACCGTGGACAGGCTGCGCCGACTTTCGACAACTGTTTCTTGGCACGCTATCAGAACAAATAGAGACAACAGAACGGGGAGTGTCCGAAAAGGCCGTGCCCTGCTCAATCCCAAGATGTCAGATGGCATGCACAGCCCTCCCTTTGCGCTGACCTATGTTTTCACGGCCCCTATTTTCAAATTAGGATGGAAAACGCAGGCTGAAGCCGCTTCAATTATGACCAGTTTACGCGCTGGCCTATACTTTCGTTGCCTTTTTTCGACGATTTAACAGAAGACGTGCGACAGGACGTCCGACTTTGCGCCAAGTCATACTCCTGCTGAATTAGGACGGTATGCAGCGCGCAAGAAAAACAGGATAAGCCCTCGCCATGAACGCTATGCCCGATCCCGAACAATTCTCTGTCGAAGAAGAGCGGATGATGCTCGATACGATTGACCGTTGGTGCCGTGAAAAAGTCCGCCCGCGCGTCATGGAAATGGAACATGCCGACGAATATCCGCACGAATTTGTCGAAGATATGAAAGAATTTGGTCTTTTCGGCGCGACGATTTCGCCGGACTATGGCGGGCTCGGCCTGAATGCGACGACTTATGCCAAAATCGTTATGCGTATTTCCGAAGAGTGGATGAGTTTGACCGGGATTTTCAACTCTCACCTGATGATGGCGACCGTTGTCGAGAAATATGGCACAGATTTCCAGAAAGATTATTGGCTGCCGAAATTCACCTCAGGCGAAATTCGTGGCGGCCTCGGCCTAACGGAGCCGAATGCGGGCACAGACCTTCAAGCGATCAAAACGGTCGCAAAAAAAGACGGTGATCATTACGTGGTGAATGGGTCCAAGACGTGGATTTCAAACGGGATTAATGGCGGCGCGGTCGCCTTGATGGTCAAGACCAACCCCGACCTGACGGAGAAGCGTTACAAAGGCATGTCCATGTTGATCGCGCCCAAGGTCGATCCGGACACGGGCGAAAAATATGAAGGCTTCACCACGGGCAATAAAATGCAGAAGCTGGCCTATAAGGGTATTGATAGCGGTGAGCTGTTTTTCGACAATTACCGCTTGGACGCCAAGCGTCACCTGATTGGCGGTGAAGAAGGTCAGGGCTTCTTCATGGCGGTTGGTGGTTTGGAGCTCGGCCGGATCAATATCGCCGCCCGCGCCGTTGGTATTTCCAAACGCGCTCTATCCGAGTCCACCCGCTACGCACAGGAACGCGAGACTTTTGGTAAGCCCATCGCCGAACACCAAGCCATCCAGCTGAAACTCGGCGAAATGGCGACCAAGACGCGCGCGGCGGAACTGATGTGCCTCGACGCGGCCGAAGCCTATGACCGCGGCGAACGCTGCGACATGGAAGCGGGCATGGCGAAATATTACGCGTCCGAGATGGCGGTTGAGAACAGCTTGGAAGCGATGCGTATTCATGGGGGTTATAGCTATTCCAAAGAATACCCTGTCGAGCGCCTCTTCCGCGAAGCCCCGCTGATGTGCATTGGCGAAGGTACGAATGAGATGCAACGCATCATCATCGCCAAGCAGCAGATCGCGCGGAATAAGATTTAGAAAAATGTCCTTGCCCTGTTTTTTCCTTCAGCCTTAGAGGTTTGAGTACGGAAAATATGGGGTTTGGATTATGAAGATCAGCTATCTGGAAATCGTCACACCGGATGTGACCGGCACGATGAAACATCTGGAAGCGGCACAAGGCGTCCGTTTCTCCGACCCTATCCCCGCCCTTGGCAATGCGCGTGTGGCGGCCCTCATTGATGGTGGCCGCGTGGGCGTGCGCGCGCCTATGCGGGATGATGAATTGCCGGTTATTCGCCCTTATTTCGGTACGGACGATATTCAGGCTTCGGTCAACGCTGCTATTGCTGCCGGGGCGACGCTCGCCTTGCCGCCTATGCCGCTAGCGGGTGAGGGCACGTGCGCGATCCTAATCCAAGGCGGGAATGATTTCGGGTTTTGGCAAGACGAACCCGCTTAGGTTCTTTGCGCGGGGTCAATCGT
>CAZSUW010000050.1:0-19179 GCA_964610115.1 uncultured Algimonas sp.
CAGCCCCATCGCCTCACCGCCGCCCAAATAACCGCTCAATATCGGCGAGCTTTAACTCCACATAGGTGGGGCGGCCATGATTGCATTGGCCGCTATGGGGGGTGGCTTCCATTTCGCGCAGCAGCGCGTTCATTTCCTCACCGGTGAGACGCCGCCCCGCACGGACAGATCCATGGCAGGCCATCGTCCCGCACACATGTTCAAACCGTTCTTTGAGGCTGAGCGCTTCGTCATATTCGGACAAATCATCGGCCAGATCACGGAGCAGGCCTTGCGCGTCGAGCTTGCCTAGCAGTGCCGGAGTTTCGCGCACTAGTATGGCACCGACACCAAAAGGCTCTAAGATCAATCCCATTTCGGCTAGCTCATCGGCGCGCTCCAATACCCGCGCGGCATCCGTTTCGCCGAGTTCGACAATATCCGGGATCAACATGGTCTGCCGTTCAACACCTTTGTCGGCCATGGCCCGTTTCATCCGTTCATAGACCAGGCGTTCATGGGCGGCGTGTTGATCGACAATCACGATGCCGTCTTGGGTTTGCGCAACAACATAAGTTTCGTGAAGCTGTGCGCGGGCGAGGCCAAGCGGCAGCGCGTCTGCGGGCGGAGAATAGGCATTGGGCTGCGGGTTAGCATTGAAAGGCTGCGGCGCTTGCCAAGTCTGAGCCTGCTCTTCGACGCGCGCGCTACGGAAATCGGACGGGGCGCCATCCAACAAATGCTGCATATCCGGAGGCGGAGCGGCGCGTTCCATCGGTCGATAATCCCGCTGATAGGCATAAGCGCCTTGCCCCGCCTGAATGCGGCCCAGCGCATAGTCTGATACCGTCGTCGAGGCGCGGTGGCCTGCTTCTGCCAAGGCGTGACGAAGCGCGGACACGATCAAGCCGCGGACAACCCCCGGCGCACGGAAACGCACTTCGGTCTTGGCGGGGTGAACATTTACATCGACCAATTCAGGCGGCACATCGAGATACAGCGCCACAACAGGATGGCGGTCGCGCGCCAGATAATCTTGGTAAGCCCCTCGCACTGCGCCCAATAAAACCCGGTCCCGGACGGGGCGTCCATTCACAAACAGGAATTGATGTTGGCTGTTACCACGCGAAAAGGTTGGCAATCCGGCAAAGCCAGACAGGCGGATGGCGTCGCGGGTCTGATCGACTTTGACGGCGTTCTCGCCAAAGCTCGCGCTTAATACATCAGCTAGACGCGCCAATCGTCCGGCATCGCCCTCAGCTTGACGGACAAGCTTGATCGTCGTGCGCGCCGGACTTCCAGAGGTAAATCCGACTGTTGGGTTGGCCATAGCGAGGCGCTTCACAATATCAGATATTGCCAGTGACTCGCTGCGTTCTGATTTTAGAAACTTTAGGCGCGCGGGCGTCGCGTAAAACAGATCGCGCACTTCGATGCGTGTCCCTGGCAAGCCCAAACGTGGCGCGGGGCGGACGCCGGAGCTTGTCCCGCCCTCCACCTTAATTTCAGCCGCCTCGCGGGCTTCTGCGACCTGACTGGTTACGGTCAGGCGCGACACAGACGCAATGGAGGGCAGGGCTTCGCCACGAAAGCCCAGACTGGCAATATTTAGCAAATCCCATTCGCCCAGATCATTTGGACGGAGTTTTGAGGTGGCGTGGCGTTCCAGCGCGACTGGCATATCATCCGCGCTCATACCGTGCCCATCATCTGTCACGATAATGCGGGTCCGCCCCCCATCCTCATAGCGAATATCGACTTGGGTCGCGCCCGCATCAATCGCATTTTCGACCAGTTCTTTGATCACGCTGGCCGGGCGCTCAACGACCTCTCCGGCCGCGATCCGGTTGACCGTTTGCGGCGGTAGACGTGTTATCGTCGGTCGATTCGAAGTGGGGCCTAACATGAACGTAAAGGCGTACCCGCTTTAGCTCGAAAATGCCACTGCGGAGGCGGGGGTTAAGACCTGCCGCACCCAGTTGACTCACAGGCGGCTCGCCCCTATTCGCCGCGCTTCGCATTCCACCCTCCTAAAGGGACGTTTTGTCATGGCTAAGCCAACAACTATCAAAATTCGCCTGAACAGCACGGCAGGTACGGGTTACTTCTATGTGACCAAGAAAAATTCCCGCACAATGACCGAGAAAATGGTCAAGCGGAAGTATGATCCCGTCGCGCGCAAGCATGTCGAGTTCAAAGAAGGCAAGATCAAGTAAAGGTTTTTGCCCGCCTCACGAGGCGTCCGTAAGAAAGAGTCTGATCATCGTTGTTCGCGATGAGTTGAATAAAAAGGTCGCGCTACGCGGCCTTTTTGTCGTTTTGATCAGCAACGCTGACACGATTACGACCATTACGTTTACTGACATAAAGTGCTGCATCAGCCCGCCGGAAAACGTCACGCAACTGCTCGCCCTTAGTGACTTCGGCCACGCCAGCACTTGTTGTAATTTCTAACGCTTTGCCATCAACGAAAACGGGTGTGCCAGCGATGAACGCTCGCACCCGCTCGGCGGCGATGTAAGCCTCTTCCAGAGTCGTTTCTGGCATAGCGATCATAAATTCTTCGCCACCATAACGAGATACGATATCAACCGCGCGCATATTGGTGACGAGGCGGGCTGCAACCTCTTTCAAGATCTGATCGCCCATATCATGGCCCAAAATATCATTGACACGTTTGAAGTGATCAATGTCGAACACCATTATCGAAAAGGCTTTGTCTTGACGCTCTAACTGGTCAAACAGTGGTTCGATCTGTCTTTCGAAATAGCGGCGATTGCCAAGCCCGGTCAGCGGGTCACTAATGACCATTTCCAAATCTTCGTTGAAATTATCCCGTAAGCTATCAGCGTAGAATTTTCGACGGAGGAGCGAGTTAATCCGCGCGCGGAGCTCTTGCTTGTCAATCGGGCGCATAATCGTATCGTTCACGCCGAGATCGTAAGCGCGCACAAAACGTGGGTGATCGTCCGGATCGCCAATAGCGAGGATCGGCGTATCCCGCGTTTCGGCATTGAAGCGCAAACTTGCACACACGCGCAGACCATCAAATGTTTCGGCAAGCAATGAAACGATCAGCAGGTCAATCCCGCCTTTGGCCCGACGAACAGCTGTAACGGGATCAGATTCGCAAATCACAGCGTGTTCGCCGTTCAAAAGGTTCGCAACTTTTTCAGGCTGTGCAGACTCATCCCCAATGACCAGGATACGCCCAGCCCGTTTTTGGATTTGATCCAAAAGGGGGCGACAATTTTCAACAGAATGTCCAGTATGGGACATAAGCTGATCCGTTGTCATTTTCAGACGCAGAAGGGATCGCACGCGCGCGATGAGATTAAAATCATCAATCGGTTTGGTGATGAAATCGTCCGCTCCGGCCTCTAGACCTCGAATGCGGTCTTTGGCTTCTTCCAAAGCCGTCACCATAACCACAGGCACGTGGTAGAGGGCCGGATTAGATTTAATTCTATTACAGGCTTCAAACCCATCCATGCCGGGCATCATGGCATCCATAAGGATCAGATCGAGTCGCTCTGATTCGGCAATATCAAGAGCTTCTTCGCCAGAGCTTGCCGTCAAAACATCATAATATTCCGCCGCGAGCTTAACCTCTAGCAGGTTACGGTTCGGGGCCAGATCATCAACAACTAATATGCGCGCAGACATAAAAGGCGCCTCGACTTACTTCGGTTGGCTAAACTTGCGGACGGTCGCCAAGAAACTGCTGACCGTGATCGGTTTCGCGATATAGCCGACACAGCCGCCATCACGGATGCGCTTCTCATCGCCTTTCATCGCAAAGGCTGTCACAGCCACGACGGGGATGTCCGATAGAGATTTGTCGTCTTTCAGCCATTTGGTGACTTCCAGGCCGGATACTTCTGGTAGTTGAATAT
Source organism: uncultured Algimonas sp. (assembly GCA_964610115.1). Lineage (GTDB taxonomy): Bacteria > Pseudomonadota > Alphaproteobacteria > Caulobacterales > Maricaulaceae > Litorimonas. The sequence continues at coordinate 3,876 of CAZSUW010000050.1, forward strand.
CCATCAGGATAAGATCGGGCCGGAAATCTTTTGCAATTGAAATCGCTTTTAACCCTTCACGGGTTTCTCGCGTTTCATATCCATGCGCACCCAGTAGGTCGCTGAACAGTTTCATGTTCAGCTCATTATCTTCAACGATGAGAACCTTTTTCGGCATGGCTTTAAGCATATGTCCAATTCACCTGTAGCGCGGGTCTCCTCTCCAGCCCGACTTGCGCCATGAAGAGTGCCTGCATCTTGTTTGTGTGCCCAGTCTCTGACAGACCAGCGTTAAAGAAGCGTGGAACCGCGCTTAGGTCTTGCTTAACCATAGTGCGATCTAGGAATAGAACATAACAAGAACATATTAAGAGGATACTAAACGGCTTCCCCCATGGCGTCACATGAAGACCCGCTCACATTATGCCGAGATTGCGGTGAGATCATGCCGTCAGTTGGCGCCTGCGCGGCTTGCGGGGGAACGCGGCGGTTAAGCCATCCAGAGCTTGCGAGCCTCTCTATCGCCCATGTTGACTGCGATGCTTTTTACGCATCGATTGAAAAACGGGATAATCCAGCGCTGCGCGATAAGCCTGTCGTTGTCGGGGGCGGTCGGCGCGGCGTTGTGTCTGCTGCCTGCTATCATGCGCGGATTTACGGGATCCGGTCTGCGATGCCCATGTTTCAAGCGTTGAAGCGCTGCCCCGACCTAACCGTCGTCAAAGGCGATATGGAAAAATACGCCCGTGAAGGCCGGCGCATACGCGAGCTGATGAACGACCTTACGCCACTTATTGAACCTCTATCGATCGACGAAGCTTTTCTGGATCTCTCCGGCACCGAACGCCTGCATGGGTGCTCCCCCGCCCAAAGCCTCGTGCGCTTGCAGGCCCGTATTCTTGAAGACGTCGGCGTCACAGTCTCTGTGGGTTTGTCATACAACAAGTTCCTCGCCAAGACAGCGTCTGATCTGGACAAGCCCAATGGGTTTGCCGTGTTAGGCCGCGGCGATGCGCAGACCTTTCTAGATCAACAGTCTGTTGGCTTTATCTATGGGATTGGCCCGGCCTTCGCTGCGAAATTGGAAAAAGCGGGTTTGTGCACAATTGCAGATGTTCGGACGTGGCCAGACAAACGTCTTGCCGAACGGTTTGGTGATCAGGGTCTTCGATTGGCCCGACTGTCTCGCGGCGAAGATTTTCGCCGCGTCAACCCGACCCATATAAGGAAATCCATCAGTGCGGAGACAACCTTCTCTGAAGACATTCGCGATCTCGACGCGCTGAAAGACAAGCTCTGGCAAGTCTGCATGAAAACTTCGGACCGCAGTAAAGCGAAAGATATGGCGGGCACGGTTGTCACGCTAAAACTAAAGACCGCGCAATTTAAATCCATAACCCGTCGCCGGACTTTGGCCCAACCCGCTCAACTGGCGGACACATTGTTTCGAACCCTTGAACCCTTACTCGAACAAGAGGTCAGCAAAAGCGGCGCGTCCTATCGTCTTATCGGCGCCGGGATTAGCGGTCTTTGCAAACCGGGCGCAGATGGGGGCGACCTGCTTGACCCCATGACCGCCAAGCGGAGTGCTGCCGAACGGGCTACCGATTTAGCACGGGCGAAGTTTGGGGCTGATGCAGTGCTTACAGGGCGCGGGCTTCGCCTTGCGAAAGCCAAAGCCAACCAAGCGACGAGCCTACCCGGAAAGATTAGGGACGATCAGCTTTAGGCTGTCTCTTGCGCTCAATCAGCGCGACAAGGCCCGCGACCAGAAGGAAGAAGACAAGACCCGAAATCCCAAAAATGACGGGATCAGGCACGCTATTTGGGTCGAACGTTCCGGCTTGCACTTGCAATGTCGGCTCTACGATCGAACCAAATTGCAAGGCGGACATGAGCGCAACCATGATCCAAACGGCCATCGCTGTCCAACGCGGGCCGCTGGTGACCCGCAACCACCATGCGATCATCCCGCCCAGTAAAAGGACTTCCAACCCAAAGGCGACCCAAGGCAAGTCCCACAAACCTAATCCTAACAACGTATCCCCACCCGGCATAATCGGCAGGTCGGGTCGGTGAACGATCAAGTCTAATGGCCAGTGCGAGAATGCCAAAAGCCCCATAATTAGCGCCGCCTTCGCCCCTGCAGCCGGACGGATCAGCCGATAAAATCCTGACACAGCCATGGCGATAATGATCGCCCCGACGAGGCTATGCGAATAGGGAATATAAAAGGCGAGCGGATGCGCCCCCTCTAGCGGCCCACCTTCCACACCCAATATGGCGAGCACGCAAAAGACGATATCCATCGCCTGGACCGCCAGGAAACCATGCCAGAGACGTACGCCATTGGTGCGATGCGCATCCCAAACTGCTGGACCATAATGACCGATAAACATTGTGCCATTACCCCAGTTTTATTCTTTTGCAGCGTAGGTTTCGAAATACGTATAGATATCGTCTTCGGACCGGCTTGCGGCATTCCGCCAAGTCGGCGCTTCGCGACGGTTTAAAACAGTCCCATCACTGTCCAGAATAATCACGGTCGGAGTACCGACAATTCGATTAAAGCCAAAACGCTGCGCAATATCGATATTGCGGTTTTTCTGCGCCACATCGACATAGACCAGTCGATAATGTTCCGCGATGAGGGGGGTGAAGCGCTCTTTGCGAAGATGCCCCGCAAGCGCCCGACTGTCATGGCACCAATCCGCCCCCATCACCAAAAGGGTCTTCTGATCATTCTCCGCCGCAATGGCCATAGCCGTGGCTAAATCCGCTTTGGCATCACGGTTTGGATCATAAGCGCAATAATCCCCTACCGGTAAGTTCAAGCAAATCGCTTCGCGCGGTTTTTCACCTTTGGCTGTGGCGGACGTTGTGCAGGCTGACAGACATAAGGCCGCACATAAAAAAATTAATCGCATGGCCCTTGCTAGCATGGGTTAAGAGCCACACAAGTCACTTATGTTATTTGGTTTTTTCAAGCGTCGCCCAAAACCTGCGCCGGAGCCCTATATACAGCGGCGAACAAAACCAGACGCGCCAGTCCCGCCAGAGGCGGCCCCACGCGACCCCATCACGCCGAAACCCTCCCAACCCACAACATTGGACGTGAGGCGCTTCTTTCACAATCACTCAAATTTCCAATGCTACACGACCTGGTTTTCGCTTTGGGGCGGATGGGCCAGCGCGGGCCATTGCATCACTGACGCACAAGGTAATGCCGCCGATTTCGCAACGGGTCCCCTGATAGACTGGCCGGATGGCTTGGACGCGGCCTTGGCTGGGATCACGCGGCCACAGACAGCGCCGCCCAAGCCTTTCGTTGGTCAGAAGGTACGCTTACTCGGTTTTCCAGCCGGGTCTCGGCATATGGAAAGCCGGGACGGCGCGATCTATCACGAGCGCATGCCGGGACAGTGGATCGTCCATATCAAGGACCCGGATGAACCCGTCGTCGTCGGCATGAGTGGCGGCCCCGTCATTGACATTGCAACAGGCCAACCCATTGGCATCCTTATCACGCGTAATAGCCCGGCTGACCTCAACCGCGACCGCGACCCGGATGAAAGCGCGGACTTTATTGCTCTGGCTGATGTGTGGACAGCGCTTGGGAAAACCAAAGACGGGCCCTCTATTGCGTAAAGACTTCCAGATGGAAGGCGGCATCCGGCGCGGGGCTTTCTGGCACACCCTCAATCGGTGGATAGTAAAAGCGGCTTTGCTTTAGCCGGTCCCCCATGGCGCGCACTGCGTGATAGACAGCGAACGGACTTTCCATCGCACCGGGATCAAGATCGATCGCGAATTGCCCGTTCATGCTTACGTGCGACATGCACTGGCGTTCGACAGTGGGATCCGCATCTAAGGCTGAGATTGCGATTTCAACCTCATTTGCCATTGCCGCCACGGCCGTTTCGCGGCGCTCTGGCGATAACGCACTTAATGGCGCTGCTGCTTCATAGATCTCGACCAAATTGCCGAGACATTCAGGCTCATAGGTCTGCAAAAGATAGGCAACGCTGCAATCCGGCAAGGTTGGATGTGGCTCACATTCTAGATAATAATCAATCATCACCTCGACCTGCTTACGCGGCGTGCGCGCGCCGGATGTGATCGTCAAAGACGGCTCCCCGGCCAGGACAGCGACATCGGCCACTAGGTCGAGGACGGGATCGGGCACAGGGTAGTGCAGTGTAATCGCGACGCCTTTGCGCATTTCAACAGGTGGCGCGTCAATAGCGGACGCGTCTTCATCAGGCGATGTTGTGGCGCAGGCTGAGAGGCCGACTATCGCTAAGCAGACCAGCAGAGCCCGCCACATGGCCTAAGCCGTCTTAGGCATTTGGAACCGCTCGACCTTCAGCGTGCGAATTTTGATCGCTTTTTCCCGGTGAACCATGGCGGCTTGATAGGCTTCCGAGCCGAGAACTTTCGCCATATGTGCATCGTCGCGAAACTCTAACACGACGACTTTATCCGCCGCGATATCGCCCGCCACGCGCTCTGGATTTTCGTCATTGACGTGGACTTTCACGCCCTCTGCCATGAAGAGCTTCCCAGCCATGGCGGCATAGTGAGCATATTCCTCTTGGTCGATAAAGGTGATGAGTGTGACTAAAATCGTGCTCATGCCAACACCATAACCGCGATCATGCCAAACAGGCAAAGGGTTGATAAGACGAATAACGGAAAGCGGACCATGACCGGCCCTGTCGAGACCTGCACAAGACTATGCAGAACCCGAACACCTACATAAGCCCACGCCAGGTAATAGACCCAGCTTACCGTATTCCCCGTCAGCATAGCATAGAACATCAATGCATAGAAAATGGTCGGCTGTTCCATCAAGTGATTATAATTATGTGCCGCTGCCTCGGCCTTTAGCGGGACTTTGCTTTTCCAGCCACTATGCGGATTTTTCGCTTCATCCGGCGCAATTTTTGCCGCCTGCATGGCCGGGATACGACGCGCATAGAGCAATATCCAGATCAGCAGAGACCAGCCGATCAGAACCAAAACCGGCGCTAAGAATGTATTTGCGGCCACCACGACCTCCCCGTTTTGTTTTGATAAGACAGTGCGCGGGCTAAGGGGTCAGTGTCAACTGGCGAGCTTATCGCCAATCCCGTCGCTCCGCCAAACGCTCGCGTGCAATCTCATTCGCGACGGAAATCGTCGGCTGCTTGGTCTCTTCCGCGCGGGCAAAGACGAGTTCTAGAGTGTCTTCTAATTCCACCAATTTTCGTTTCACCCATTTCGGATCATATTTCGGATGAGACACTTCCGCATCGACATTGATAATTCCGCCCGCATTGATCACATAATCTGGCGCATAAAGAATGCCCAGCCGATCCAAGGCCTCTGCCATATCGGGTGTAGCCAGCTGATTATTCGCCGCGCCTGCAACAATCTTGGCGGAAATTTGCGGCAAGGTCTTGGCGTTAATCGCCCCGCCCAGCGCACAGGGCGCAAAAATATCTGCATCTTGCGCATGGATCGCATCAGGGCGGATCACGCGCGCGCCAAGTTGGGTCCGCGCACGATCCAGAACGTCTTCGTCAATATCCGCGACAAACAACCCCGCCCCGGCTTTCGCCAAATGTTCGGCCAAGGCGTACCCCACATGCCCCAAACCCTGCACGGCGACCCGTCGATACGACAAGTCATCGGATCCAAAGACGCGCCGCGCGGCGACTTTAATACCGCGAAAGACGCCCTCGGCCGTCACCGGTGACGGATCGCCGGATGTATCCGGCAGACCCGCCACTTGCGGTGTCTGCGTTCGAATAATCGCCATATCCTCGGGCGAAACACCAACGTCTTCGGCTGTGATGTAAGTCCCGTTAACCGTGTCGACGGCCCGGCCATAGGCTTCAAACAAGGCTTTGCGATCAAATTCGCCTTTCGGCTTCATAATCACGCCCTTGCCGCCGCCAATGCTAAGCCGTGCCATCGCGTTCTTATAACTCATGGCCTGCGATAGGCGCAGCGCGTCGGTGATCGCATCAGCATCCGTTTCATAATGCCAGAACCGTGTACCCCCACTCGCAGGGCCGCGATTTGTGTTATGGACGGCGATAATCGCGCGCAGACCGCTTTCCGCGTCCTCAAAGAAGTGGACGCCCTCATGGCTGTCAAAATCAGGGTGAGAGAATAAGCTCATTGCGGCGACCTATCCGATATAATCGACAAAGCCTTGCTACAAATTGGCAAGATTTAGATCGGTGATAGCGTATTCAAGCCCGCATTGGCGGCTTGAAGCAATGACAATGCCAAAGCCCCGCCTGTGCCATCACCAATGCCGATTGATTGCGACAGAATTGGCTCCATATCCAAGCGGTCAAGCAAAGCCGCGTGCGCTGGTTCCACGCTGACATGACCAGCCAAGCAATGAGCGACAGCGTCTGGCGCGATTGCATGTACCACGGCAGCGGCCGCACACACGACATAACCGTCCAAAATCACGGGCACATTTTGGTGCGCGCAGGCCAGAATAGCGCCAACCGCGCCGGCTAAATCACGACCGCCAAACGCCCGCAGAATGTGAAGAGGATCGGACAGCAAATCCGCATTGGCTTGACTGCCCAACTTGACCGCATCACACCGCGCCTGGCCGTCTTCGCCATGTCCGCCAGCCCAATAGTTAGACGCCCCGCCGTAAAGCCCCCGTGCAATCGCGGCAGCCCCTGTGGCGGAGCCGAAACCGGCATTGCCCAGAACAACAAGTTCCGCCCCTTCGGCGACGACTTCCATTCCAAACGCAATCGCGGCTGCACAATCACGCTCGGACAGACTTGGGCCTTCGCGAAAATCATCCGCCGGAAAATCCAAGCCGAACTCAAAAACTTTAAAAGCTGATCCCGCATGTTGCGCAATACCGCGCACAGACGCCTCTCCGTCGCTCAGACTAACGACCCGCTGCTTGGCCCCGGCCTGACTGCCGTCTGCAACCTTGTGGCTACCGGTAAAGACCGCAACAAGCGGGCGCGCCAGACGGGGCTGCTCTGTGCCTTGAACGGCTGAAATGCGCGCGAGCGGATCAACCAAGGTGCCCAGTGGATCAAGGCCACGACCCAAGGTTTTCGCACGGTCGCGCAAAGCCTCAGCCGCTGCCAAGTCGGGGTTCGGCACGCTTTTCGCCAATTGGCGAATATCATCAAAGGGAGAGGTTTGGCCCGTCATAGCCCTGCCCTTAAGGGGGTTTGACGCTGGGGTGAAGGTGCAATCTGCGGAACTATATCCAGCACAACTTCGCCGGCGACGAAACATTAACCGCCTTCACTGACCCAAAATTAAGGGCTTTCCCGTAATCATCCTTAGCCGAAGCTTCCGTTCGATCCAGACGCACCAGAGGACACAGCGCAATGGACTCCAACTTTGTCAAAATGGGTCTGTTCTGCGTGGCCTTTGCCGGTGCCTTTAGCTATTATGTCTCTCTCGATCAGGAATCAAAAATCGCCCTAGCGGAATTCCTGCCCGGTTGGACACACTCCGAGACGTCGACTGAGCTTCCGCCCCAAGACACGGCCGAGACACAAATACGAGCCGTTCAGAGCGCCTCTGTCGTCTCCATCCCGCGTGTCAATGGTCAGTACTTCACATACGGACAGGTGAACCGCGGTAGCGTTCATTTCCTCGTTGATACCGGAGCCTCCACGATTGCGCTCACACTCGAGGATGCACGCAAGGCCGGAATTGACCTCAACACCTTACGCTATACCGCACTCGTCAATACGGCGAATGGTCAGACTTATGCTGCCCCGGTAGAATTGGATGAGGTCCGCATTGGTGGTATCCGGTTGCGCAATGTACGGGGACTTGTCGTGAAAGAGGGGCTGAGCATCTCACTCCTCGGCATGACCTTTTTGGGTGAGCTTCAGAAAGTCGAAGCGACACCAACGCAGCTGATTTTACGCCTCTAACTTACGGCTAGACGCGCCATATTGAGCGCGACTACCAGAAGCAAAACCCCAAAAGCGCGGCGCAATGGTTCTGGCTTTAGGCGATGCGCCAACCGTGCGCCGAGCGGCACCATGGGCCACGCACAGATAACGATTAAAGCAAAGCCCAATCCGTTGACATAGCCGAGAGAGCCAAGCGGTCGCCCTGGCAGAGCCCAACCCGATAGAACAAAGCCAATTGAGGCCGGGATCGCAATCGCGAGACCAAACCCTGCCGCCGTTCCTATCGCCTTGTGAATTGGCACACCGCAAAGTGTTAAAAACGGGACCGAAAGCGAGCCGCCGCCAATTCCCATCACAGCGGATAAGCCCCCTATGCCGCCGCCTATCACAGGCGGTCCGGCCCCGCCGGGCACCTTCGAGCGCAAGACCTTATTCGGTCTTCCGAAGATAAATTGCAAAGCCACCCCTATTGCAACTATCGCGAAGATTAGCGTTAGCTTTTGCGACGATAAGCGCGGGGCGAGCCAAGTTGCCGCCGTGAAACTCCCCACGCCAATCCAGAGCGCGTATGACGTCCACCACTGACGGGGCCACAATAAATCAAAATCAACGCTATCTTTGGCGTGATGGCTTCGTACAGAGCGCCAGCTATTGACGATAATGACAGCGGCGCTCGTCGCGACAGCGCTATGCATCAAGACCGCCTCATCGACCCCCAAAAGATGAAAAGCAAAAAACAAGGCGGGAACCATGACGGCCCCGCCCCCTATCCCAAACAGGCCCGCACTAAACCCGGCGAGCCCCCCGACAATTGCGAGCATTACGGCTGAAAGCCAGAGTTCGCTCATGCGGCTTGCCGACTTTGCATTGCAGCTAGCGCGTCTTTGACTATCGCACTCGGGGGCGCTTTGGAGATAAGGCCTTCGGACAAAGTCCGCCGCCAGAGCCGCGCGCCGGGCTGTCCCGAATAAAGCCCCATCATGTGACGAATAAGAGCTTTGGCTGTTCTGTCCTTTTCCTGAACGCCCTGAAGATAAGCGATCATATCAGACGCCACAGCGTCCCGATTTTTTTCAAACGGTCGAGCGCCAAATGCGGAGTCAATCTCTGTCAAAATCCATGGATTATTATAAGCAGCTCGCCCAATCATTGCTCCGTCTAGGCCTGCGCCAATTTCCAAAGCATGGGAAACGGTTTCCAGCTGTCCGTTCACATGGATTTTAAGGTCTGGAAAGCCGGCTTTCATGGCCTGAACCAGATCATGGTCGATCGGCGGGACCGTTCTATTTTCTTTCGGGCTCAGGCCTTTCAACCACGCTTTACGCGCGTGAATGATGAAAACCTTACAGCCTGCGCTCGCCACTGTTTCGATAAAGTTTGGCAGCGTTTGCGTCAGGTCTTGATCATCAATCCCAAGGCGGCATTTCACGGTGACCGGGGCGTCGGACGCTCGCTCCATCGCTTTGAAACACTCAGCCACAAGTTCCGGCTCGGCCATCAGGCAGGCGCCAAAACGACCCGACTGCACCCGATCAGACGGGCACCCAACATTCAGATTGATCTCATCATAGCTATAGGCATTGGCGAGATCGCAGGCTCTTTCGAGCTTGTCAGGGTCAGAGCCCCCCAGCTGCAAGGCCACAGGGTGTTCGACCGGATCAAAAGCCAGGAGCCGGTCTTTCGGTCCGTGAATGATCGCGTCCGCAACGACCATTTCGGTATAAAGACGAACCTGCTTGGACAGTTGACGATGAAAAACACGGCAATGCCGATCTGTCCAATCCATCATGGGCGCAACGGATAGGATAAAATCAGGGTCTATGGCGTTGCTTTTGCGCATAATGGCGGCCCTTTAAGGCATTTTGCGCGCTGTGCGAACCGACCATTTTCAGCCTATACGCTATCGACCCCGTGGTGAGGCGAAGCGTAAGGCGGTGTTGCCAAGTCGCCCGACATAAAATATCCGCCCCACTAAGACACTGATTGGCGAGACGGGACCTAGTACAGGACCCATTGTCTCGCTCCACGAAAGACGGATATTTTATGAGCGTTTATACGGATTATCTGGCCGAGATTGCGGAACGTGCCAAACAAGACCTCCATCCCAAACCCATTGAAGATGCGGTCATGGTCGAGGCGCTCATAGAACAGATCGTGGATACGGATCACGAATACCGCGAAGACTCGCTCAATTTCTTCATCTACAACGTCCTTCCCGGCACAACGAGTGCTGCCGGCGTCAAAGCCAAATTCCTCAAGTCGATCATACTTGGCGAAGCCAACGTGTCGGAAATTTCGACTGAGAAGGCCTTTGAGCTGCTGTCGCATATGAAGGGCGGGCCGTCTGTTGAAGTGATGATCGATCTGGCACTTGGCGATGATGCGAATATCGCACGCCAAGCCGTCGATGTTCTAAAAACGCAGGTCTTCCTCTACGAAGCCGATACAGATCGTCTCGAAGCCGCGCACAAGGACGGCCACGCGCTGGCGACTGAACTCCTCAAAAGTTATGCCAAGGCCGAGTTTTTCACGCGCCTGCCAGAGGTCGAAGAAAAGATCAAAGTCACAACATTTGTCGTGGCGATCGGCGATGTCTCGACGGACCTGCTATCGCCGGGCGCAGATGCCCACTCTCGCTCCGACCGCGAGCTCCACGGTCAGTGCATGTTCGAGCATGACAAGGACAAGCAGGCGGCGTTGAAAGCGTTGCAAGCGCAGCATCCTGATAAGCGCGTCATGCTGGTCGCGGAAAAAGGCACAATGGGCGTGGGCTCATCGCGTATGTCCGGCGTGAATAATGTCGCGCTTTGGACGGGTATCTCCTCCAGCCCTTATGTGCCTTTCATCAATATCGCGCCGATTGTCGGCGGCACAAATGGGATTTCCCCGATTTTCCAAACCACTATTGGCGTGACTGGCGGGATTGGGGTTGATCTCAAAAACTGGGTCAAGAAGACCAATGAAAATGGCGGACCTGTCCTCGACGAAGACGGCGAGCCAGAGCTTGAACAAGTCTATTCTATCGACACGGGTACAGTCCTGACGATCAACACGAAGACGAAGAAGCTTCTCAACGCTGACGAGACGGAAGAGCTCTGCGATATTGCCTCTGCCCTCACCCCGCAAAAGCTGGAGTTCATCCGCGCAGGCGGCTCTTACGCTGTCGTGTTCGGCAAGAAGCTGCAAACCATGGCGGCCAGCATTTTGGGGATTGACGCCCCGCAAGTCTACGCCAAGGCGAAAGAGATTTCCCACGACGGACAAGGCCTTACCGCCGTTGAGAAAATCTTCAACCGCAACGCTGTCGGTGTCGCACCCGGTACGGTTCTGCACGCCGGCTCTGACGTGCGGGTCAAGGTCAATATTGTGGGTTCGCAAGACACGACGGGCCTGATGACCAGCCAAGAGTTGGAAATGATGGCGGCAACCGTGATCTCGCCATCAGTCGATGGCTCTTACCAGTCCGGCTGTCACACCGCGTCTGTCTGGGACCTGAAGGCCCAGCGCAACACGCCTAAGCTAATGGCCTTTATGAACAGCTTCGGGCTTATCACGGGGCGCGATCCCAAAGGCGTTTATCACCCGATGACGGACGTGATCCACAAGGTGCTGAACGACATTACGGTCGATGATCGTGACGTCATCATTGGCGGCGATAGCCACACCCGCATGTCCAAAGGCGTCGCGTTTGGCGCGGATTCCGGCACTGTGGCACTGGCGCTCGCCACAGGCGAAGCGACGATGCCAATCCCAGAATCTGTGAAAGTCACCTTCAAAGGCAAGTTGGCCAAGCATATGGATTTCCGCGATGTGGTGCACGCCACCCAAGCGCAGATGCTGGACGAATTTGGCGGCGATAATGTCTTCCAAGGCCGCGTGATCGAAGTCCATATCGGCACGCTGCTGTCCGATCAGGCCTTTACCTTCACCGATTGGACGGCGGAAATGAAGGCCAAAGCCTCTATCTGTATTTCTGAACCTGAAACGCTCGTCGAGTCCCTAGAGATCGCCAAGGGCCGCATCCAGATTATGATCGATAAAGGCATGGATAACGCCAAAGGCGTTTTGCAAGGTCTGATCGACAAGGCGGATGCGCGTATTGCCGAGATCAAGTCCGGCGAAAACCCGCCGCTTCGCCCGGATGATAATGCGCAATATTACCGCGAATTTGTCGTTGATCTAGATGCTATTAATGAGCCCATGATTGCCGACCCGGACGTCAATAATGACGACGTATCGAAGCGTTACACGCATGATACGATCCGTCCTGTCTCTTATTATGGTGGCGACAAGAAAGTCGATCTGGGCTTTGTCGGGTCTTGCATGGTCCATAAAGGCGACATGAAGATCATCTCGCAAATGCTGCAAAATATCGAACGCCAAAACGGCAAAGTCGAGTTCAAAGCGCCGCTGGTTGTCGCGCCGCCGACCTACAACATTGTTGATGAGCTGAAGGCAGAAGGCGATTGGGATATATTGCAGAAATATTCCGGCTTTGAGTTCAACGACGACGCCCCCAAAGAGGCCGCGCGGAAAAGCTATGAGAACATCATGTATCTCGAACGTCCGGGCTGTAACCTCTGCATGGGCAACCAGGAAAAAGCCGAACCTGGCGACACCGTCATGGCGACATCGACCCGCCTCTTCCAAGGTCGTGTGGTGAAGGACGCTGAAGAAAAGAAAGGCGAGAGCCTACTCGCCTCCACGCCCGTTGTCGTCCTGTCGACGATCCTTGGCCGTACGCCGAGCATTGAGGAATATATCGCCGCTGTCGACGGTATTACGCTGACGGAATATGCGCCGCCCGCCTAAGGCTTCGCGCTGCGCATCCAAAAAAAGAAGCCGCGCTGGGCAATCCAGCGCGGCTTTTTGTTTACCCAAAGGCTAAACGGGTAAGCCCTATCCTTAGAGATCAAGCAGCAGGCGCTCCGGATCTTCCAAGCATTCCTTGACGCGTACCAGGAAGGTCACCGCTTCTTTGCCGTCAACAATGCGGTGGTCATAAGACAGCGCCAGATACATCATCGGGCGGATAACGATCTGATCGTCAACGACAACAGGGCGCTTTTCGATCTTGTGCATTCCCAAAATGCCGACTTGCGGCGGGTTCAGGATCGGAGAGCTCATCAGCGAACCATAGACACCGCCATTGGAGATCGTGAACGTCCCGCCACTCATATCGGCCATGGTTAGCTGACCATCACGCGCTTTAGCGCCCAGCTCTCCAATACCTTTTTCAATCCCGCCAAGTGACAGCGCGTCTGCATCCCGCAGGACGGGCACGACGAGACCTTTGGGCGTACCCACAGCAATGCTGATGTCATAATAGTTTTTGTAGATGATGTCCGTGCCGTCGATCTCGGCATTAACGGCCGGAACCTCTTTCAAGGCTTGGACACACGCCTTCACGAAGAAGCTCATAAAGCCGAGCTTCACACCGTGCTTTTTGATAAACAGCTCTTTATACTTGGACCGCAGCGCCATGATTTCGCTCATGTCGGCTTCGTTATAAGTCGTGAGCATCGCCGCCGTGTTTTGCGCATCCTTCAAGCGACGCGCGATGGTCTGGCGCAAGCGAGACATACGCACACGTTCTTCGCGCGCGCCCAGTTCCCGCGGCGCGGAAGGCGCGCTTGGCGTTGGGGTTGGAGCTACGCTTTGAGAGGGAGCCGGAGCCGTGATTTTGGCGGAGCCATTGGCGGCCGCTTTCATAGCGTCAGCTTTGAGGATGCGACCATCTTTGCCAGTCCCTGTGATTTTGGACGGATCCAAACCTTCTTCGCGGATGATCTTCGCCGCCGCTGGCATGATATGGGCGGCAGAGCTATTGTTTGATGGAATGCTGTCCGCATTGACTGTGTCAGAGACGGGCAAGCCGCCGCCTTCATCGCCCGCATTGGCGGGCGATCCGCTCGCCCCTTCGGACAGGCGGGCGAGCGTATCACCGATTTTGGCAATATCGCCTTCCGCGACAAGAATTTCGGTGAGCACACCTGCGCTGGGCGAGACGAGTTCCTGCGCCGCCTTATCGGTTTCCAGTTCGACAAGGGGTTCATCTTTTTCAACACGATCACCGACAGATTTCATCCAACTGGCGACTGTCACTTCAGAGACACTTTCGCCGACATTGGGGACGTCAATGTCAATGCTCGCCCCACTCGCCGTGGGCGCGGCCGCAGGAGCCTTAGCTTCAGCCTTAGCTTGAGCCGCTGGCGCAGCCTTAGCAGCCCCACCCGCGCCGAGCTTGGCGATTAAAGTGCCGACAGCGACCGTGTCGCCTTCCGCGACCAGAACTTCGGCCAGCGTCCCGTCTTCGGGCGCGACCAATTCCTGGCTCGCCTTATCCGTTTCGATCTCAACAATCGCTTCGTCTTTCGCGACCGCGTCGCCGGGTTGTTTAAACCAAGTGGCAATCGTCACTTCAGAAACAGATTCGCCAACATTCGGGATTGTAATATCAGTCATGATTGCGTCCTAGCGGTCTCAGCCCGCGATTAGAAGAATTAATACGAGCGGTAGCAGCAAAACCACGCCCCCGCCAAGCACCGCTAGCGCAAACCCAATGGCTGGTTTTGGGGGTATAGGGGCTTCGTCTGTTTTCAGATCAGACATTAGGATTAGTCCGCAAACGCTGCATCCAAAATCGCCTGCTGCTCTTTCTTATGTTTTTCCGCAATGCCGGTGGCAGTCGAGGCGGCGGGCGGGCGACCCACATAACGCGGGCGCGTATGCTTGGCTTTGAGCGCAATCAGGGTTTCTTCCAGACGGTCTTGCACAAACTGCCACGCGCCCATATTCTTGGGCTCTTCCTGACACCAAATCATTTCGGCCTGCTTGAAGCGCTTCAGTTCTTCTTGTAGCGCATCGTCCGGATAGGGGTAGAACTGCTCCAGCCGCAGCAGATAGACATCATTGCGGCCCAGTTTTTCGCGCTCTGCAAATAGGTCATAATAAACCTTGCCCGAACAGATGATGACCCGTTTGATCTTTTTGTCGTCCGCCAGCTTAATCTGCGTCGTATGCGGCTTATATTGCGCATCGTCCCACAGCACGCGGTGGAAGAAGGTGCCCGGCCCCATTTCATCCAGAGACGACATGCAAAGCGGATGGCGCAGCAAGCTTTTCGGGCTCATAATAATGAGGGGTTTGCGGAAATTCCGGTGGATTTGTCGCCGCAGCACGTGGAAATAGTTTGACGGCGTGGAGACATTGCAGACCTGCATATTGTCTTCGGCGCACATTTGTAAGTAACGCTCCAACCGCGCCGAGCTATGCTCCGGCCCTTGGCCTTCATAGCCATGCGGCAGCAGCATAACGAGGCCGCTCATACGCAGCCATTTCTGCTCGGCCGAGCTGATGAACTGATCGACCATAACCTGTGCGCCATTGGCGAAATCGCCAAATTGCGCTTCCCA
>CAZSUW010000051.1:0-2890 GCA_964610115.1 uncultured Algimonas sp.
TCAAAGTCGAAATCGTCATAGGTTTCGGTGAAGGAAAAGACGTCGCCATTATTGAACCAGTCATCGTCCCAGCCGACATTCCAGCCCTCGACCAATACGCCGACAAAGCCGTTTTCAGCGGCGAAATCGATATACTGTTTTGTCCGTTCAGTGGTGGCCGCGTGAAGGCCTTCAATATCGCCTTGCTTCTGGCCCCATGTGCCGTTGCGGATGTGTTGGTCCCACCAAATACCGGCATATTTGCCGGGTTCGAAATAGCTCACATCGCCCAGCGCATTGGGCTCGTTCAGGTTGAGGATGAGATCGGAATTGAGCAGGTCCACCGCTTCATCGCCAATTTGGATCGTCCGCCACGGCGTTTGAAAGGGCGTGTCGACCACCACCTTCTTACCATCACTGCGCGGGGCGAGGCTCGCTTCCAGCACGCCTTCGCGTTCTTGCTCCAAGCTCATGCCCGAATAATCGACCAGCGCGGCTTCGTGGATGGAAAAGACCGTCCCGCTTTCCTTCTCAAAGGTCACGGGCGTGTGGACCATCATAATATCGTCCACCGGCGTGTTGCGGTAATGATATTCATAGCGGTTATACATGCGCGACGGGATCCACCAGCTTTCGGTCTCGCGGCCGACATTGAACTCGGTCAGCTCGTCCATGATGGAAAGGGTGGACGGCAGCCCGTCTTGGGCTGGGATTTCATAACGGAAGGCCACGCCATCGTCGAAAGCGCGCACGCGAATGTTAAAGCGAATATCGGGCGAGGTATCTGTCGGGGCACGGCGGGCTTTTACGAGGAGTTCCTCATGGCGGTCCCGCACGACGCGGCGCTCCCCCCACGGCTGCTCCCACTGCGTGTCCACACTGGATGTTTCCGTGCCGATGATCTCCAGATTATCATCAAGGCCGAAGCCTTCGGCGAAGCGCAGGCCGAGGCGGGAGGGGGCGATAATGGTTTCGTTTCCTCGGGTCACAGAGTAGCGCAGCAGACCCCCTTGGGTTTCGAAGGAGATCTGATTGCTGCCGTCCGGCGAAACAATCGCAGCCGCGTCTACGACCTCAATGGAGACTTCCGGAGCGGCGTCGACGGCTTGGCTTGGCGCAGAGACATCTTCGGGCACAGAGGGCGCAGGTGTTTCAAGGGCCGCTTCGCCAGCCTGATCACCCACCTGGCAGGCCATCAGAGCCGCACTGGCAACCCCACACAGGACAAGAGCGCGCATGGACATGTCGTTTCCCCTTTGTATAGTTTTGATCTCTGTTTACATAATTTTGCAAATAGGGAAAGCCGAGACGGCCAAATGGCTTAAAGAATCTCGCATTTATTGGGGTTTGCGTAATGCAAAAAATGCAAACGCAGGATGAAAGCATGGCGCCGCTACGGCGGATCGTCATTGTCGGTGGCGGGTCTGCCGGCTGGATGAGCGCCGCTGCGCTAGCGCATGCTGTGGGTGGGTCTGTGCCGATTGACCTGATTGAATCTGCAGCCATTGGCACGGTCGGCGTGGGCGAAGCGACCATCCCCCCTATCCGTCAGTTCAATCAGCGACTGGGTATTTCAGAGGCCGACTTCATTCGCGAAACCCATGGCTCGTTCAAGCTCGGCATTGAGTTTGTGAATTGGAGCCGCCTTGGCGCGCGCTATTTCCACCCCTTTGGTCAGTATGGGGCGGAGTTCGACTATGTGCCCTTTTATCAATATTGGATGCGCGAATATTTGGCGGGCCGCGAAAGCCGAGACATATCCGAGTTCTGCATGGCTTGGGCGGCAGCGCGCGCGAATAAGTTCGAACCGCCTATGGCGGATAGCCGCAATATCCGTTCCCGCCACGACTATGCCTATCACTTTGATGCCATGGCCTATGCGCGCTTCTTGCGGGGCTATTCGGAAGGGCGTGGCGTCACCCGTCATGAAGGGCGCGTGGCGGATGTGACCCGCGATCCGGACAGCGGTCATGTCACCGCGGTCACAACCGATGACGGGCGAACATTTGAAGGCGACCTTTTCATAGATTGTACCGGCTTTCGCGGCCTTCTGATCGAAGGCGCGATGGCGGCGGGCTATGAAGATTGGTCAAACCATTTGCCGGTTGATCGCGCCGTCGCGGCCCAATGCGCGCCCAAGGGTCCGACCTTGTCTTATACGCGCGCGACAGCCCATCGCGCGGGCTGGCAATGGCGCATCCCGCTGCAGCACAGAACAGGCAATGGCCATGTTTATTGTTCCGAGTTTGAAACGGATGAGGATGCGCTCAAAACGTTACTCGCCAATATGGACGGCCCGTCCACAACAGCGCCGAAATTGCTTCGGTTCAAGACCGGCATGCGCAAGCGGCAATGGGTCGGCAATGTCGTGGCGATCGGCCTGTCTGCGGGCTTTATGGAGCCGCTGGAATCCACGTCCCTACACCTGATCCAATACGGGGTCATGCGGCTGGTCGCCATGCTGCCTGACCAAGGGATGAGCCCGATGTTAGCCGACGCTTATAATCGCCTGACCCGCGCGGAATATGAACGCATTCGCGATTTTTTGATCCTGCATTATCACGCCACGACGCGGGACGATTCGCCCTTTTGGGATTATGTGCGCACTATGCCGATCCCGGATGCACTCGCGGAGAAGATCGCCCATTTCCGTCGTCACGGCCTGTTCATGGCCAGTGAGGGCGAGCTATTTACAAACCCCAGCTGGCTGGCGGTTTATCTGGGCCAAGAAGTCATGCCAGACCGCGCGCCCGTTATGTCCGAATTACGTCGGGCCGTTCCCGTGGCGCAGCGCCTCGATCAGGTGAAGCAAGCGATTGATGAAGCCGCTGTCGCTATGCCGACCCACGATACTGTGCTGGCGCGCTATGGCGTGACGGCGGCGGGTTAATGGCGGCTGGGTAATCGCGTC
>CAZSUW010000051.1:2990-4629 GCA_964610115.1 uncultured Algimonas sp.
GCTGGCGCGCTATGGCGTGACGGCGGCGGGTTAATGGCGGCTGGGTAATCGCGTCGGGGTAAAGCGGCCTAGGCGGCAGTTTTTGCGCGGTTAATGAGCTGGGTTACAAAATCGGCATGGCTAGGTAGCGGGTCAACGGTCTGTTTGATCAGCTGCTGCATGTCGCCCATAAATTGCGAAAGCTGTGCGTCCGATAAGGCATCTGCGCGGCGGTGATAAGCGCGTGGTCGCATCCCTTGGCCCAGCATGACTTGCACCCAGCTACTTTCCCGGAACAGATCATCCGCGTCGCGGAAAAGGTGGGCGTCGGCTTCGAACAGGGCCATTTTATGGGTGAGGCTATCGGGCAAGTCCATGGCACGGCGTGAGCGCCAGAACTCTGTGTCATCCCGATCCGTCCGGGCATAATGCAAGATCAGGAAATCCCGGATCAGGTCATATTCCTTGCAAACGACACGGTTATATTCATCGATGGTAGCCTCCGCAAAAGACGTGTCCGGGAAGAGCTCGATCAGGCGCGAAATATTGCTTTGGATCAGATGAATAGACGTGCTTTCCAACGGCTCCAAAAAGCCAGAAGCAAGGCCAAGGCTGACCACATTTTTGTGCCACAGCCTATCCCGCCGCCCTGTGGCGAACTTTAACAGGCGCGGTTCGCCTGCGGGTTTCGCGTCCAGATTATCCAGCAGGGTTTGTGTGGCGTCGTCTTCGCTGATGAAATCCGCGCAGAAGACATGACCATTACCCGTGCGGTGCTGCAATGGAATGCGCCATTGCCACCCGGCCGCATGCGCGGTCGCTTTGGTATAAGGCAGCAAGGGTTCTGTGCGATCACAGCCCACAGTCACGGCCCGGTTCATGGGCAGCCAATGCGCCCAATCCTGCCAGTCCACGCCCAGGGCTTTGCCGATCAACAGAGCGCGAAAGCCTGTGCAGTCAATGAACAAATCCGCGATGACCACTTCGCCGCTTTCCAACGTGACGGACGCGACATGCCCGCTTTCCGCGTCAAGCGTGACATCCGTGACCAGGCCTTCCGTGCGGGTCACGCCCATGGCCTCGGATAATTTGCGAAGGTAGCGCGCATAAGCCCCGGCGTCGAAGTGATAGGCATAGGCCAAGCCCGTCATTGACGTTTGTCCGACGCGAGGAACCGGCGCGAATTTATGGGCGTAGGCCGCGCGGTGATGCAGGGAATAATCCCAAAGCGACGCGCTCTCAGCCCCTTGCGCTTTGTTTTGCGCATGTCGCAGAAAATAATGATGGAAGGGCACAGATTGCAGGTTGATACCCGCATCGCCAAATGTGTGCAGATAGCTCTCGCCCAAATGGCCCCAATTATTAAACTCAATGCCGAGCTTAAATGTGCCTTTGGTCTCGCGGATGAACTCGGCCTCATCAAGGCCCAGCACACCATTCAGGCGGCGGATCTGTGGGATGGTTGCCTCGCCGACACCGACCGTACCGATGCTTTCAGATTCGATCAGGCGAATATCCAGCGTGCGCCCCATCAGCTTGGACAGGGCCGCCGCCGCGATCCAGCCCGCCGTGCCGCCACCAATGATGGCAACAGACCGAACGGGGCGAGGGGCTTGGGCGCTAGACGTCATGTGAAGACCTTCATCATGGGGAAAGCTTA
>CAZSUW010000051.1:4729-18175 GCA_964610115.1 uncultured Algimonas sp.
CGAGGGGCTTGGGCGCTAGACGTCATGTGAAGACCTTCATCATGGGGAAAGCTTATCCGAAAGGGGCCGCCTTGTCACAGGGAGCCTTGTCACAGGGACATGTCGACAATCACGTTAGCAAAGGGATTAGAAAAGACATGAAAAAACCCGCCAGCGAACCGGCGGGTTTGCAGGGAAGTATAAGGAGCCAAGCCTAGAACTTCTTGGCCACCGTGAAGTTATAGGTCGTACCATAATCTTCGCGGATCGATGGGAAGGCCTCGCCGTCTCCATATTCTGTGAACGTCCGGAACGGCTCATCATTCAGGTTGTAAGCTTCGATCAGGAAGCTTGTACCTTCCAGCGGCCCGTCTTGGAACTCATAGCCGATCTGCGCATCAACGGTGGTGCGAGAGTCGGTGTTCAAGAAGATCGGGTTGGCGGCAAAATCGATCAGACCTGCCAGATACTCTGACCGATACGATGTGTTCACCCGTGCCCGGAAACCGTTCTTTTCATAGTAGACTTCGCCGGATGCAACGTCTTGGCTGTAGCCTGGGATTGGAATGACAATGTCACTAAATTCAACTTCGGCGTCCACATAGGTGTAGCTGCCGTTAAAGCCGAAGCCCTCTAGGAAAGGCGCGTCGAACACGTCCTCAAAGGGTAAGCGAAGGGCCAATTCAACGCCTGTGATGGAGCCTTCGCCCACATTCTGTGGGCCACCAATGCTAAAGGTCGCTGCATTCGGATTGGCACCGATAAAGCTCGACGGAATTAATGTCGAAACGAAGTCGGCATCTGTCAGGATTGCGGAAGACCCCTGAACATATTCGTTCAAATCCTTGTGGAAGACAGCCACGCTCAACGCCCCCGCCGGGCTGAAATACCATTCCGTGGAGAGGTCAAAGTTGGTTGACTCATAGGGTTGCAGGAAGGGGTTGCCACCGCTCGTGCTCACACAGACAGCGGATGGCGGATTAAACGCCGCGTCCAAGAACTGATCCGGAACAAGGTCGCCATCAATGTCTGGGCAAACAAGCGGGTTGGTCGAGAAGGACTGGTTCGCCGCCAGATCATCCAGGCGCGGACGCGTGACCGACTTACCAACACTCCCGCGTAGCACCACGTCATCCGTGATATTATAGGCAAGGTTTAGTGACGGTAGGACATGGTCATAGCTGGTGCCAACTTCTTGCAGGCGCGGTGCGATAGAGGCGCTTTCAAGTCGACCGACAGAGCTTTGTTCCACATCGTGGAATTGCACGCCGATATTACCCGTCAGGCGCTCATCCATCGCTGCAAAATCAGCGCGAGCGTAGAGGATATTGATCGACTCGTTGATGCCGTAAAACGGGGCGTTGATCGCTGCCACAGGGTCAAGTGAGTAAACGCTGAGCAAGTCTGCGGGATCATAGGCCACAATATCCAAGCCGATCGACCCACTATCCGTCGTGCCGAGGACGGCGCCAGCTGGGATGGTGGCCTCACCATTCACAAAGGCCGTTCCCGCCCGCAGGAAGGTCCGGTCATTGCGGAAGTTCTTCTCGCGTGACGTATGGATGGCCCCAACTTCAATGCGGCTCAGTAGCGGAACAACATCAATGTCTTTGCCGAGAGAGCCCCGCAGCTGTGTCAACTCATCATCAATGTTTGGCGAGTTGATAAAGCCGACTTGGCCCCAGCCGCCCGGATCTGTCAGGACGACATTGCCGGGATTGGCATAATCGATTTCAGAATCGATAGAGTAAGCGCCATTGGCGGGTGTGCGGTACGTGATAGAGCCGCGAACACCGGGCTCGTTATTGCGCGGACCGAACAGGGCCTGGAAGGCTGTGCCGGCATAGCTTTCATAATCAATGTCAGTACGGTCCAGCTCTGAGAAGGAGGCGTCGAGTTCGAGGTCCCAACCGCTGTCAAATTCGAGTGCGAAATTCGCGCCAATCGCAAACAGTTCCGCTTCGGCGCCTTCTGTATCGGTCCGTAAAATGGCCCCAACAGGAGAGTATGTGGCGCTATCGACAAATGTGCCAGACCCGGAAGAGCTATCCAGATTTACACCCGCCCAAGATGCCAGAGGGGTTTCAACCCCACGGAAAATACCCGTATCGTCAAAGTCAGACCAGAAGGCATCAACCACGAAAGAGGCTTGATCCGTGGGTTCAAACTGCAATGTGCCGGCAACCGATGTGCGCTCAAAATTACGGCTGACAACACCTGTGCGCGGGTTGTCAGAGGCATAACGCGTCCCGTCGGGTAAGGTGCTGAACTGGCCCGGGCCTGTCTTCAGTTCGCGTGCGAAATATTGTGTCGGGTTTGATTGCGTTGTCACACCCAGAGACAACCCAAAGGTTTTGGCGTCATTCTGTGTAATCCAAGAGCCGAACAAGCGGTAGCCATCATCGGAAAAATCGGGGTTTAGCTGCCCATTGTCATTCACGACATATTTGGCAGACAGGCTGAGCTGATCGTCGTTGAAATCCAACGGACGGATCGTACGCAGGTCAACAGCACCCGCCACTCCAATCGCGGCGAGGTCCGACACAGGTGTTTTATAGACGACAGCAGACCCGATCAGTTCTGACGGAAATTGGTCAAACTCGATACCACGCTGCGAGCTTGCAGACACGACCTCACGACCATTCAAAAGCGAGAGTGAGAAATCAGGGCCCAGGCCGCGGATTGAAATCTGCTGGGCACGACCGCGAACACGTTGCGCGGTCAGGCCCGGCAAGCGCGCGAGGGAGTCGGCGATAGAGATATCTGGCAGCTTACCAATATCTTCCGCTGTGATGGCCTCGACGATACCGCCCGCATTCCGCTTCAGGTCCAGTGCGTCTTCGATCGACTGGCGAATGCCGGTGGTAATGACTTCGTCTTCGGTCTCTTCAACCTCGGCCACTTGTGCAAAAGCGGGTGAAGCACACATTAAGGCCGATGCGGCGGCCCCGATAAGAAGCCGGCGGTGAGCCGACATGCCGAAGGTTTCAAACGGATTATTCATGGAAATTCCCTGTCTTCCCCGCGCGCACTTTGTCTGCGGCGCTGTTCTTGTTTGGTGGGTGGTCGGGACCTGAGCGCAGGCCTCCCCAAACCCGGTAGGACCACTTACAGGTTTTTGCAGATATTTTGCAAACGCTTTTCTTGCCTCTTCCGCTCTCACGCCCAAAACTGTGTCAAAACTGCAACAATATCGCCTAAAATTAGGGTCTCGACCTGTAGAACTCACGAAAATCACCCCGAAAAGTTATGCAAAGTTTTGCAAAACATCTTGCCGTAGGGGCAATTTACCCGTTAAGACGTAAGCGTAAGAAAGTGGTGATCGCGGGGCGTATCGCCGACGGGTCCTAAAGACGGCTCTTATTGAGGGGGCTTCATGAAAGTGAAGCGACAGATATGATGCGAACTCGCTTTAATCTATCCGCGACGCTTAAATCATTGGGCCAAGCGGCTCTGCTCGGCACAGCCCTGGTCACCCTTGGCTGTTCGGCCGCGCCAAATGCCGCCCCAATTGCCTCCGCGTCTGAAACGGCCACGGAGCCGACAGCCCGGCCCGGGGCGATCTCAGCTGAAGCGCTGCGCACGGCGGACCGTTTGCCGGTTGACGAAATTGTCTACTTCATGTTGCCCGACCGGTTTGAAAATGGCGACCCCAGCAATGATCGCGGCGGCGTGGAAGGAACAAAGCTCGATCACGGCTTTGATCCGACCGATAAGGCTTTCTATCAGGGCGGCGACCTGAAAGGCCTGACCTCGCGCCTCGACTATATTCGGGGCATGGGCGCAACCGCCATCTGGCTCGGCCCGATCTTTAAGAACAAGCCCGTCCAAGGCGCGCCCGGCCAAGAAAGCGCGGGCTATCACGGCTATTGGATCACGGACTTCACCAAGCCCGACCCGCATTTGGGGACAGAAGAAGAGCTGAAAGCCTTCGTCGAGGCCGCTCATGCGCGGGGGATGAAGGTCTATATGGATATTATTACCAATCACACGGCCGACGTGATTGCTTACCGCGAATGTCACGACCCGGACTATAGGGGTAATGATAAGGTCACCGACGGCTGTAAGTACCGATCGATCGCCGACTATCCCTACACGACCGATGGCGGCCCGGACGGCCCGGCGATTAATCCGGGCTTCCTCGGCGATGCCGCCCATGTGCAGACCGAAGAGAACTTTGCGAAGCTCGTAAATCCGAACTACGCCTTCACGCCCTACGTTCCGGCGGGCGAGGAGACCGTCAAATATCCGGAATGGCTGAACGATCCGATCTATTATTCCAATCGCGGTGAAACCACTTGGTCGGGGGAAAGCTCGCTCTGGGGCGATTTCGCCGGCCTTGATGATCTGCTGACCAGCCATCCGGTTGTGGTCGATGGCATGATCGATATTTTTGAAGGCTGGATCGAGACCTATAAGATTGATGGCTTCCGCATTGATACGACGCGTCACGTCAATCCGGAATTCTGGCTCGAATTTCTGCCTGCCATGAATGAAAAAGCGGCTGAGCATGGCAATCCCTATTTCTGGCAATTTGGTGAAGTTTACGATCCCGACCCCGGCGCGCTCGCGCGGTTCACAACCGTCGACGGCTTTGACCAGGTGCTGGACTTCGGCTTTCAAAGCGCCGTCTTTGCCGTCGTATCGGGTCAAGAGCCGACGGCCCGACTCGATAAAATGCTGCGCCTCGACGATGTCTATGGCCCAACGACGTGGAAAGGCCTGACGCAGCCGACCTTCCTCGGCAATCACGATATGGGTCGTTTTTCCGGCATGTTGAAGCAGGCCATTCCCGGTATCAGTCAGGACGAGCTGCTAGAGCGCACAAAGCTCGGCCACGGCATGATGATGTTTATGCGCGGTGTCCCGGTCATCTATTCTGGTGATGAGCAAGGCTTTGTCTCGGACGGCAATGATCAGCTCGCCCGCGAAACCCTGTTCCCCAGCCAGACGGCGGTCTACAATGACAATGATCTGATTGGTACGGACGCGACGACGGCGGATAGCAATTTTGACACCCAACATCCGCTCTATCGCTATATTGCCGAGACCGCCGCCGTACGCCAAGCTCATGCCGCCTTTCGCCGTGGGGCGATGGAAACCCGCCTGTTTGAAGTCGGAGAGAACACAGATAATAGCGCCGGGATGAATGTCCGACAGTTTGACGCCGCGACAGGCACAGCCTTTGCCTTTTCCCGCTTTGACCCGGTCGATGGTCAGGAATATCTGGTCGTGGTGAACACATCCCGCTTTGCACAGACGATCAATACGCGGGTGGAACCCGACACGACGGACTTCACTTCCTTGTTCGGCACGTGCCCTGCCAAGGTGGCGGCGACCGCAACGGCTAGCGTTGATGTGCCCGCCTTCGGCATTGTCGTATGCGAAGGTAATGGCCGCGCCAAACGGCACATCCGATAGGTCCGCGCATATATGACCGATATAATCGAAACGATAGATGTGGCTCCCGCCCGTGCCGGGCGCGGCGAGACCTCGCCGTGGTGGAAAGGCGCAGTGATCTATCAGATCTATCCGCGCAGCTTTCAGGACACAAATGGCGACGGGATTGGCGATCTGCCCGGCATTACCCAAAGGCTGGATTACATTGCCTCGCTCGGCGTGGACGGGATTTGGATTTCGCCCTTCTTCACCTCGCCCATGGCGGACTATGGCTATGACGTTTCGGATTTTTGCGATGTTGACCCCATCTTTGGCACGCTGGCGGATTTCGATGCGCTGATTGCGAAAGCCCACGATCTGGGCCTGAAGGTCATCATAGATCAGGTTTATAGCCATACCTCGGATCAGCACCCTTGGTTCCGAGAAAGCCGTCGTTCCCGCGATAATGATAGGGCGGATTGGTATGTTTGGGTCGATCCCAATCCTGATGGGACACCACCGAATAATTGGCAGTCTGTGTTCGGCATGGGGGCATGGCAGTGGGATGCGCGGCGTGGGCAATATTATCTGCATAACTTCTTGGTCGAACAGCCGGATTTGAATTTGCACAATCCGGTTGTCCAAGACGCGATTTTAGACGTGACCCGTTTCTGGTTGGGTCGCGGCGTCGATGGCTTCCGTTTGGATGCGCTGAATTTCGGCATGCACGACCAGCAGTTGCGCGATAATCCGGTCGAGACCGAACATAAGCGCCCACCCACGCGGCCCTTTGATTTTCAGCGCCACACGATGAATATGAGTCAGCCAGAAGTCGTGCCCTTTATTGAGCGTATTCGCGGCGTGATGAATGCGGCCCAAGATAAAAGGGGCGCGGATACATTTTCTGTCGCCGAAGTTGGGGGCCCGCGGCCGTTGAGAGAGATGAAGGCGTTCACAGAAGGCAATGGCCGCCTCAATTCGGCTTACGCTTTCGATTTTCTCTATGCCGATCAGCTCACAGCCGATCTTGTCCGAACTACACAACGCGATTGGCCGGGCGCAGATAATGGTGAAGGCTGGCCGAGTTGGGCATTTGAAAATCACGATGCCCCACGGGCTGTGACGCGTTGGAAAGGCGAAAATGATCCATCGCAATATGCCAAAATGCTCACCCTGTTGATGACGGCACTGCGCGGCAATGGCTTTCTTTACTATGGGCAAGAGCTCGGTCTGGAACAGGGCGTCATCGCCTTTGAAGATTTGAAAGACCCGGAGGCGATCACGAACTGGCCGGAGACTTTGGGCCGAGACGGCGCGCGAACCCCCATGCCGTGGGTTGGAAGGGGCAATGACCATGCTGGCTTCTCCGAGGGTAAGCCATGGCTACCGGTCCAAGATAGCCATGTTGTGGCCAGTGTCGCGGCACAAGAAGACGATCCTGATAGCGTCCTGCACTTCACCCGCGCGGCGTTGAAACTCCGCCGCGATTGCCGGGTGTTGCGCGAAGGCGATATCCGCTTTGTGGACGCAGGCGAACTGTTGGTGTTTGACCGCACGTGGGGAGGGCGCACCCGCCGCTGTGTCTTCAATGTCGGCGATACGCCGCTGTTTTATGACGGTCCTGTTGAGGCCGCCTTATCTGTCGGCTCAGTCGGTAGCAAGATCGCACCGGGCTCGGGCTTTATCGGGCGGTTAGTGTAACGCGCAGGTCATTCGTAGCCTTGCGGTGATCAAGCCCCGCAGCTTTCCCGCTGGATCAGGGCGGTGGGCAGGCGCTCTCCACGAACGTCGCTGGGAATTTCCGCGTCGAGCAGCTTCATCACCATCAACCGCCCAGCCAGGGTGAGGTCTTGCCCGATGGTTGTTAGCGGCGGATCAATAAAGCGCGCCAGTTGAATGTCGTCATAGCCGACAATGGCGACATCATCCGGGACAGAACGTCCGTGGCGGCGCAGCGCGCGAATGGCGCCAATGGCGATCAGGTCACTACTACAAACGGCGGCGTCAAAATCGGTGCCGCGATTGATCAGTGCTGACATGGAATTGGCCGCGCTTTCAATTTCGAAATGGGCCGGGAAGACCAGCGCCGCATCAAAGGCAAGGTCGCCTTCACGCAAGGCTTCGCGATAGCCTTCAAAGCGTTGGCGGATTTCGGGCGCGTCCGTATCGCCGAAAAAGGCAATGCGCTTGCGGCCCAGGCGGATCAGATGCGCCGCCGCGCTTTTCCCGCCGCGGAAATTATCCGACCCCACAGAGGGGTAAATCTGCCCCGGTAACTGCCCGCCCCAGACGACGAATTTCATCGGATGTCCGACCAGACGGTTCAGCCGTTCATGCAGGAAAGACTGCCCTAGAAAAATTAGGCCTTCGCAGCGCGTGCTGTCCATCAGGCGGGACAGATCATCATAGTTTTTCGGATCGGCATGGCTGACCAGATAGTCACAGCTTTGTGCGCGGGCGGCTTCGCCAATCCCGCCCAGTAGCTCTTGAAAGAAAGGGTCGAGCAGCCAGCCATCGCGCCCTTGCGGCTTGGGAATGATGACGGACAGGGTTGCCTTCGCCGCAGATCGCGCATTAATTGGCAGGCCGCGCATCTGATAGCCCCGTGTCCGGGCCAGATCCCAAATCCGCCGTTTGGTCCCGTCATTGACCGCCGGGTTATCGGCGAGCGCGCGCGACACGGTCGCGATCGACACGCCCGCTTCGCGGGCAATATCTTCCAGTCGAACTTTCTTGGTCATGCTTACGCCAGATTTTCCTTCACCGCGTCCTTATACGGCACAAAGACCAGCAAGATAGCCCCAAGGGCCATGACGACCCCACCGAGGACAAGTGCGTTAGCGACCGTGCCGCCAAGCAAAGCTTTGACGACGAGGGCCATGACGGTTGCGACCACGATTTGTGGCACGACAATGAAGAAGTTGAATATGCCCATATAGACGCCCATTTTCGGGGCGGGCAAGGCTTCGGCGAGGATGGAATAGGGCACAACAAGGACAGTGGTCCATGCAATCCCTATCAGCACAGCACTGAGCGTATAATCTGTTGCAAACAGCGTCAGGCCGATTTCCCCCAACCCCGTGCCCAGCCCCTGACCGAGAGGCAGAAGTGTCATACAGGCAAGGCCCAGCCCGCCCGCAATCAGACCGAAGGCATAGGTCAGTTTCAGCCCGAATATCCGCCCCAGCGCGGGCAAAAGCATCGCATAGCCAATCGGTATGAGGTTATAGACGCCGAACATGCTGTAAACGCCATTGGCCGCGCTGTCATAGGCGGCAGAGCCTGCATCGGTCGTACCGAACTTGGCGTCGGCCATGGCGGGGACGGTGTAAATCCACATAATGAAAAAGGCGAACCAGCTGGTGAACTGCACCGCCGCCAGACGCTTCATAACGGTCGGCATAGCGACAAGGTCGCCTAACACATCACCGAGCATATTGCCGCGTGCGCCTTTGCGAAGGGCATTGATGAAAAACAGAATGGCTGTCACGGCCAGCAGGCCAATAAAGATTGAAAACGATCGCTTAGCGTTGAGATAATCAGGATCAGCCAAGGTTGATGAGGTCTGCATGAATAGGCTGCAAAGCACAGCCGCAAGACCAAAGAGCGCGCCAATGATCCAAAATGTTTTCGGGTCCGCCGGCGGCTTCTCCATTTCCAGGCGCCTGGCTTCGGCCATGTCGCTTTCATCAGCGCTTTCAAAGGTCTTCATCTCTTCCGGGCTATATTCCTTCGACGTCAGGACAGTGAACAGAACGGAGAGGAAGAGCAGGCCGCCGCCAATGAAAAAAGCGAGCTTAATATGATCGGGCACAGAATTTTCGACGCCCACAAAGTCTTCCGGGGCCAACCAAGCAGGGAGGTTTGATCCAACAAAACCGCCAATACCAATCATCACACCCTGCGCGGCATAGCCCACGGTCTTCTGCTTGGCGTTTAGATTGTCACCGACAAAGGCGCGAAAGGGCTCCATGGAAATATTGAGCGCCGCATCCAAAATCCACAGCGAGCCGACCGCAATCCAGAGAACAGGGGAGGTCGGCATGAAGATCAAGGCGAGCGTGGCGAGGATGGCCCCGGCTAAAAAGTAAGGACGTCTGCGCCCCAATCGGCCCCACGTCCGATCACTAAAATAGCCAACGATAGGCTGGACGATCAATCCAGTCAGCGGCGCGGCCAGCCATAAGACGGGCAGATTATCGACATCCGCGCCCAAGCTTTGAAAGATGCGGGACGCATTTCCGTTCTGCAGCGCGAAGCCGATTTGCAGGCCGAAAAACCCGACGGCCATATTGATGATGGTGAGCAGGGGCAGGGCCGGTTTCAAGGCTTTGGCCAGGCGCTCGCCGGACGTGGCTATCGATGCAGATGATGTCGCCATGATGATCCCCTTTTGGGCGCGCCGGACCTGTCTGGTGCAGGGTTTCAGGCAACGCAAAATTCTTGCAAACTGAATGCAAGAATTTGCGAGACTTGGCAAGGGGGACTTAGGGAGGGATGGGCTAAAGCCTTTTTACATGTCATCACCCGGCGTGTCCGGGTGATCCATGATCGATACGTTAGAAAGAGACTGATTGATAAGGAATACTTATCCGCAGAATGGATAGCCCGGATAAACCGGGCTATGACAAAACTGGAATCATCCACTCTCGCCCCCTCAATCGTAACTAAAGCATTCACGCGGTTTGCGTTTAAAGGGCTTTCATGTTGGTTTTGATCTATCTGGCGCATTGCGCCGTTGTGGTGTTTGGCGCGGTGACAGCCGTCTGGTTGATCAGCCTGTTGATGAAAGACGCCTCTGTCATTGATATTTTCTGGGGCTTTGGCTTTTCCTTGGTCGGGGCGACCTGTCTCTGGATGGCGTTTCGGGCAGGGGGGCCGTCTGCCTATCTCTGGCTCATGGGTTTGATGCCGGTCTTATGGGGGCTGCGACTGACCGCTTATCTGGCGCGGCGTAATCTGGGCCACGGCGAAGATCGTCGCTATGTGGCCATGCGCAAACGCTCCGGCCTAAACGAAATGGCGTGGCGGCGGCGCGCCCTGTTTACGATCTTCTTTGGCCAAGGCTTATTGATCCTGATTGTCAGCGCCCCGGTCTGGGTGGCGTTTGCCAATGGTAAAACGGTTGCGCTGGGACCACTCGCTATCATCGGCGGTCTGGTCTGGTTAGCGGGCGTGTTGTTCGAAGCCATTGGTGATTGGCAGCTACGTCGCTTCATGCAGAAGATGAAGAATTATGACGGGCCGTATGAGGATAAGCCGATTTTGGACACTGGCCTCTGGGCGTGGACACGGCACCCGAATTATTTCGGCAACTTCCTGCTCTGGTGGGGTGTCTTCATTGCGGCCTGTGCCGCGCCGTGGGGCTGGGCGTCGATTGGCGGTCCGTTGATCATGTCCGTCTTGCTGATGAAAGTCTCAGGCCGCGACTTGCTGGAAAAGCAGATGATGAAGCGCAAAGCCTATCGCGACTATGCGGAACGCACGTCCGATTTCTTTCCCTTACCCCCAAAATAGGCGCGCCGCCGAAGAAGGCTGCTTAAGAGTGCTCATCGTTCCCGGTCTCGGTTCTAGGGCCGAGGACAAATATGTTGGTCACTCCGCTGCGACGGTCTCCGGCTTGGGCTCCGGCGTCGAGATGGGTTTGACCAGTCCACGGTCCGTGCCCATCACCTTGTCCCAAAAGCGGAAATAGAGCCCGTAATTGCCGGTAAACTTGGTGTGGTGCAGATTGTGGTGGCTGGCCGTGATCACATGCCGCCCCCAAAAGCCGTCAATCCAGCGCTTGGGATAGACCTCCCAACCGGCATGATTGAACACGCTGTTCACCGTCATCGCCATCAGGATGAACAGGGCCACACCCCAATGGATCGGCAGGACAAGCGCCAGCACAGGAAGCAGCCACGCACTGCTGACCGCTTCGATCGGATCGAACGAAAAGCTGGCCCACGGCGTGGGCTGCACACTGCGGTGATGGCCCGCATGGGTATGCTTGAACAGCTTGGGATGATGCATGACGCGGTGGGTGAAGTAAAACCACGTATCTTGGGCAAACAAATAAAGGAACGCTGATGCGGGCAGCCATAGCCATTCGCCGAGGCCCGTTGGCACGCCGCCATAAATTGCTGTGCCGCCCGCTTTCCACATTTCCAGCACCACAGCGGCAGGAAAGGCATAGATCGGGCTACTAATCAGAGAGAGGCGAATTTCATTGCGGATGGTCTTGGTGGTGGGTTCGCGCTTGGACAGGCGCCGTGCAGATTTCGGATCGCTGTGCCAGAGCCAGCGATGGATCGGCCAGACGATCAGCACATAGCGCACAGCAATAATCAGTGTGAGGCCAACAAAGGTCTCCACAAAGCCCCAAAATGGTATCGGCCATCCTGCCATAAACTTTGCGATAACGCCCAAACGCAAAAGGCGCAATCACAGGCCACTTGCTGGATCGTCGCAGCACGTTAAAGCGATCCTTATGTCAGATGTTATTCTTACAATCGATCAAGGCACGACCAGTTCCCGCACGCTGGTGGTCGGCGTTGATGGATCAGTGCTGCACAGCGCGCAGGAAGAATTCCCGCAAATCTATCCGGATGATGGCTGGGTCGAACATGATCCAGACGCGATCTGGGGGACGGTTAACCGCACGCTGACAGCTTGCCGGAATTGGTGCGCGGCTAACCGCCACGTGCCCAAAGCCATCGGCATTACCAACCAACGTGAAACCACGCTGGTCTGGGACCGGACGACAGGCGAACCGCTCTATAACGCCATCGTCTGGCAAGATCGCCGCACGGCCGCCACCTGCAGGGACTTAGCCGAAAAAATGCCCGCCGCCGCGTTGCAGGCCAAGACCGGCCTGCTCCACGACCCTTACTTTAGCGCAACCAAGATCGCCTGGATCCTCGATAATGTAGACGGCGCGCGAGAGAGGGCAGACGCCGGCGATCTCTGCTTCGGCACAGTCGATAGTTTTCTGATCTGGCGGCTCACAGATGGCGAGGTCCACGCGACAGACGCCACCAATGCGTCGCGCACGAACCTTTATAATATCCGAGAGGGCGGCTGGGACGACGACCTGCTAAAACTCTTCAACGTGCCCGCTGCGGGCCTGCCAGAGGTGCGCGACTGCGCGGCGGATTATGGCGCGTGGGACGGCATTCCGATCTGCGGCGTGGCGGGCGATCAGCAAGCCGCGGCGATTGGTCAGTTCTGCCTCTCTCCCGGTGACATTAAAAGCACTTATGGCACGGGCTGCTTTTTGCTGCTCAATACCGGCCGAGACTGCTTGATCTCGCAAAACCGATTGCTCTCCACCGTGGCCTATCAGCTGGACGGCCAAACGACCTATGCGCTCGAAGGCTCCATCTTTATTGCGGGCGCAGGTGTGCAATGGCTCCGAGATGCGATGCAGCTGGTGGATCATGCCCGTGAGACGGAAAGCATTTGCGCGGGCCTGCCCAGTAATGGCGGCGTCTATCTGGTCCCGGCCTTCACTGGGCTCGGCGCGCCGTGGTGGGATCCGGAGGCGCGCGGCGCCGTGTTTGGCTTGACCCGTGACACGGGCCGCGAACACGTCATTCGCGCCACGGTCGAAGCTGTCGTCTACCAAACCCATGACTTGCTCGCCGCCATGGCGCGGGACGGTGTCGCGCCCAGCGCTTTGCGCGTCGATGGTGGCATGGTCTCTAACAGCTGGATGGTGCAGCATCTTGCCAATGTCCTCGACGTGCCGGTCGATCGCCCGGTCGTGCTGGAAAGCACCGCCATGGGCGCGGCGTTTCTGGCCATGGTTGGCTGCGGTATGGCGGATAGCCTGCAAAGCCTGCAATCCCTCTGGCAGCGCGACCGCGCTTTTACGCCGGACATGACTGCATCCCAACGAAACACCCTCTTGGAGGGCTGGTCAGACTGCGTTAAGCGGCTGCTTCCGCGTGAGGCGTAAAGGCTCGCCCGCGCCACTGGCGACCTGGGGGGATAGCTCAATTGGTTAGAGCCGTCCGCTCATAACGGATTGGTTGGGGGTTCAAGTCCCTCTCCCCCTAGGTGCAGTCAGATAAAGCCCTTGAAATAAAAAACCTGTAAAGCCGC
>CAZSUW010000052.1:0-1635 GCA_964610115.1 uncultured Algimonas sp.
TGACGCGGTTTACAGCTTCGTCTGGGGGACAGTCTGTGACTGGTATATAGAACTGACCAAACCCGAATTAGGGGAGGGCGCTGATCCTGAAACGCAAGCGACTTTGGCCTTCACGCTCGATTGCTGTTTTAAAATGCTGCACCCCTTCATGCCGTTTATCACGGAAGAATTGTGGAGCCTGACGGGCGACCGCGAGGGCTTCCTGATGAAGCAGGACTGGCCGGATTTCGCTGCGCCGGACGTGAATGACGACATTGATTGGCTGATCCGTTTGATCTCTTCCGTCCGCTCTGTGCGCGCCGAAATGAATGTGCCGCCGTCCAAGAAAGCCGACCTTGTCGTCATTGGCGACGAAGACGCACGCCTGTCCACCTTTACTGAGGCGCTCGGCCGGATGGCGCGGGTCGAGGCCGTGCGCTATTCTAATGCCGCCCCGTCCGGCGCGTTGCAAACTGTCGTTGACGGCGTAACTTACGCCATCCCGCTCGACGGTCTGATCGACATTGAGGCGGAGCAAAAACGTCTCGACGCGGCCATCGCAAAAGTGGAAGCGGAGATCGCCAAGATCGACAAAAAGCTGGGCAATCCGAACTTCACAGAAAAAGCGCCGGAAGCCGTTGTCGCCGAACAGCATAAGCGCCGATCCGCTTTTGAAGAAGAAAAAGTCAAGTTAGAACAGGCTCGTAGCGCGCTCGGCTAATGCATCAGTTTGACGAACATCACGCTGAGTTCCAAGGCTTTTCAAAGCATTTTGAGCGTGAAATCCGTCCGCAATTATCCGAGCGGGACTCCGTCCGTCAGACGGCGGTCAAGCGCGGTCTGATCGCGATAGGCGTATTTATCGCGCTTGGTCTGGCGGCTAGCGCTTACATCGGTCTGCATGTGCAACCCGATAGCTGGGTACCTCTTTTCGTGCCTTTGGTTTTGGGCCCGGCGATAGGTTTTGCGTCCTTTTGGGGGTTCACTCAGGCGATTAGTCAAGAAACGAAAGGCCGCATCGTCACAGCGGTCACGGAGTTTCTGGGCTGGCAGTTTGAAGCCAAGGTTCCAGAGTTTGATCTGACGCCCTATCGCGATCATTTCTTGCTCGACATGCGTTATCATCGCGCCCGGTTCGAAGACCGACTAGCGGGCGAAGCACATGGCGCGGCCTTTGACTCCGTCGAAGCGCATCTGGAACGCCGTGACCGCGACAGTAAAGGCCGGACGCGCTGGGTCACCGTCTTTCGGGGACAGCTCATGCGGCTCGATTTTCCAACCAAGACATTCGGCCGAACCCTTGTTCTACGCGATGCGGGGATGTTCAATAAAAAGAAACGCGGCGACATGAAGCGCGTCGGACTGTCTAGCCCCAAGTTTGAAAGGACGTTCGAGGCCTATGGCACGGATCAGGTCGAAGCCCGCGTCATCCTTGATCCCGTCTTCATGCAGCGCATGATCGATCTGGAAGCCTCAGTCGAAGGCAAGCGCATCCGGTTTGCCTTTGTCGACAATGATCTATTCATCGCGGTCGAAACAGGCAATCGCTATGAAGCCGGGTCCATGCTCCAACCGCTCGACGCGCCTGAGCGGATGCAGCGGATCTTGGACGAGGTC
Source organism: uncultured Algimonas sp. (assembly GCA_964610115.1). GTDB lineage: Bacteria > Pseudomonadota > Alphaproteobacteria > Caulobacterales > Maricaulaceae > Litorimonas. Next base: position 1,597 of record CAZSUW010000052.1, read on the forward strand.
GGCGTGATTTACGACATTGTTGACGGGCTGGTTGATCGG
>CAZSUW010000052.1:1735-17271 GCA_964610115.1 uncultured Algimonas sp.
GATCTTGGACGAGGTCGGCGTGATTTACGACATTGTTGACGGGCTGGTTGATCGGCCTGCGGGTCGCAGATGAGCCATGAAAGCGTCGATACCCGAAATGGATGGGTATGCCGACGCGGTTCGCGCGGCAAAAAAATCCGTAACCGATGCAACCCCTGACGCGGGTTTGCTTCTTTTCGTGGGGTCGGTTCTCGCGATTGTCGCCAATGAAAATGATCGTCTGGGCTTGCCGAGTATGGCGGCGGGTATTGCCTTCAGCCTCTCTGCTATTTTGTTTTTAGCGGGTTTGATGCTCGTTTGCGGGCATTTCGCCGTGCTTTGCGTGGCACAACGGCTTGGTTTTGCAATGTCTGTCATGTCTGAACGCATGGGCTGGCACTGGACCCCAACCGAGACGAATGCAGAAGGTCATCCCTTATCGACAGGTCGGGTAGAAGGCGTCGTGCATGATCTCCCTTTTGTTTGGGAAACGAGGGGACGCGACCGAGTTTTGACGTTTAGCTTACCGGCCTTGCCACCAATGTCGAAGACGGTGCGAGACTTCGAAGATGTTGAGGCCGAGTCGGACTATCGGGCCTGGGCTCAGAGCGTAGAGGCCTTTCCAGAGACATCGAAACTCTTAAAGCAGCAGATATGTCAACGCTTCGGTCGGGACTTACGCCTGCGTGTCGACGATGATCTGCTCATTATCCAGGGCACAGCCTATAAGGAAAGAGGATTGGCGGCGGATGATAACATTGCCCGACGTCAGCGCGAAGTCGCTGCGATCATGGCTCTGGCCCGAAGCGCCTCACAAGAAAGACAGGAAGCCATTCAAGGTCGTCCGATTTAAGACGCTTCTGACAGATCGTTTGAACGGTCTTAACTCCATAGCCTTATAAAAAGCACATGAGCTTCACGCTACCAGATGGCCGGTTAGATATGCAGGCCTTACGCGGGCGGATTTATGATCTGCTGGGTTTGACGTTTCAAGCGGCATCGCCGGCGCCGGACAGTTTGCCTTTGCTGCGCATTTCAGGGCTTGTGGCAACGGATAGCGGTCATGTTTTGACGCGGGCGAAAATTACCGGTCTGGCCTTTGAAAAGCGACCCTTTACGGTCTGGGAACTTCGCGCGGTCGGGCAGGGCTTTATCGGTCATGTCGTGACCTTGCCGTGTCCCATTCGTATTTTAGGGCGAACTGTGGTGCGCCCGGACCTATATGTAGCCAATCCCGCGCAGATTGATGGGATGAAACGCCTCGCGCAAGTGTGCCACGTCTTCGAAGGACGCTGGGAAGCTTATAGCGATGATCAGGTCGAAGGGCGGGCGCTGCTGCCGCCGGACTTGATCGAACGGCTGACCCTGTTTGATCTGTTTCACCCCGGCAAAGCGGCGGGCGTAGCCTTTCAGGGCGGGTTGAGCCATCTGGTTCTGCCGACGGGTGGCTTTGTGAGCCTGTCTGGCGATAATGACATCATCCATATTGATGTCGCCATGCACCAGATCATCCGCGAACTTCGTGAGCTTTTTGAGATGTTACAAACGGCAGAGCGGGTTTTGCTGCCGATTACGCGCGACGACCCGAAGGCCCGAGATGAGACGCGCATGGACTATTACAAGACCGCGCTCGCAACGGTTGAACCCATGGTCATGGCCGCTGTGGAGGCAGGTTTGATAGAAGAAAGCCCGAAGGCGAAATGGCTCACGCGCCGCCATTGGATTGTCGACAAGCGCTTGCACGGTCTGCTGCGCCCCAGATTTTAGGCAAAGGATTTAAGCAGGGGTTTTAGGCCCAATTTCAGCTTGTACTACTGGCTCTCAGGTGTTGTGACTTCAATCCCGTCCAATTCATCGCTCAGCAGGATTTGACAGCAAAGCCGGGAATTGTCCTGAACCTCATCGGCAAAGTCGAGCATGCTATCTTCCATGTCGTCCTTAGGCTTAAGCTTTCCGAGCCAGCTGTCCGCCACATAGACGTGGCAGGTGGCACAGGCACAGGCGCCACCACAATCGGCGTCGATCCCGGGCACCATATTGGCGATGGCGGCTTCCATGATCGATGTGCCGGATTTGGCTTCGACCTCTTTTGTGTTGCCTTGATGGTCGTGGAAGATAACTTTTGGCACGTCGTCCAACCTCTTTGCTGTGGTGGGCGTTAGTTAGGGGCTTGCCGCGCAAAAGCAAGGCGGTAAACCGCATAACTATGAGGCAGATCGACCTGAAAGATGAAGCGGCCACCCTGGCGTTGGGCGCGTCCTTGGCGAAACAGCTGAAAGTCGGTGATGTGCTTTGCTTGTCTGGCGATCTCGGCGCAGGCAAGACAACACTGGCGCGCGGTCTTATTCAATCGCAATTAGGGGATGTGGAGGTTCCGTCCCCAACCTATACGCTGGTCCAGACCTATGATTGGGACGACGCAGAACTCTGGCACTGTGACCTTTACCGCTTGGAACAGCCACGGGATGCCTATGAACTCGGGCTAATCGACGCGATGGATGAATGTATCATTTTGATAGAATGGGCCGATAGATTGGGGGATTTGCTGCCTGATACGGCTAAGCATCTTCATATCGCCTTTGACGGGAAGGGGCGGCAGGCAACTTTGAGCGGGTTTGATGATGGATAGGGCGGCTCAGATAGAAGCCTTTTTGAAAGACGCAGGCTGGCAGGATGCTGCTCGGTCCGCTGTCGCCGATGATGCGTCTACGCGGTCGTATATTCGCTTGCAGCGCGGCGAGATGCGCGCGCTTCTAATGAACGCGCCCAAGGGGTCCGAAGCCCCGGGTGAACCGGACGGAGCGACCGTCGAGCAGCGCAGAGCCATCGGTTATAATGCCCTCGCGCGGCTGGCCGGCCCAAACTTGGAAGCCTTTGTCGCTATTGCGCAGGAATTGTCCCGACGCGGCTTTTCTGCCCCAACGGTTTTGGCGACGGACCTCGACGCAGGGTTTGCGTTGTTAGAAGATTTCGGGACGGGTGATTTCTTTCAGGTTATTGCTGCCGATCCGTCCCAAGAGCGCCCTTTATATGAAGCGGCCGTGGATGTTCTGGCCGCAATCTATCGCAGTACGTTTCCGGCAGTTTCAACCGTCCAAGGGGCGTCTTGGCGGAAAGGGGCGTCTTGGCGGATAAGAGAATATGACGCAGCGGCGCAACTGGCTGAGACAAATCTCTTCTTGGACTATTTTGCCCCTGATGTTGGCCGCCCGATTGGCGATGGCGCGCGCGCTGAATTCTACGCTTTGTGGGAAGAGGCATTTAAGACGTTTGACGCCCATGCCGCTGGCCTCGCGCTCAGGGATTTTCACGCGCAAAACCTGTTCTGGTTACCGAAGAGAGACGGCACGGACCGCGTTGGTCTGATCGATTTTCAAGACGCTTTATTTGCCCATCCAAGCTATGATCTGGCTAGCTTGCTGGAAGATATTCGCCGCGATGTGGATGAGGCCCTTTTTGAGCCGTTGAAAGAACGGTTTTGTCGGACGGCCGGGATTCCATATGATCAAGCGTTCCAGGCTGCTTATCACGTGCAAGCTGCGCAGCGTGCGACGAAACTGTTAGGCTTTCCTGTCAGGGCAGATAAGGATTTTGGCAAGCCTCAATACCGAGCCCTACTGCCGCGCGTGCAGCACCATCTGAAGCGCGATCTGTCTCATCCCGCATGCGCCTCTTTGCGCCTATGGTTCGAAACCCATTGCCCTGAGGTTTTTGGATGAGCGATAATTCAACCCTGCATACGGCCATGGTAATGGCAGCGGGTCATGGCACACGCATGCGGCCGCTCACAAACGATCGCTCCAAAGCGATGGTGGAGGTCGCGGGCAAGGCCCTGATCGATCATATGCTAGACCGTTTGGACGCCGCGGGAATTCAGCGCGCCGTCGTCAATGTTCATGCGTTTGCGGATGGTTTGGAAGCCCATTTGAGTAGCCGTCAGTCTGGGCCAGACATTATCATTTCTGATGAGCGGAACGCTCTGTTGGAAACCGGGGGCGGCGTGGTGAAAGCCTTGCCCCTACTCGGTGAGGCGCCTGTGCTGATCTGCAATATTGATAGTGTTTGGCTTGAATTTGCCCCCGTGATCCCAGCGCTGATGAAGGCTTGGGACGCAGAGCAGATGGATGATCTTTTCTTATTAGCGCCCAGTGATCACTGTTTGGGTTTCGCCGGGGCCGGAGATTTTGACTTAGACTCGGCAGGGCGCGTAAGCCGTCGTAAGGGCGCGACGGCCAAATGGGTTTATGCTGGCGTGCAGATTTTCACGCCAGCGAGGGCGAAAGGCTATCCACAGGAGCGTTTTTCGAGAAATGCGATTTGGGATAAAACGCTCGGCCGGGGTCGGGCGTTTGGATTGCCTATTCCAGGGTATTGGATGCATGTTGGCGACCCAGATGCCGTGAAAGCTGCAGAGGCTGTGCTCGATAATCCCGATAGCACTGAACCTTTGGTCATAAAGTCGTAGCGATCGTGGCCAATGTCTATAACATGCCGTCTGGCGTTCCGTTTTTGCGCTCTCTGGCGGCAGGGTTATCAGACCATTTTGGCGATAGACTTGGCGATGGGCTGATCCTGCTTCCAACACGTCGGGCGACGCGCGCCCTCGCAAAAGCCTTTGTGCAGCAGGCCTATGAAGGCGGGCAGGGCGCCGCGCTTTTACCGCGCTTGCGTCCGCTCGCCGATGTCAATCCGGATGAACCGCCTTTTGAACCCGGGGAACTGGCCGGACGCGTGCGTCCCGCCATTGATCCTGTGCAGCGTCGCTTTGAAATTGCGCAGCTCGTATCGCGTTATCATGAACGGGTGTCTGACTTGCCGCTAGACCCTGCGGCCGCTGTCCATATGGCGGACCCCTTGATTTCGATTATGGATGATGCCGCACTGGAAGAAGTGCGCATTCAGGATCAGGCGGAATGGGCCAATATCTGCGAACAATCCGCCATCCATTTTCAGGATGCAGGACGGCTTTATCAAATCATCGAAACCTATTGGCCAGAGCGATTGCGCGAAATCGATGTGATGGAGCCTAATGCACGGCGGGTGGCCTTGCTTGATGCGCTTGCGGAGGTGTGGGCAGAAAGTCCGCCGGATTATCCCGTTATCATTGCGGGTTCGACAGGCACCTTGCAGGCAACGGCCCGGTTGATGCGCGTTGTCGCCAATATGCCGGATGGCATGGTCGTCTTGCCGGGGCTGCAGGAAGAACTGCCGGATGCGGTCTGGAGCCGCGTTGACGCGCGCCACCCGCAAAGCTCGCTGAAAGGCTTGCTCTCTGTGATGGAGGTTGACCGGTCGGCAGTGCGAACTTGGCCTTGGATTGTCGGGGCGAGGGATGTTCAACGCCTGAAAAATCGACGGAAAATTCTTGCCGAGGCTCTGGTTCCCGTTGACGCCACAGGGGATTGGGTTGGCCGGATCGAGACATTGAAAGCAAGCACGAAGACTAATATTTTCGACGAAGCGCTTGAGGGTCTCTCTTTGATAGAAGCCCGCACTGACGCTGAAGAGGCGCTAACAATCGCCTTGATTTTGCGAGAGGCTTTGGAGACTCCGGGGAGGACAGCGGCCCTCGTCACGCCCGATCAATTACTGGCTCATCGCGTGCGGGCGCGATTGTCGCGATGGGATGTGGATGTGGGGATGAGCCAAGGTGTTCCTGTGGCGCAAATGCCGGTTGGGATTTTCCTGTCCGCTTTGCTGGACCTGGTTGAAGACCCGGACGGTCCCGAAGAATTAGCGCTTGTTTTCAATCATCCTCTCTGCGCGATCGGCTTTGAAAAAGCAGAAGCTAAAGCCAAATGGCGGGATATAGAAAGACGTAAATACAGAGGGTTAAGGTATAAACCTCGTCCATGCGATGATGAGCTGATCGGTTTATTGCACGATCAAATCGCGCCTTTGCTTGATTTGGGTGATCGCGCCTCTCCGGAGGTCTGGGCGACGGCATTGATTAGTGTTGCAGAGGCCGTGGCGCGAACCGATGCTGACCTCGGGGCATTCCGCGTCTGGAGGGGAGATGATGGACAGCAAGCAGCGCGTTGCTTGGAAGGTATAGTCAGGCATGGGTCGAGCTTGCCAGAGACAGACGCTGAAGGCTTTGCAAAACTCTTGAACTCTTTCTTACGCGGAACGATCGTTCGTCCCACAGCGGCCACCCATCCGCGCCTCTCAATCCTTGGCCCTTTGGAAGCGCGCTTGCTCGACGCGGACGTCATCATCTTGGGCGGGCTGAATGAAGGAAGTTGGCCAGCGGCAGCGGATGTCGGGCCATTCCTTTCGCGGGGTATGCGCGAAAAGCTACGCCTCTCTTTGCCAGAGCGACGTTACGGCCTTGCCGCGCATGACTTCGCTGAACTCGCCGCTAACTCGACTGTCTATCTGACGCGGTCGTTGAAAGACGATAGCGGCCCGACTGTTGCAAGCCGTTGGGTGTGGCGGTTAAAAACATTGTTGCGGGGGACCGTCAAAAAGAAAGATGACGAAAGTGACGACGCTTTTCTTACGCGCCAAAACGAACGTCTTAATGCGTTAGTCGGAACGGGCTCACAGTTCCTCGACTGGGCGCGCGCCTTGGATCTTATAGATCAACCCAAAGCGGCCGAACGTGCCAATCCGACCCCGCCCGTTGCAAAACGCTGGGCACGGCAGGGACGGAAAATTTCTATCACCGGGGTCAGCAAATGGATCCGCGATCCCTATTCGATTTACGGGCGGGAGGTGCTGCGATTACAAAAACTTTTGGCACTGGCTGCGCCCCATAACGCTCGCCAATTTGGTACGGCCATGCATGCCGCAATCGAGACTTATCTTAAAACCACTTCAGAGCCCGGCGCGAGCCAAAACCAGCCCGCTTTGGAGGCCCATTTTCGCGACGCCTTATCAGAGGCGGGGTATAGCGAAGCCGAAGTTTTTAAAGAAAACGCGCGGATCGAAACGCTAGCGCAACAGCTTATTGACTGGTTTGCGGCTCGTGCGGCGTCTCACTACGCCGTGGTTGGAACAGAGGTGGACGCGTCTGCGAAATTGCCGGATTTGGATTTTGAGCTTCACGGCATACTTGATCTGGTTGAGAGATCAGGGACAAGCTACGCTTTTACCGATTTCAAAACGGGTCAATCCGCGACGGGCGCAACGGTTTATGCGGGATTTGACCTGCAACTCCCCTTGGCGGCTTGGTTAGCCGAGCAGGGGGCTCTAGACGGCTTGAGCGCCGGACCCACCTCGCAGCTCTCTTATGTGCGGATTAAGGGGTCGAATGACGATTTCGAACAGAAATTTGTGTCTGCGCCAGACTATGTGCCCCGTAGATCTAAAGGGCAGGATGAAGCGCGAGAACCGAAAGACGCGAAAGCCCTAGCAGAGCAGGCCGTGGCGATTTTGCGAGAGCTCGTCACGCGGTTTGATCAAATCGATACAGCCTATCCCAGCCAGCCACGCGCCCAATATACGCAGGATTACGGCGAATATGACGATCTCGCGCGTCGCGCTGAATGGATGGCAGCGGGGCCGGAGGCCGACGAATGATCGATCTGTCCGAACTCCCGCCGAAAGATCGAGCAACGCACCTGCAGCGGCAGGCCGCTGACCCGATTTTCCCGCGCATCGTGAATGCCAATGCGGGATCGGGAAAGACGAAAGTCCTAGTCGACCGTGTATCGCGCATTCTCTTGCAAGACACAGATCCAGGGAAGATTCTCTGCCTGACCTATACGCGCGCCGCCGCCAGCGAAATGCAGGAGCGCCTATTCCGTGATTTATCGCGGTGGTCGATTGCGTCTGATGCAGACTTGAAGGCCGCCTTGGAAACGCTGTTCGGGATGCCTTTGGAACAGGTCAAGCCGCAGGTCGATTTGGCGCAAGCGCGCACTTTATTCGCGCGTGCTTTGGAAACGCCCGAAGGTTTGAAGGTGATGACGATCCATGCTTTCTGCGAAAGGATCATCGCACGTTTTCCGGTTGAAGCGGGGGTTTTACCGGGCTTTAAACTGCTGGAAGAGGCGGAGTGTCGTCGTACTCTTCTTGCCTGTCGAACCCGCTTACTCGAACGGGCGATGAGCGATCCCATCCTCGCAGCCGCTTTGCATCGGCTAACCCGCTTAAAAGCCGACAAAACCTTGGATGCGCTCCTCTTTGATCTCGCCCGCGATCAAGAGCGTATGGAGCGGTGGGTGGCAAAGTGCGGCGTGGCAGGGTTTCGCATAGCGATGGGAGTGTCGCAGGGTCAGACAGAGGCAGACATTGCGAGGGCGGCGCTTGCCGCAACTAACGTAAATCGCCTTAAATCTTTGGCGGCGATTGCCAAGCGGGTCTGGGCGAAGGCGGATAATTTCCTGCTTATTGTGGATCGGGTTTGCAAAGCTGCCGACCCCGTCGCTGATCTAACAGCTTATGCGGGCCTTTTCTTGACGAATACGGGCGGAGTGAAGAAGAGAGTCCTGGTTCAGGCCGTGCAAAATGAAGACAATTTTCTTGAACCCGATGGTCCGGAAATGCGTCGGGTCATAGAGGCCTATAATACCATGAAAGCGGCGCGGTTGGCCGATACGACCGAAGCGCTTTTTACGCTTGGGCGCGTCATGGCGGACGATTATGCCAAAAGCAAACATGCGGCGCGGGGACTGGATTTCACGGATTTGATCCTCAAAACGCGGGACCTTTTGCGCCGCAAAGATGTCTCTGATTGGGTGTCTTACAAGCTAGATGGCGGGGTCGAACACGTCCTGCTGGATGAGGCGCAAGATACATCACCAACGCAGTGGGCGATCATTGATGCGATCACGGAAAGCTTTGCCCAAGATGCGCCGGATCGGGATAAACCGCCGCGAACATTCTTTGCCGTCGGGGATCCGAAACAGTCCATTTACCGCTTTCAAGGCGCTGCTCCGGAACTGTTTATTGAGAGCGTGCAATCCAAGTCAATTCCTGATGCGCCACCAATTGAACTCGGCGTTTCGTTCCGCTCTGCGCAAGAGATCCTTGATGTTGTGGATGCTGTGTTCAGTGATCAAAAAGGCATGCAGGCTCTGTTCGATCTAGAAGCAGAGGCGTTCGCGTCCGATTTTACAAAACACATTGCGGCCCGAACTGATAAGGGAGTTGTGGAGTTGTGGCCGATCGTGCCCAAGTCGAGCCCGTTAGAAGACAAAGAGCCGTGGGACACCACGCCCGTTAATGCGACAAGTGACGGCGACCCGCGTGTCCGTCTGGCGCGCACGATTGCCGAACAAATCGCCCACTGGATTGAGACTGGCGAGCCTGTATTTGATCGGGACATGAAGGCGACGCGCCCAATCCATGCGGGCGATGTGTTGATCTTGGTGCAAAAGCGCGTGGGCGGATTATTCGAAGCCTTGATCAAAGCGCTGAAAGACGAAAAGCTTCCCGTGGCGGGGGCTGACCGCCTCGTTTTGAAAGACGCAGTAATCGTGCGGGATCTCTTGGCGCTGACGCGGTTTGTCTTGCTACCGAGTGACTGTTTGAGTTTAGCCGAAGTGCTGAAGTCGCCTTTGTACGGCTTGGATGACGACGCCTTGTTTGATCTCTGCGTCGATCGAGGGTCACAAGGTTTGTGGGAGACGGTGAAAGACCGGGACCCAAAGTTAGCGGCGCATTTGCAGGACATTTTGGATGAAGGCGACTTGCCGCCTTATGCCTTTTACGCACGTCTTCTGGACCGGACAGGGCCGCATGGACAGAGTTATCGAAACGCGCTTTTTGCCCGCCTTGGTATGGATGCGCGCGAAGCCTTGGAAGCATTTCTGGCGCAAGCGCTCAGCCATGAACAAGGCGACATGCCCAGCCTGCTTCGCTTTATGCAAGCCTTTGAGCGCGATACCGTCGAAATCAAGCGTGATAAGGACCCGGCCGGTCGTGAAGTCCGGGTTATGACCGTGCATGGGGCTAAGGGTTTAGAAGCGCCGATTGTCTTCCTGCCCGACACGACGCGCGTACCAAAAAAAGGCGCGGGCGGGTTGATCCCGGATGGGCGAGGCGGGTTCGTCCTCGCGCCATCAAAGGATGACAGCTTTGCCGAAGCAGACGCCTTGAAAGAGGCGGACTATGCCCAAGACATGCGCGAATATATGCGGCTGCTCTATGTGGCGATGACCCGTGCTGAAAGTCGATTGGTTATCTGTGGCTATCATCACGGACCTGGCGATCGTGGCTTTGTGGAGGGCTCTTGGTATGACTGGGCACTAAAGACGCTCTCCGCCATGAAGACGGAAAAATTCTCCACCGCCTTTGACGGAGAGGGGCAGATGGGGTTGCGTTATGGTCGTGCCGCAATGGCTCCGGTAAACGATATCAAAAAACGAGCCGCAGAGAGGTTAGATCTGCCGGATTGGATCTCTCGCAAGGCGCCGCGCGAAACGAACACAGTCACAGAAGCGACGCCAAGTCACCTCTTGCGTGAGGCGGGTCGGATTGCGAGGCGCCCGAGCGCGGGTGGCTATCAACGCGGGATCGCTATCCACGCCTTGTTAGAACATTTGCCGGATCACCCCAAGGTCGACAGAGGGCGTGTTGCGCGCGCGATTTTGGACGGTTATCCCAATTTTAACGACGCAGAGCGAGACGAAATTGAAGCGCAAGTCTTTACCGTGTTGGATCATCCAGACTTTGCGAATGTCTTCGCCCACGGATCGCGGGCCGAAGTCAGTCTCGCCGGTCGCATAGAAAAACTAGGGCCGTCGGGGGTCTTCCTCACGGCGCAAGTCGACCGCCTCTCAGTCGTTGGCGATATTGTCTATTTGGTCGACTATAAATCGGGGCACAAACCGCCCGAATCAGAAAACGACATTGCGCCAGCTTATCTCGCGCAAATGGCGGCTTACCGCGCTTTGGCCCGTGAAATCTGGCCCAATCACACGGTGCGGTGTGGGCTTTTGTGGACGGAAGCCCCTGTTCTGACCTGGCTGTCTGACGAAGCGCTCGACACCGTCTTGACGCAGGTTCAGACCGTTCTTAACTCTAGCACTCCATAGAAAAGAGGCTCTGTTATGAGTACGATTGCTGTTACGGACGAAACTTTCAAGGACGAAGTCCTGAAATCCGACACGCCTGTATTGGTCGATTTCTGGGCGGAATGGTGCGCACCGTGTAAGGCGATGACCCCCGCGCTTGAGGCTGTCTCCGAAGAATTGGCTGGCAAGGTAAAGATCGCGAAAGTCAATATTGACGACGCGCCGGACACGCCGATGCGCTATCACATCCGCAACGTGCCGACCATGATGATCTTCAAAGGCGGTGAAGTCGTCTCGACCAAAATGGGGTCGATGACGAAAACCAAGCTGGCCGAGTGGCTGTCCGAACACGCTTAAGCGGCCTTCATTGCCATCACGCACCTGTTCTTAGCGGTTTCTGACTTGCCGCTCCTGATACTCCCGCTAGTGTTGTCGTAAACATTAGCGGGAGAATTTTATGCCAGCCTTTAGCCCAGATGACATTAAGGCCAAAGTCGGGGAAGCCATGGGTACCTCAGACTGGATCGAGGTTGAACAAGACCGGATCAACACATTCGCTGAATGCACTGGCGATCACCAATTTATTCACGTCAATCCTGACATGGCAAAGATGACGCCGTTCGGCACGACGATTGCGCATGGATTTCTGACGCTTTCACTTTTGCCGAAAATGAGCGAAGGCGATGCGGCGGCGTCAGTAAAAGGCGCGCGCATGGGCGTGAATTATGGGCTGAATAAGCTGCGTTTCATTGCCCCCGTCAAAAACGGCAAGAAAGTCCGCGGTCACTTCAAACTGGTTGGCTATGATGAAAAGGCTCCGGGTCAGCACTTGCTCACGCAAGAAGTGACAGTCGAAATTGAAGGCGAAGACAAGCCGGCCATGATCGCCGAAACGCTGACGCTGCTGTTTACGTAGACCTCGACCGTCCCCGGACTTGAACCGGGGTCCAGAGCGTCTGGCCATTCTGATTTCATCCCTGGACCCCCGACCAAGTCCGGGGACGACGAAGTGGAGACCCCATGATATCCGTCGAGCAATTCGCAACAGAAGCCCAAGTCTGGTTCAAAGCCAATGTCCCATCTGAGCCCGGCTTCATGCTGCCCCTGACCTTTATGGAGGTTGGCACAGATGAGCAGTTTGAGTTTCTGCGCGACTGGCAGCGTAAGGTCTATGAGGCGGGTTATCTGGGGGCGGCGTGGCCAAAGGACTATGGCGGCGGGGGCCTGACAGAAGCGCATCAGCGCGCCGCCACAGCCGCCATGCGCGCCGTCAATGCGCCGATCATGCTCAATGCGATCGGGATTGGCTGGGCGGGCCCCCTCATTCTGGATACGGGCACAGAAGAACAAAAGCGGCGCTACTTGCCGGGTATCCTCTCGGCCGATGATATTTGGTGTCAGGGCTTTTCCGAACCGGATAATGGCTCGGACCTTGGGAATGCGCAGTTGAAAGCCGTACGTGACGGTGACGACTATGTGCTGAACGGCTCCAAGATTTGGACGACGCAGGGCAATTACGCGAAATATATGATCCTGCTGGCGCGTACATCTAGCGATGGCCCGAGCAAATATGCGGGCTTGTCCTTCTTTCTTTCGCCCATGGATGTGCCAGGGATCAGCACGACGAAAATCCGCAAGCTGACGGGTGAATATGGCTTTGTGCAGACGTTCTTTGAAGAGGCGCGCATTCCGGCTGACTGCTTGATGGGCGCGGAAGGTGACGGCTGGAAAGTGGCCATGCGGACGCTCGAATATGAACGCGGCGCGCGGCCCGGGGCGGCGGGCGGCTATACAATGAGCCAGACGGATCCGATGGAGATTGTGGGCCTCGCCAAAAGGGCTATTCGGAACGGAAAGCCCGCGCTGGAAGACCCGGTCATGCGCGACAAATTAGTCGCCAAAATTATCGACGGGCAGGGGATGATGGCCAATAATGAGCGTGCAAAAATCAGCGCGCTCTGTGCCGAGCGCCCCTTCGCCTTACCGCTCGCTAGCAAACTGACATTCACAGAATATGCCCGCGAGGTTGGTGAGTTGGCCCTTGAACTCGAAGGGGCACAGGGTGGCTATTATGTTGGCGAAGAGGCCAGCCGCGAAAACGGATATTGGCAACGCAGCTATCTAAACGCTTTTTCCGCCACGATTGGTGGCGGGACCAGCCAGATTCAGCGCAATATCGTGGGCGAGCATGTACTTGGCCTCGCAAAGAGCAAATAGGCCGTCCCTTTGACTCACCATCTTGCAAAAATTGCTTTAACCGAGATGCAAGCGGAGCTTCGTGACCAGGCTATGCGCTTTTGCGCGGAAAAATCGCCCGTCAGCCGCGTGCGAGCGTTAATGGCGGAAGAACGCGGCTTTGACCCCGACGTCTGGAGCGAAATGGCCGCGCTCGGTTGGCTCAGTATTGCCATTCCAGAACAGTATGGCGGCTTGGGTCTAGAAATGGCGGATGTCGTGCCGATTGTTGAAGCGATGGGCAAGCATTTGATGAATTCGCCCTATGTCTCCACAACGCTTGCTTCGCAGACGATATTGGCGGGTGGGTCCGACGCACAAAAAGCCGAATGGCTACCGAAAATTGCCGAAGGCATAGCGGCGACGGTGGCGCTGTTTGAGCCATCGGGGGCATGGGATTTGGACCGGGTCGCGGGACAGGTGAAAGTCTTCGTCGAAAACCTGGACGCGGCGGAGGTGGTGATTGCGACTGTCAGACATAAAGACAAGACCCGCCTCGCTATTCTACCGCGCGAGCGCATCACAGACGCCCGCCGTGAAACGATTATTGATGAGACGAAGCGAAGTTTTACCTTCATCATGCCGAAGGTGTCTGAAGACGATTTGATGCCTCTCGAGCTAACAGCGACGGCATTAGAGCATGTTGAAAAAACAGCCGGCCTTCTCCAAGCGGCGGAATATGCCGGCGCGGCGCAGGCCTGCATCGATTATACGGTCGATTACCTTCAAACGCGTACCCAGTTTGGAAAACCCATTGGGGCTTACCAAGCGTTGAAGCATCCGACAGTCGATGCTTTCATTGAGTCTGAGAAAGCGCGCTCTCTAACCTATGCGGCGGCCACGCATTTTGAAAAACAGGGCGAGGGGGAAATCGCGGTCCGTATGGCCAATGCGCAAGGCGAAAAAGCGCTGTCCTTTGCCGCGGATCGCTCGATCCAGTTTCATGGCGGTTTCGGCTTTACCTATGACTGCGACGCACAGCTCTATCGCCGCCGCGCCATGTTCCTCGCCAGCCAATATGGCGACGCCGCTTATCACCGCGCGAAGCTGGCGGATTTGCTATTTTAGAGATTGTTTGAATGTTTTTGGGGGCGTAGAGATTTAAGCTGAAGCGTTTTCCCCAAAAGATTTTTCCTAAACCTTGCGTCGCGCGTGACATATGACGCAGCGATGTTGGGCTTCGCCTCACGAAAGCAAAGAAAGCTAAAACGCCGTGGAGTAAGAGCTGAACCCCACCTTTTGCCATTGTGAACGCGATTTTGAGGGAGCCCGCAGATCTACGGGTCGCATATATTTGTGCAGGCCCTTGTCCAAAGCCGAAGCTTGTTTGAACGACATAATGGGCATTGGCGCGGTGACGCGGAACGATTTCGTGACTAAGCGCGTCGGGCGACCAACCGACCAACGTTCCCTGTCTTTTGAGCATTTCGAATAGCACATCGTCCTCACCGCCATGCGTGTTTAAAGCGGGATCAAAGGCTGGCTTTGGCAATCTGCAGAGCGATAAATCCAACAAACAGCCACCCGCACCAAGAGTTTTCTCCACTCTCTTTTCTTTTTCGTTCTTAAGAACGCGTGAGAAAAACCTACTCATAAAGCCGTTCGGATCTGGAATGTCTTCTGGCAAACGGGCGAGGGTTGGGCCGAAAACAATCCCAGCACCGAGACGCGACGTGCTTTCCAGCAGTGATGACAGCCACGATGATGAGGCAATCATGTCATCATCCAAAAATGCAACGTATCGCGACTTAACTTGGGCCATACCGGCATTCCGCGCATTGCATAGGCCAGCATTTGGTTCGTGAAAGTAAATTATTGGGTTAGCAAACAGATGCTCAAGCGAGGCAATGGCCTGTCGTTCTTGGTCCGTAGGATTATTGTCAATAATGATGAGTTGAATGCGACTGGGTTCGATAGATTGTTCCGCAACGCTTTTGATGGCGTCACGAAGCGTGGCAGGGCGTCCATAGGTGGGGATGACAACACTTATTCTTGTCTCCAAACACGTTTCGGTTTCCGCAGAAGCGTCATCGCATATACTGTCGGTGCTATCGTGTTCGTCTCTACTTCGAGCGTAGCGAGACTGTGATTTAAGTAGCATGTCGGGTCCCTGTCGATGCAAGCTATTTGAGCGTCTAAGGGATTTAACGCGTGGAGTAGGAGTTTCCTGCGAACCTTTTTGAATTTTCGACAGCGTTATGGTTAAATTAAGCTAGGCCGAGTTTGGCGCAAACGCGTGTAATAGCCTGACTGGGACGAATTATCAGGGAAAAAGAAAAACATATCGCAAGCGAAAGTTCGCCGATGGCTCCGCAAGCAGGACTCGAACCTGCGACCCAGTGATTAACAGTCACTTGC
>CAZSUW010000053.1:0-17172 GCA_964610115.1 uncultured Algimonas sp.
GTGATCTGCTCACCCAGCCACATCAGGAACATTGTCCCGGCAACGAGTGTGATCACTGCAGAGGCTTGAAAGAAAAGACCGGGCTGGATTGCGGCTCCACTGGATTCAATTAGCTTCGCCACGCCAAAAGCCTGGAATGTCGCCAGAAGAAGCGTCAAATAGCGCGTATATTGGTTGATCTGCTGCCGGCCTTGCTGGCCTTCTTTATCCAACTCTTTGAGGGATGGCACAGAGCCCTTCATTAGCGTCATAATAATCGACGCTGAAATGTAAGGCATCACGTTCAGCGCAAAAACGGCCATCCGTTCGACGGCCCCGCCAGAGAACATATTTAGACGATCACCAAATCCACCGGACGTACCAGCATCCAGAAAACTCTGAAACTGCCCCAAGTTCACACCCGGCACAGGAATGTAGGTCCCAAGACGATAAATGATCAATATGCCCAAGGTGAAAAGCAATCGTTGTTGCAGCTCTTTCGCTTTCAGGAACGTGCCTGGCTTGAAATTCTGCGCTAATTGTTCGGCAGCTGATACCATGAGAGTTCCCGTCTCTTGCCATAATGTGCGGGTTGGCCCGCATCCGTGTAGTCTTTAGCTAAGGGCTATTGCCCAAAAGAAAAAGGCCCCGTCACACAAATGACGGGGCCTTTTCTTCACTTTATGCGGTTTTAGAACTCGCCCAGCTTACCTTCATTCTTCGCAAGCAAATAGTAGAAGGTCACGCGGTTCTTCATCCGGTGGGGTTTCATCGTCGCGCAGACAGCTTTGATTTTTTCCATTGCGGCCTCTTTATCGTCCGCGCCCATCTTCTTTTTCATGAAGCCTTTGGCGATCGTTTCCAGCTCCGTTTCATCAGAGCAAGCGACATATTTGGCATCTCTATTTTTAAGTGACGCGCCCAAATACTTTTCGATCTTCGTGACGATAGCCGGATCAGCATCCGCGTCAAAGTCGCGTGTCTTGACCAGATATTCGCTCTCGCCATCAGCGGCTTTACTAGCCTTTTTCGCAGGCGCTTTTTTCTCTGCCTTTGGCTTTTCGGCTTTTGGGGGCTTTTCAGCTTTTGGGGGCTTTTCGGCTTTTGGCGCCGCCTTAGGGGCCGCTTTTTTCGCCTTTGGCTTGGGCGCTGCACCCGCGTCGCGCTTGGCGCGCTCTGGCTTGCCCTCAACGAGGGTAATAGAACCTTTCGCGCCTTCGATGATCGCTTGCGCGCCTTTCGTGGCTGAGGCGACATGCAGGTCGAGAGCCGCCGACAAATCGCCATTACCGATCACGCGAACACCGTCATGCGCGCGACGGATGACGCCCGCTTTGACAAGCGCAACAGCGTCCAGCTTATCGCCTTTTTTGATCTTACCCGCTTGAACGGCGCGTTCAAGGTTCGCGATAGAAAGTTCGGCATAGCGCTTACGATTGGGCTTATTAAAGCCACGCTTAGGCAGGCGCATGTGGATCGGCATTTGGCCGCCCTCAAAGCCATTGATAGACACACCGCTACGGGATTTCTGACCTTTGACACCCCGTCCAGCGGTTTTGCCTTTGCCAGAGCCGATACCCCGGCCAACACGTTTACGGGCTTTTGTAGCCCCTGGATTATCCGCGAGTTCGTTAAGACGCATTTTTCTTTACCTTTCTCCGCCTACGGCCCCGTTCAGGCAAACCGCTTCGGCGTCACCGGCAACCAATCCAGCCGGCTTGGAGAGACAAAGGCGCGGTCAATGAACCACGCCTTCGTTGCAATGAAGGAAGCGGGCGGGCCGCTACTCTTCGACGATCTCCACCATGTGAGAGACCTTATTGATCATGCCGCGCACAGACGGCGTATCTTCCAGCTCGCGCACGCGACCGATCTTATTTAGACCCAGACCGACCAGCGTTGCGCGCTGATCCGGCTTACGGCGGATAGGAGAGCCCGTCTGGCGGACTTTCAATGTCTTCTTGGCTGCCATTTTATTCAGGCCTCCGTTTAAGCTTCAATCGCTTCAGGCGCAGACGCACCATCTTCGCGACGGCCAACAATGTCGGCGACTTTTTTACCACGCTTGGCGGCCACCGTACGGGGGCTTTCCATGCGCTTCAGACCATCAAATGTGGCACGAACCATGTTGTAGGGGTTCGATGTACCAACAGATTTGGCCACCACGTCCTGAACGCCAAGGCATTCCAACACGGCCCGCATCGGACCGCCAGCAATCACACCCGTTCCGGGAGGCGCTGCACGCATCATGACTTTACCAGCACCGTGGCGACCGCGCACATCGTGGTGCAGCGTCCGGCCTTCGCGCAATGGCACGCGGATCATGGTCTTCTTGGCCTCTTCAGTCGCCTTGCGGATCGCCTCGGGCACTTCGCGGGCTTTACCCTTACCGAAGCCAACGCGACCCTTCTCGTCACCCACAATGACAAGAGCGGCGAATGACATGTTGCGACCACCCTTAACGGTTTTTGCAACGCGATTAATGTGGACCAGACGATCAACGAATTCGTTGTCTTCTTCGTGGTCGCGACCCCGACCACCACCGCGGTTATCGTTTCTACCTGCCATGATCGATCCTTAGAATTTCAGTCCGGACGCGCGCGCGGCATCTGCCAACGCCTTCACCCGGCCATGATAGAGGTAGCCACCGCGGTCAAAGACCACGTCGGTCACGCCCGCTTTGACAGCACGCTCGGCAACCAGTTTGCCGATACGTTCTGCCGCTGCCACATCGCCGCCTTTTGCCTTTTTATCTTCCAGCGTGGACGCTGACGCCACAGTCACGCCATTCACATCGTCGATCACTTGGGCCGAGATGTTCTTGTCGCTGCGATGCACAGACAAGCGCGGACGCCCATTGGCGAATTTCTTCAGACGACGACGGACGCGCGCGGCGCGCTTTTTCGTTTTTGTATGGGAGGAGACAGGCATTACTTCTTCTTCCCTTCTTTCTGACGGACATATTCGCCAACATAGCGAACACCTTTACCTTTATAGGGCTCTGGTTTGCGGAAGCTGCGGATTTCCGCCGCCACTTGTCCGACCTGTTGTTTATCAATGCCCGAGACGATCACAGATGTTGGCTTAGGCGCCTCAATCTTAATGCCTGCTGGCGGTGTGTAATCCACGTCATGAGAGAAACCGAGCTGCATGGACAAGGCCGTTCCCTTCATCTGAGCCCGGTAACCCACGCCGCGCAATTCGAGCGCTTTTGAGAAACCGTTCGTGACGCCTTCAATCATGTTTAACACCATAGTGCGGGACATACCCCACATGGCGCTTGCATTCTTGACGAGTTTGCCTGTCCGCTCATCTGTGACAGGAGACACGGTGAATTCTGCGCCTTCGAGTGCGCCCGTGACCGCGTCAGGCAGTGTGAAAGACAGTTCGCCTTTCGGACCCTTGACGGTGATGGCTTGGCCGCTCTGCGTCAGGGTGACGCCAGACGGGATCGTGACGGGCTTTTTGCCGATACGTGACATAGTTCGCCCTTTCCTAAGAGACCTGGCAGAGGACTTCGCCGCCGACATTATTTTCGCGGGCAGCGCTGTCACTCATCACGCCCTTGGGCGTGGACAGGATGGCAATACCGAGGCCGTTACGGACCTGCGGCAATGTTTTTACACCAGAATAAACACGACGACCTGGCTTAGAAATCCGCTTGATTTCACGGATAACAGCTTCGCCTTCGTAATACTTCAGCTCGATGTTGAAGACGCGGAAGCCGCGATCATCTTTGGCTTCAGAATAGCCGCGGATAAAACCTTCATCAGCCAGCACATCCAACACGCGACCACGAAGGTTCGACGCTGGCGTTGTGACAGATGTCCGGCCGCGCATGATAGCGTTCCGGATGCGGGTCAGCATATCGCCGAGGGGATCGGAAAAAGACATGTCTTACCCTCCTTACCAGCTGGACTTTGTGAGGCCGGGGATCAGACCCTGGCTACCCAGTTCGCGCAGGGCGATCCGGCTCATCTTCATTTTGCGGTAGTAACCGCGCGGGCGACCCGTGACCTGGCACCGGTTACGGATGCGGGTCTCGGCAGAATTGCGCGGCAGCGCAGCCAGCTTGAGCTGGGCAGCGAAACGCTCTTCCACGGGAAGGTCTTTATTGCGCGCAATATCTTTCAGCAAAGCGCGTTTCGCGGCGTATTTTGCCACCATGCGCTGACGCTTCAGATTGCGTTCGACTGAACTGACTTTAGCCATTCAATTTAACTCCATTTGTGCGGACCTTCAAAAGGTCTGCTTCGCTTGCTGCGTTCACTTACTTCCGAAATGGGAAGTTCAGTGCGGCCAACAATGCCTTTGCTTCTTCATCTGTTTTGGCGCTTGTCTGCACCACGATATCCATACCGCGAGAGCCGTCGGACTTGTCATAATCAATCTCTGGGAAAACCAGCAGATCGTTCAAGCCCATGGCGTAATTGCCATTGCCGTCAAAGGACTTGGCGTTCAGGCCGCGGAAGTCACGAACGCGCGGCAGAGCAACATTCGTCAAACGATCGAGGAATTCCCACATGCGGTCACGACGCAAGGTCACCTTCGCACCGATCACCATGCCATCGCGCAGCTTAAAGCCGGCGATAGATTTCTTCGCGACCGTTGGGACAGGCTTTTGACCCGCAATCAGAGACAATTCCTCCAGGGCCGCTTCGACTTTTTTCTTGTCAGCCACGCCTTCGCCGAGACCCATGTTCAAGACGACTTTTTCGACCTTCGGGATCTGCAGCTCATTCGTGTAGCCGAATTGCTCCTTCAGGGCTGGACGGATTTCGTCACGGTAGACAGCGGCCAGACGGGGTTCATAAGGTTTAGACATCGATGACCTCCCCAGACTTGCGGGAGACGCGAACCTTCTGACCGTCTTTCAAGACTTTGAAACCAACACGGGTCGGCACATTGTCTTTCGGGTCGAGGTGAGCGACGTTTGAAACATGGATTGGCGCTTCAAAGGTGCGAATACCGCCTTCCTGATCCATTTGATTTGGACGAACGTGACGCTTCACAATGCGCACACCTTCAACCACAACCCGGTTCTCGGACGGGATGACGCGAAGGACCTTACCCTTCTTACCTTTGTCACCGCCAGCGATGACGACGACATAGTCGCCTTTTTTGATTTTCGCTGCCATGGTTAGAGCACCTCCGGCGCGAGGCTGACGATCTTCATGTGGTTCTTGGCGCGCAATTCGCGTGGAACTGGGCCGAAGATCCGCGTGCCGATCGGCTCGCCATTATTATTGATGATAACAGCCGCATTGCCGTCAAAGCGGATGACAGAACCGTCACGACGCTGAATGTCTTTGGCAACGCGAACAACGATCGCCTTGCGGACATCGCCTTTTTTCACTTTGCCGCGTGGGATCGCCTCTTTGACAGACACGACAATCGTGTCGCCAACATGGGCGTAGCGACGCTTAGAGCCGCCCAGCACTTTGATGCACTGCACGCGACGTGCGCCGGAATTATCGGCCACATCCAAATTGGATTGCATCTGAATCATGGTTGTTTCCTTAAGCTTGGGAGTCTCGCCTCAATTCCGGATTAACCGGCTGTGACGACTTCCCAGGTCTTCGTTTTGCTCTTTGGTGGACATTCCACGATGCGGACCTTGTCACCAACTTTATGAGCATTCGCTTCGTCATGGGCGTGATAACGCTTAGACCGACGAATTGTTTTCTTCAGCAGCGGGTGCAGGAACTGACGCTCCACCTTCACCACGATCGTCTTGTCGCCTTTATCAGAGACAACAGTGCCTTGCAGGATACGCTTGGGCATAGTCCTAGCCTTCCTTCTTCACAGCGGCTTTGCGCTGATTTTGCAGTGTCTTAATGCGAGCCACGGCACGACGTACCTGACGAACACGCGCTGTGCTTTGCAGCTGACCGGTTGCGTCTTGGAAGCGCAGGTTAAACTGCTCTTTTTTCAACTCAACCAGGCGGTCACCCAACTGATCGTCAGAGAGCTGACGGAGTTCGTCGACTTTCAGGGATTGATCGGCCATTTTAGTTGCCCTCGCCCGGACGGGTGACGATCTTGCACTTCACCGGAAGCTTAGCCGCGCCAAGACGCAGAGCTTCGCGGGCGACATCATCTGACACACCGTCAATTTCAAACATGATACGACCGGGACGGACTTTACAGGCCCAAAATTCAACAGAACCCTTACCCTTACCCATCCGCACTTCGGTCGGCTTTTTCGTCACAGGCACATCCGGGAAGATCCGGATCCAAACCCGGCCCGCACGCTTCATGTGACGCGTGATGGCCCGGCGTGTCGCTTCGATCTGACGCGCGGTCACACGCTCAGGTTCCATGGCCTTGAGACCATAAGACCCGAAAGTCAGAGACGTACCACCTTTGGCATTGCCCTTGATACGGCCCTTATGGGCCTTACGGAATTTTGTACGCTTTGGCTGACGCATAGCTTTCTAACGCCTTCCCTAGTTCGCGCGAGCTGGACGACGACCGCCGCGATCGCCACCGCGACCACCCCGGTCACCAGCGCGCGAGCGTGTATCACCCTGCTCCGTCATGCGACGCTCATGGGCATAAGGGTCATGCTCCATGATCTCGCCTTTATTGATCCAGACTTTAATGCCGATGATACCCATTGTCGTCATGGCAGAGGCCACACCGTAATCAATGTCAGCACGAAGCGTGTGCAAAGGCACAGCGCCTTCCTGATATTGCTCAACACGAGCAATTTCAGCACCGCCGAGACGACCCCCAAGACGGATCTTGCAGCCCTTGGCCCCCATGCGCATAGCGCTTTGCAGAGAGCGTTTCATCGCACGACGGAAAGACACACGACGCTCTAGCTGCTGGGCAATCCCGTCAGCGACGAGGTTGGCATCAACTTCCGGCTTACGAACCTCGACCAGGTTGATGAACACTTCGCCGTCAACCATTGTCGCAACGCGCTTGCGCAGGGCTTCGATATCAGCGCCTTTCTTCCCAATCACAACACCCGGACGCGCCGTGTAGATTGTAATGCGGCAGGTTTTGTGTGGACGCTCAATAACGATCCGAGACACGGATGCGTTTTTCAGCTCGCTCATCAAGAACGCGCGAATTGCGAGGTCTTGATGTAGCAGATCGCCATATTCGTTTGTGCTGGCATACCACCGTGATTGCCACGTGCGGTTAATACCCAAGCGAAGGCCGATCGGATTGATCTTTTGACCCATTACGCGGCCTCCTGCTCTTCGACTTCTTTGACAACGATCGTCAACTCGGAAAACGGCTTCAAGATCCGTGCGCCGCGACCGCGAGCCCGTGCCCGGAAGCGCTTCATGACGAAGTTCTTGCCGACATAGGCTTCGGACACGATCAGATTGTCGATGTCGAGATTGTGATTATTTTCGGCGTTCGCGATCGCGCTTTCCAGCACCTTCTTGACTTCGCCCGAAATGCGCTTGTGCGAAAACTCCAGATCAGCCAGAGCTTTGTCCACTTTCTTGCCGCGAATGAGCTGCGCCACAAGGTTCAGCTTTTGCGGAGAGATGCGGATCATACGCAATTTGGCGCGTGCCTCATTGTCGGCAAGCCGACGCTCTTGTTTCTTCTTACCCATCGGATTTACTTCCGCTTCGCTTTTTTATCGGCCGCATGACCGTAATAGGTGCGAGTTGGCGCAAATTCGCCAAGTTTATGACCGACCATATCTTCGTCGATCAGAACCGGTACAAATTTACGGCCATTGTGAACCTGAAACGTCAGACCCACAAATTGCGGCATGATTGTCGAACGGCGCGACCAAGTCTTGATCGGCTTACGGCGGCCTTCAGAGTGAGAGGCTTCTGCTTTTTTAAGCAGGTAGCCATCAACAAACGGCCCTTTCCAGACTGAACGTGGCATCGTCTCGTCCTTCCCTAGCGTTTCTTCTTCGCGTGGCGCGAACGGATGATGAATTTATCAGACGGCTTATTCTTTTTGCGAGTGCGCGCGCCCTTTGTTGGCTTACCCCAAGGCGTGACAGGATCGCGACCCCCGGATGTGCGGCCTTCACCACCACCGTGTGGGTGATCGACCGGGTTCATGGCCACACCGCGAACAGACGGGCGAACACCAAGCCAGCGCTTACGACCGGCCTTGCCCAGATTGATGTTCATGTGATCCGGGTTGGACACAGCGCCAACAGTCGCCATGCACGTCTGATGGATCATACGCATTTCGCCAGATTTCAGGCGAATCTGCGCGTAGCCCTCTGAACGACCCACGAGCTGCGCATAAGTCCCAGCGGAGCGCGCGATCTGACCTCCTTTACCCGGCTTCATCTCAATATTGTGGATGATCGTCCCGACAGGCATGGCGCGCAATGGCATCGCATTACCCGGCTTCACGTCAGCGCGCTCAGCGGACAATACCGTGTCGCCAACCGCCAAACGCTGTGGCGCCAAGATATAGGACTTCGTGCCGTCTTTATATTTGAGCAAAGCGATGAAAGCCGTGCGGTTCGGATCATATTCCAGCCGCTCGACTGTCGCTTCCATGCCCATTTTCGTGCGCTTAAAATCGATCTTGCGATAAAGGCGCTTGTGACCCCCGCCCTGACGGCGAGACGTGATGCGGCCCGTATTGTTACGACCACCTGTTTTTGTCAGGCCTTCTGTGAGGCTCTTTTCAGGACGACCCTTATGCAGCTCGCTGCGATCGACCTGGACGAGGTTCCGCCGGGACGGGCTCGTCGGATTGAAAGTCTTCAATGCCATTGTCTTATAGCCCCGTCGCAATATCGATCGTGTCGCCATCTTTCAGCGTCACGATAGCTTTTTTGACGTCATTCCGACGACCCAGACGGCCACGGAAGCGCTTTGTTTTACCCTTGGTCACGATCGTGTTCACAGCTGTAACAGAGACGTTAAAGAGCTGCTCGACAGCCGCCTTGATCTCAGGTTTGGACGCTGAGGTCGGAACCTCAAACACGATCTGATTATTTTCTGCCACGATTGTGGACTTTTCCGTGATGACCGGGGTCAGCACTGTATCGTAATGTTTTGCTGTCACGCTCATTTTAGACGCTCCTCAAGAGCTTCGACGGCATCTTTGCTTAACACCAATGTGTGGCGACGCAGAATGTCGTAAACGTTTGCCCCTTGGATCGGCAGCACATCCACGTTCGGAATATTGCGTGCGGCGCGACCGAAGTTTTCTTCGATTTCGGAACCACCGACGATCAAGGCGTTTTTCGCCCCGAGCTTCTCAAGCTGCTTGCGTAGCTTTGCCGTTTTCGCTTCTTTCACAGAAAGCGCATCGACGACAATCAACTCACCCGCAGATTGCTTCGCGGATAGCGCGTGACGGAGCGCCATCTTGCGAACCTTCTTCGGCAGATCATGCGCATGAGAGCGTGAACGCGGACCGTGCGCCTTGGCACCGCCGCGGAACTGAGACACAGAGCCGTTACCGTGGCGCGCTGTACCGCCGCCCTTTTGGCGACCAATACGCTTTGTCGTTTTCGCCACATCGCCGCGCTCTTGCACTTGATGCGTTCCGCTTTGGCGTTTTGCCAGCTGATAGCGCACCATGCGATGCAGAATATCTTTCCGTGGCTCTTGGCCGAAGACGACGTCTGATAGGTCGACAGAGCCGCCCTTCTTACCGTCGAGTGTTGTCACATCAATCTTCATGACTACTCTTCCTCGCCTTTAGCAGCCTTTGCGGTCGCGTCTTTGGCCGCAGGTGCCTCCATCGTAAACTTACCCGGCAATGGCAGCTCATCGACCCTTGTGCCTTTGACAGCGTCGCGGAGCTCAACCCAGCTCCCCTTAGAGCCCGGCACATGACCTTTGACCAGCACGAGACCCTGATCAGCATCGACACGTGCGATCGTCAGGTTTTGCAGCGTTCGACGCACAGCACCCATGTGACCGGCCATCTTCTTACCTTTGAAGACCTTGCCCGGTTCCTGACACTGACCCGTAGAGCCGTGTGAGCGGTGCGAGATCGAGACACCGTGTGTCGCGCGCAGACCGCCGAAGTTGTGGCGCTTCATCGCGCCCGCAAAGCCTTTACCGACTGTGATGCCGGAGGCGTCAATCTTCTGACCCGGAACGAAGTGATCTGCGGCCATAGAGGCGCCGACTTCAATCATATTGTCAGCCGCAACACGAAACTCGACGAGTTTCTGCTTCGGCGTCACGCCTGCTTTCGCAAAGCGCTCACGCTCCGCTTTTGAAACGCGCTTCACTTTTGCGTCGCCTGCGCCAAGCTGCAGAGCGGCATAGCCGTCGCGCTCAGGCGTCTTTTGAGCGACCACTTGGCAGCCCTCTAATGATAATACAGTGACAGGAACGTGGTTCCCGGCGTCGTCATAGACCCGGGTCATCCCGAGCTTGCGCGCCAATAGGCCGGAGCGTTGCATCGCAGGTTATCCTTCAACAAATTCGTCAATCGATCACCGCGACCGAAAGACGTCATATGCACAGAGCTTGAAGAAGAGCGCTTAGACCTAGCAAAAGAAGACCCGCGCATCATGATAGACGCCGAGCCGTTCGCGATAAAAGGTCGTAAGCCGCGTCTGCCATCAGGCACTGCCAGCTATGAACGGAGCGCCCACTATGCGCCCTTGCCGCGAAGGTCAACCGCTGAACTGATAAATATCTGTCGCGAAGATCATATAAACGCGCCGTATTACGCCCGCTCATTCTTATAGACGCCGCGCGCGAAAAACGCTATCTGCCCGAAACTTTACCCGCTCAAAACCTATCCGGAGACGACCCATAACTGACATTTCAAAAACCATCGACAGTGCTCTGCGCCAGCTCACCGCGCTCTATGATCAGCAAATTGCGCTGATGAAGAGCCGTTTTGACGCCTTTGCCGCCGGCGAATTGTCGATTCTCGACGATAATCACGCCCGCTACCCAATGATCCGCGTGCAAATACCCGCCGAAGAAGCGACCATGACGTCCAACCTCGCGCTCGGCCGCGTCGCCCGCAATCACGAATTCACCACCACGATCACCCAACCGAAACTCTTTGAGAGCTACTTGCGCGAAGAACTGACCCGCGTGCTAACACAATTTAGCGCCACTATCGAAGTCAGCCTGTCTGACGCACCCATCCCGCTGAACTTCGCGCTCGAATCAGTCACCGCCGCCCTGCCCCTCGAGCAACGCCAAGCCCTGCCGACTTATTTCTACACGCCCAACCTTGTCGATACGAATGACAAGATCGTCGACGGCAAGCAGATTCTCGACCGCAGCAATGACATGCCGCTCTCGCTGTTTACCGCTGAACGCACGGATTATTCGCTCTACCGCATCCGTCATTACACCGCGACCGCGCCAGAGCATTTTCAAAACTTCATCCTGTTCACCAATTATCAGCGCTATGTCGACGAGTTCATCGACTATGCCTGCGCCGAAGTGAAGGCCGGCCGCGCCGACAAACTTGTTGAGCCCGGCGGCCGCACAACGTGCTGTGACAGCCCGCCGAGCCAGCCGCCCTTGTCCAAACTGCCGCAAATGCCCGCCTATCACCTTGTGAAGGACGGCCATGCTGGCGTCACCCTTGTGAATATCGGCGTCGGCCCGTCTAACGCAAAGACCATCACCGACCACCTTGCCGTCTTGCGCCCGCATGTGTGGCTGATGATCGGCCATTGCGGCGCACTGCGACGGACGCAACGTCTCGGCGATTATGTCCTCGCCCATGCTTACTTACGCATGGACAACGTCCTGGATCGTCACCTGCCGCCGCATATCCCGCTGCCGACGCTCGCCGAAGTGCAGCTCGCCCTGACAGATGCCGTGCGCGATATTACCGGCGTCAATGACCGCAAGCTCAAAGCGCTCTTGCGAACCGGTACCGTTGTCACAACCGATGACCGTAACTGGGAGCTCAATTTCGAAGACTATGCCTTCGACCTCAATGCGTCGCGCGCTATTGCCATTGACATGGAAAGCGCAACGATTGCCGCCAATGGCTATCGCTACCGTGTCCCATACGGGACGCTGCTTTGTGCGTCTGATCGCCCGCTGCACGGCGAGATCAAACTGCCCGGCATGGCCGACGCCTTCTATCAAGAGCGCGTGAGCCAGCATCTCGATATCGGCCTAAAAGCGATCGACTATCTCTCTGACGCCGCCGATGAAGGCACGCTGCACAGCCGCAAACTCCGCAGTTTTGACGAGCCTTTGTTTCGGTAGGTTTGCATCATTCCGACTGACCTTTCTGTTTTTTGTCATCACCCAGCGTGTCCGGGTGATCCACGCCAATGCCCGAAGCCATCCTGACCCTTGGATGCGCTAATGAACCGTCGGGATGGATCGCCCGGATAAACCGGGCGATGACAATGGTGGAGAGGCGTTCGACGAGCCGCTATTTCGGTAGAATTGATCACGTTTTCTCCGTCCCCGGCATTTATTGCCGGGGCCTGCTCGAGGTCATCTTCACAAGAGGAGACGTTCTGCGCGCCACTGTTTTGTGAAGGAGCCACGATGCCAGACCCCGGCAATAGGTGCCAGGTACGATGACAAAATCGGCCGATATACCTTTCACCACCCTCACCCTACGCCCCCCACGCCATAATCGCGGCGCGCAAATCCTTCACCGGAATATTGCCGCACGCCCCGCACCGAGGGGCCACATCATCCGCCTCGATACTGCGCATGACCATATTCGCGATCCGGATCAGGAGTTGCCGATGCTGTTCAGGCGATAGCCGATTGCCCGGCTCGACTTTCTCTTCCCTTAGCGCGGCGAGGGCTTCGCTCACCTGCGCCAGTTCGCGTTTGAGCGCGCGGTTTTGTGCTTGCAGGCGCAGAATTTCAGCTAGGGGCGGTTCGACGATTTTCGGATTAGAGCGTGGCATGGTGTGACCTCTTGCTGTTTTTCGGAAAATAGGCAGCCGCTAACGCTCTGTCGGGGATCACGCCCGCGACTGGGATAAGGTCACTCTTTAAAGTGACATGGCGCGGGGCTCTGCCGAATGACGGACAGAACAAAGACACACCGATTCTCAAACGGGAAAGCCCCGCGCCCTGATGGTAACGTCTGGCCACGCCCCATGTCTTTGCAGGGCCGACCGAACAGCTCACCCGCTCAAGGCCAACAGAGGCGAGCCGCCCTTCATGCTCAGGCAGATCCGCGTGCTGGCCGAGCCGATTAAGGGGGTGCAGAGCGCCGCGATAACCCGCGATCACCCCTCACCCGCGCAAAACCGGCCTGACATAGGGCGCAGATCCAGCCGGAGCGTCCCACGCCGCTTCGTGGCGTGAAAAGCTCACGGATAAGACCGCACACCTCAGGCTCGCCTAACAGAGGTCGAAGCACCCCCATGCCGTGAAGCGAGTATGGCTAAGATGGACGCGATTTTGATAGCGGGGATGAAATAGTCCGGGCTATCGGTCGCGCCTGCGACGAACGCACGCTTTTGCGAGGATCGACCGTCTTCAGCCTATTTTTGGGAAGGGCAAAACGACTGAGCACCCCGCCGCCTTGCGCGCAAACAAAGCCCTTTACTCTCATACAATGTTATTGAATAACGTCGGCCCAACACCCCAATCATTAAGGCGACCATGATGTCCGATACGCTCACCCAGGACCGTCTTTCCAAAGACCTTCCGAAAGACCGACTGCCCGTGACCGTTTTGTCGGGCTTTCTCGGCGCAGGGAAGACGACACTTCTCAATCGCGTTCTCAACAATCGCGAAGGCCGCAAAGTCGCGGTGATCGTCAATGATATGTCGGACGTGAATATTGACGCTGACCTTGTGCGCGCCGGCAGCGAACTTTCGCGCACGGACGAAACGCTGGTCGAAATGTCCAATGGCTGCATTTGCTGCACGCTGCGAGACGACCTGCTGCAAGAAGTGCAGAAGCTGGCTGGCGAAGGTCGGTTTGATTATCTCCTGATCGAAAGCACGGGTATTTCTGAACCGCTACCCGTGGCGGCGACTTTCGATTTCCGCGACGAAGCGGGCCAGAGCCTGGGCGATGTGGCGCGGATCGACACCATGGTGACCGTCGTCGATGCGGTGAACCTGCTGCAAGACTTTTCCAGCCATGATTTCCTGCGCGACCGGGGCGAGTCGCTGGGCGAAGATGATGAGCGCACGCTCGTTCATCTGCTGACCGATCAAATCGAATTTGCGGATGTCGTTGTCCTCAATAAGGTCGATGATGCCCGCCCGGACCAAGTCGACGCCGCGCGCAAGATCATTCGCAGCCTCAATGCGGATGCCAAGATTATAGAGACCATTCATTCCGACGTACCCAGCGGAGAAATCCTCGATACAGGTCTGTTTGATTTCGAAAAAGCCCACGAACATCCCATGTGGGCAAAAGAGCTTTACGGCTTTGCCGACCACACGCCCGAGACCGAAGAATATGGTGTCGCGTCCTACACTTACCGCGCACGGCAGCCCTTTGTGCCCGAGAAAATCCATGCGCTGCTGAATGGCAGCCTACCCGGCGTGATCCGCGCCAAGGGGCATTTTTGGATCACGTCCAAGCCCGACATGGTCTTGGAATATGGTTTGGCAGGCGCGCTCAACTCCGTCTCGCCGCTAGGGCGTTGGTGGGCGTCTGTGCCGCGCGAACGTTGGCCGGAAGGCGCGTCGATCGATAACTATATGGCCGAAAAATGGGCCGAGCCTTGGGGCGACCGGCGGCAGGAAATCGTCTTCATCGGCGCAGGTATTGATTGGCCAGCCCTGAAGGCACACCTTGACGCGGCGCTCCTACCCGAAAGCGTTGCGGCCACGCCGGACGCCCTGCCCACAGCGATGAACGACCCGTTTCCGGCCTGGCGTTTGACAGATGCTTAAGACGCCTGAGACGCCTGAGACGCCTGAGACGCCTGAGGCCCAGATGATCAACGCTGCCCACACCGGACAGACGCCAGCCGAACCCGCCGCCCCGCCCGCGCCCGTCTTTACGACCGATCGGCTCGCAGAGTTAGACGCGCTTCGCCGTTCCACGGTTGACGCCGTTCTCTGGCAGCGCACGCTGCCGGCCACTTTACAAGCCGAGCTCGACCGTATCGCTACGCAGGAAATCGAAGACGCGCGCTTCCTCGCCGCCGCTCCAGACGTGGGAGACGCGGTGATTGAGACACTCTTGGCGCGCGACCTGAAACGCACCCCCACAGTCGGGTGGTTCGCTGCGGACATTGGCGCGCTGGCCCAACGTTTTGCGACTATCACAGACACGACTGAACTCGAACTGCGCTTAGAATGGATCGACCATAATGCTTGTCCGCGTTTTCACCGCGA
Source organism: uncultured Algimonas sp. (assembly GCA_964610115.1). Lineage (GTDB taxonomy): Bacteria > Pseudomonadota > Alphaproteobacteria > Caulobacterales > Maricaulaceae > Litorimonas. The sequence goes on from CAZSUW010000053.1 coordinate 15,210, forward strand.
TAATGTCAGTGCGCGGCTGCTCTGCACCTATAGCGGGCCGGGCACGGAATATGGCGCGCTACCGGATGGCGGCGACACGCCTGAGGCAATCCACACCGCCCCGCTCGCCTGCCCCATGCTGTTTCGCGGCAAACTCTGGGCAGAGGCGAGCCCCAACCCTCTGGTCCACCGCTCGCCATTGATTGAAGGGACAGGGGCGCGACGGTTGATGCTCGCGATTAACCCACCATTGCCCGGCATCGCCGCAATGGCCAGTTAGGCACGAACTTCACCCCAACAAAAAAAACCCGCCTCAAAAGGGCGGGTTTTCTTATCGTAATCTGCGATTGGGCTTAAGCGCCGAGCTTGATTTCCACGTCAACGCCAGCGGCGAGGTCGAGCTTCATCAGCGCGTCGACGGTTTGGGGTGTTGGGTCGATGATGTCGAGCATGCGCTTATGCGTGCGGATTTCGAACTGCTCGCGGGATTTCTTGTTCACATGGGGTGAGCGGTTCACGGTAAAACGCTCAATACGGGTGGGCAGCGGGATCGGGCCACGGACGCCAGCGCCTGTGCGCTTGGCCGTGGCGAGAATTTCGCCCGTGCTTTTGTCGAGAATACGGTGGTCGAAAGATTTCAACCGGATACGGATATTTTGGGCGGCCATGGCTTTGGTCTCTAGATCTTTATTATGTCCGAAATGAGAAGACGAACTCTCACTTCAGGGTTGGACTAATGTGTGATCCCTCTTGGACCACGCCTTAACTAAATCCGTCATGGCACGACTTGATCGTGCCATCCATAGTGGCGGCAACATGAACGCTGCCGCCTGGGCTACCGCTCTCGTGGATGGCACAGTCAAGCTGTGCCATGACGAAGTGAGAGAGGCAGAGTTTGGGACGCGTGTCCCTACTCAGTGATTTTTGACACGACGCCGGCGCCGACGGTGCGGCCGCCTTCGCGGATGGCGAAGCGGAGCTTTTCTTCCATCGCGATCGGCACGATTAGCTCGACGTCAATGTTCACATTGTCGCCGGGCATCACCATCTCTGTGCCGGCTTTAAGCGTCACAACACCGGTCACATCGGTCGTCCGGAAGTAGAACTGCGGACGGTAATTGTTGAAGAACGGTGTGTGGCGACCGCCCTCATCCTTGGTCAGGATATAGGCTTCAGCCTCAAACTTGCTGTGCGGCGTGACAGAGCCCGGCTTACATAGGACCTGACCGCGCTCAACACCTTCGCGGTCAACACCGCGCAGAAGCGCGCCGATATTGTCACCGGCTTCACCACGGTCCAGCAGCTTGCGGAACATCTCAACACCTGTGCAGGTCGTCTTGGATGTGTCGCGGATACCGACGATCTCAATCTCGTCGCCGACATTGATCACACCGCGCTCAACCCGACCCGTCACAACCGTACCGCGGCCAGAGATTGAGAACACGTCCTCAATCGGCATCAGGAAGGGCTGGTCAACCGCGCGCTCTGGCTGCGGGATATAGCTGTCGACTGCTTCCATCAGCTTTTTGATCGACTCTTCGCCGATCTGTGGGTCACGGCCTTCCATAGCGGCCAAAGCAGAACCGGCGATCACAGGAATGTCGTCGCCCGGGAATTCGTAAGACGACAGCAGCTCGCGGATTTCCATCTCAACGAGTTCCAGCAGCTCTTCATCGTCAACCTGATCGACTTTGTTCATGTAAACGACAAGCGCCGGCACGCCGACCTGACGGGCCAGCAGGATGTGCTCACGCGTTTGTGGCATGGGGCCGTCTGCTGCGTTCACGACCAGGATCGCGCCGTCCATCTGCGCCGCACCCGTGATCATGTTCTTGACGTAGTCGGCGTGACCGGGGCAATCGACGTGGGCGTAGTGACGCCCTTCCGTCTCATACTCAACGTGCGCCGTGGAGATCGTGATCCCACGCGCTTTTTCTTCCGGCGCGCCGTCAATCTGATCATAGGCTTTGAAATCACCAAAATA
>CAZSUW010000054.1:0-11211 GCA_964610115.1 uncultured Algimonas sp.
GAAATGGGGCGCGCCGCCCGTGATCATGGTCTTATGTTCGTCGCCGAAGGGTTTATCGATCGCCGCTATTCGGATGCGGGTCATTTGGTGCCGCGCAGTCAAGCTGGCGCCGTTTTGGAAACACAGGCGGCTCGCTTAGATCAGGCCCGTCGACTGGCCCAAACGGGAGAAGTGGAAACGGTGTCCGGCGCAACGCTGAACATTCAATCACGCTCGCTCTGTTTGCACGGCGATAGTGCGGGGGCGGTGGAAACGGCGCGTCTTGCCCGTGCCGCGATTGAAAGCGTGGGCGTGCAGATTAAGGCCTTTGCATGAACTCGCCCCGCTTATTGCCCTATGGCGACAATGCTGTCCTGATCCATTGGGAGGTCAGCGGCTTTGACCCGGACGTTTCTGAGGCTGTGCATCGCTTGGCTGCGCGTTTGCGCGCCAAAGGTGATTTCGTCGAAGTGATGCCGGGCTATGATAGCGTCGTTGCCAGTTTCGACGCGGCTAGCTTGCCTTATGCTTCGGCCAAGCGCCGTGTCGAAAAGGCCTTGCGCCAAAATAGTGGGGAGAGCGGTAAAGATGAGGGCCGCCTTGTCGATATTCCCGTCCATTATGGCGGCGAGTTCGGACCGGATCTGGAGGCGCTCGCGGATGCGGTCGGCCTGACCCCCGACGCCGTGATCGAAAAGCATATCGCGCGGACCTACCGCGTCTGCATGATGGGATTTATTCCGGGCTTTACATTCCTATCGGAAGCCGATCCGGCCCTGCACCATCCGCGTCATGCGACGCCGCGTGCCCATGTGCCGGGGGGGAGTGTTGGGATCGCCAACTGGCAGACCGGAATATATGGTTTGGATAGCCCCGGCGGATGGCAGATCATCGGTCGCACAGACATTAAGCTATTCGACAAAGATCGAGAGAGCCCCTTTTATGTTGCTGCGGGCGATCGCGTAAGGTTTGTGCCCGCATGACCATTCTGACAATTCTAAACGGCGGGACACAGACAACTGTCCAAGATGCGGGTCGGCTCGGCCATCGCCATTTGGGTATTCCCAGTAGCGGCGCGGCGGATCGCCTGTCTTTCGCCATCGCCAATCATTTGGTTGGAAATGATTGGAACGCGCCAGCGCTGGAATGTGCGTTGGGCGGTCTGCATATTCGCTTTGAACGCGATACGATCATCGCTTTGTCCGGGGCGGAAATGTGGGCACAAGTGCAAGGCCTGAACGTCGATACAAACCGCGCCATTGCGGTTGAAAAAGGCGATATACTCACGCTGTCTTATGCGCGTGATGGCTGCCGCGCCTATATCGCCGTCGCAGGCGGATTTAGCGCGGACGCCTTTCTGGGTAGTGTGTCGACCTACCTTCCGGCTGGTTTGGGTGGCATAGACGGTCGCGCTTTGAAAGCCGGGGACAAGCTGACTTTGGCCCAAGAGCCATCTGGTATGACGCGAAGCCTGCCGATTGGTTACGCGCCGCGCTTATCGAGCCACGTCGTCCTGCGCGCGCGCTCGGGGCCGGAATTCCAACTCCTCGATGCCGCCTCGCGCCGTTATCTATTTACCACGCCCTTTATCGCAACACCGCAAACAGACCGAATGGGGTCCCGCCTGCGTGGCGACCGGATCGTGACAGAAAAACCGCTGAATATGACCAGCGGGCCGCTCTTGCCCGGAACGCTGCAATGCCCGCCAGACGGCCAGCCCATCTTGGCGCTGGCTGACGGACATTGCACGGGCGGCTATGCGCGAGGGCTTCATGTCATCCAAGCCGATCAATGGCTGCTCGGACAGATCGCACCAGGCGCGAAGGTCAGCTTCCGTCGCTCTTTTGAAGACGACGCGCCGGCTATTCTGGCCACACGAAACGCCATGTGGGCGCAAGTTATTCCGGGTTTCCGGTTTTAACGGCGTCCATGTTCGTCCTGCTCGACGATCAGGTCACGCATCGGCAGCGTGTCTTTCGCGATCCGCATCGGGTGATCACATATTGCATGGGCGATCCCCTAACGCCGCTATTTGATCAGATCGATGCCGCGCAGGCGGAGGGGCACTGGCTGGCCGGCATATTCCATTATGAGTTCGGGGCGGCGCTGGAACCCAAATTGGCCCATATTGTTAAGCCGGGAACAGAGATTGTGCGGCTTGGTGTGTTTGATGCGCCTGGGGATCATCCGCCCGCAAATTGGCTCTACCGCGATGCGCCGCCTGCTGTGTCGCTTGCGCCCGTCTGGACGCAGGCTGACTACCGCGCGCGTTTTGAAAAGGTGCAGGCGTTTCTGCGCGCCGGCGATGCCTATCAGATTAATCTGACCTTTCCGATGATGGGCACAACCGACGCCGATGCGCTTGCGCTTTATGCGGGATATCGGCGTCGTCAGCCGGGGCATTTCGGGGCGGTGGTGTCGCTGGGTGGGCCGGAGGTAATCAGCTTTTCGCCAGAGCTATTTTTTGCCCGTGACGGGCAAGGGGTGCGGATGCGGCCCATGAAAGGGACGCGAGCTAAAGGCGCGGCGGGGGACATGCGTGTCGATGAAAAATCTCGTGCCGAGAATCTGATGATCGTAGACTTGCTGCGCAATGATCTGTCGCGGCTTTGCGACCCTGGCAGTGTGCGCGTGCCAGACCTTTTCACGCTGGAAGATTATCCGACTTTGACCCAAATGACCTCGACCGTGACGGGGCAATTGCGCACGCCAATAGAATGGCTGGATATTTTTCGTGCGCTTTTCCCGTGTGGGTCGGTCACGGGCGCGCCGAAAATCCGCGCCATGGAAATTATTCATGATCTTGAAGCCGGTCCGCGCGGGCCCTATTGCGGGGCGATTGGCTATATTGCGCCAGATAACACATCCGCATTTTCAGTTGCGATCCGGACGGCGACGTTGGATGCCGGACAGCTCCGTTATGATGTCGGTAGCGGCGTCGTTCTGGATAGTGACGGAGCGGATGAATATGCGGAGTGCCTTTTGAAAGCGTCATTGCTGGAGCGTCCGCAGGAAGCCGCAATAGAGACCATGCGCTGGGAGCCCGGGCAAGGAATCGTAAGGCTAGAGGCTCATGCCGAACGGTTCTACGCGGCGCGGCCAAATGGGTCTTTACACAGGGCGATCGATGATCTGGCTGAGACGGCCTCGGCGCGCGTTCGCATCGCCGCCGCGCCTGACGGGGTTACGCAGCGCTCTGTGGAGCCCCTGGACGCTCTGGACGCCCTGGACGAACCTGTGCCCATCGCCCTGTCCCGATATGCCTTGTCCCCAACCGTTCAGCGCACGGATTTCAAGACCAGCTATCGTGATTTTTATGACGGTGAACGCGCGCGGATCAAAACCCTTACCGGCGCAGAAGAAGTCGTGTTTTTGGGCGAAGACGGCCTGCTGAAAGAAGGATCATTTACGTCGATTTTCTTGCGTACTGATCCGGAGGGTCCTTTGCTAACGCCCGCGGGACCGGGTCTCTTGCCCGGTGTGTTGCGGGCCGAGCTGTTACAGACGGGTGCGGCGGTTGAAGCCGAGCTTCGCTGGGCTGATCTATTGGCCGCGCAAACGGTCTTCATTGGAAATTCACTGCGTGGGTTAAGGCGGGCAACACCAATTTCGCAAATTTCCCAATAAGACAGGGTATGCTGCATTGACGCGCCTTTGCCGCCCGTTAAGGTAGAACTGTGGAGGCTGGCCAAAGCAAGCAGAGCAATAGCGGTATTATGCACGCTTGGAGGGTTTCGGCCGATGGTCGCGCGACGCAATTGGCGACCGATATTTTTGCAGCGGGCCCTGCGGCGGGGGAGGGCTATAGCTGGTATCACTTTGATCGCGAATCTGCGCAGACCCAAGCAATCTTTGACGCCGATGAACAGATTGACGCGGTCGCCGCGCGGACCTTGCTGGCCCAAGATACCCGTCCGCGCTGTATTGTTCGTGGTGATGACGCGCTGATCAATTTGCGAGGTGTGAATCTTAACCCCGGAGCGTCGCCAGAAGACATGATCCCTTTGCGCTTTTTCATCCAACCCAGCCGGATCGTGACCTGCAATGCGCGTCCGATGAAAGCGATTGGGGATATGGTGCGACGCCTCGAAAGTCAGCGCGTGGCGCACACACCGGGTGGCTTTATCGCCAGTTTCGCCCACGCCATTATCGAACGCATGGGGCCAACCTTAACCGATTTGAATGAGCAAGTGGATGATCTCGAAACTCGTCTTGAAGATGACGGGACGCAGCATCAAGATATGGCGCGCGCCAAAGTCAACGGATTGCGTCGCGATGCGATTATGCTTCGCCGCTATCTCGCTCCGCAACGCGATGCGCTTGTCTCACTTTCTCAACAGAAGGTGTCATGGATTGAAGCGGATGATCAGTTGCGTTTGCGGGATGCCGCTGATCAGGCCACCCGCGTGACAGAGGAACTCGATGCCGTGCGGGAGCGTTGTGCCATTGTGAAAGATCAACTGACGGATATGCGCGCGGAGCAAATGAACCGCAATATGATGATCTTGTCAGTTGTCGCCGCCATTTTCCTGCCGCTCGGTCTGCTTTCTGGCATGATGGGCATTAATGTCGGTGGCATGCCATGGGTCGATAATCCCTCGGGCTTTTGGTTCGTTACGGCGATCGTCGTGGGGATTGGGATCTTACAGCTTGTTTTGTTCCGTTGGGTGAAATGGCTCTGATGGCGCGTTTTATTATTGGCGTGTGCGTTCTGGCGGCATTGACGGTGGGCTCGGCCTTTGCGCAGGATGGGCAAACCGTCCCGCATGCAGAGCCGGATTTTTCGACCAAGAATGACCTCTTTGTACAGACAGACGCGCCAATTATTGAGAGCACGGCTGTGTCGCCACCTGAGCCTGTTTTATACGAGGCCTTGGATGAAGAGACCATGCAGCGCGCCTTTCGTCGGATGAAACGGGATGCGGACGCGCAATGGGAGTTGCGAACAGATCTGCCAGAGCGGCCAGACCCGCCCGGATGGGCACAAGCGGTTGGACGCTTTCTTAGCGCGGTGATCGAGTTTCTTACGCCCTTATTGAAAGTTATTTTCTGGCTGGGGCTTGGCGCGCTGGCCTTGGTCTTTGTCTATGCGATCGTCACCAGCCTCCGTGGTATCATTCAGGACCGCAAGACCGTCAAAGAAGACGAGATTATTCCTGAATATCGCCCATCCGCCAAAGCAGCGCGGGTTCTGCTTGAAGACGCTGACGCGCTGGCCGCGCAAGGACGCTTTGCTGAAGCCATCCATCTAATCCTTTATCGCTCCATTCAAGATATTGAAAAAGCGCGACCAGACGCGATCCGCCTGTCACTAACATCCCGGGAAATTGCGCGCAGTCCGGCCCTTGGTCCGCAAACCCGCACAATTTTTGCCGCCATTGCCCGCTATGTCGAACGCAGCCATTTCGGCGGGCGTGCTGTTGATGCTGATGATTATGCCGCCGCGCGGACGCTTTATGCACAGCTGACAAACCCATCAGCGAAGTCGGCTTCACCGCGAGCAGAGCCTGGCGTTTCAGCGGTGGGTGCGCCGACATGAGCGGAGTAACTAAACAACAGCGTTTGGAGGGTCGCGCGCGCCGGACCTCAGCAGTATCTACGATGAGCTTGCCGATGATTATCGGTTTGGTTCTGGTGAGTGTCTTTGCCTTCGCCGCTTTGGTTCTATTGATGAGCTATAGCGATGAATTGCGCGATGATGAACCCGTTATTGCCACGGCAACGGACCCCAGTGCCGTGGGCTATACCGGATTGCAGACCCTGCTGACCGAATTGGGGTATGAGGTGAAAGTCGACCCCTATCAGCATAAAGGGAATTGGAATGGGCGGGACTTCCGCCTTTACTTCCCAACGGGCGCGTTTTCGGAAGATCGGCTCGAGCGGATTGACCCTTACGTGCCGGGTCTTTTCATCCTGCCTAAATGGCAGGTGGTTCAGATCGCGCCGGATAGCCCGGAAGTTATCCGTCGCTCTAATCCTGGATTGAGCAGTAGCGCGAGCCGTATTTTAGACGTGATCGCGCCAGACACCCGCGTTCATGCCTCTCGCGACGTCCTTGTTGATTGGACGGCGCCGGGAACCGATCTGCCTGTCTCTATCAGCTATCCACGGTGGATTGGGGAGGCTCCGCCGGAAGAGGATGTTGATGAAACGGAGGCGGAAAATTCTGATACAGAAACCTCTGAAGATGAGACACAAAACGATGAAGAGGCTGAAGACAATGTCGAGGTCGATGTCGAAGAAAATGCGCTGACGAATGAAGAACAAATCGAAGAGGCGCTGCAACAATTTATCCGGTTTTCTCGAATTGAATTCGTGGATACGTCGCCGCCAACGGATGTCTTCTCCAGCCTCTATCCGGCCGATGATCCCTACATTATGGTGCTTGCTGAGCCCGACTTTTTGTCCAATCATGGCATAGCCACCCAAAGCCGGTCCGAGGCCGCCTTGGCGCTTTTATCGGTCGCTCTGGATTATTACGACATTGAAGATCCAGTCTTTGTCTTTGATGATAATTTACGCCGCCGTGACACCTCGCAAAATCTTGTGAAGCTGCTGACGCGGCCACCGTTCTTGGCGGCGACGCTTTGCTTACTGATGGCCGGCGCGCTTATCGGATGGCAGGGTTTTAACCGTTTTGGTGATGCGGCGCGTGAAGGTGACGACGCGCCCGATACCGCCAGCCGTGGCCCGCGCGCCCTCGCCGAAAGCGCAGCGCAATTTATTTTGGGCGCAGGCCGGATCGATGCGCTCGCGCCCAATTATGCTGATGTCGTCCGGCGACAAGCCATCGAAGCCATGGGGGTGTCTGTATGGGATCGCGCCCGCGCTGACGCCGCCATTCGATCCCGCGAAACCGTTCGCGACATTTCGCCGAGTTTTGACACGATCCGATCCAACATAACCCTGACCCCGATTAGCCGCGCCCGCGCTTTGCAGCGCTGGAAAGAGGAGATAACGCGATGAGCGACCTGGACCTAAGCCCCGTCACGACCCTAGCAGAGGCCGTCCGTACCGAAGTCGGCAAGGCCATTGTCGGACAAACCGATACGGTGCATCTCATGCTGGTCGCGCTACTCTCGCGCGGACATATTTTGCTCGAAGGCGTGCCGGGAACGGCCAAGACCTTTCTCGCGCAGAGCTTCGCAGCGGCAGTAGGGCTAAAATTTGGTCGCATCCAATTTACACCGGATCTGCTGCCCGGTGACCTGCTGGGCACGAACTTGTTTTCGTTCAAAGACAACACGTTTACGCTCGTCAAAGGCCCGATATTCACGGACCTCTTACTGGCCGATGAAATCAACCGAACGCCGCCAAAGACACAGGCGGCTCTGCTCGAAGCGATGCAGGAACGCCAAGTCTCTATCGACGGGAAAAGCTTTCCTTTGGGCGATCATTTCATGGTCATCGCCACCCAAAACCCGATTGAGCAGCAAGGCACTTATCCCCTGCCGGAAGCGCAGCTTGACCGTTTCCTGTTCAAGCATGTTCTGGACTATCCGTCTCGTGACGAAGAAATTGCCATCGTGCAGCGCCATGGCGCGCGTATGGGCACGGCGGCGCCGAAAGCTTTAGGGATAAAAGCCGTAACCACCAAGAAATCCTTGGCGGCGGCGCGTGACGTGGTCGAACATATTCGACTGACCGATGATGTGACACATTATGTCGTCGATCTGGTTCGCGGCACGCGCGATAATCCACTCTTTGAAACTGGGACGAGCCCTCGCGCCGCCGCAATGCTAGCCGCTGCGAGTCGCGCCCATGCGGCTCTAGACGGGCGGGACTATGTTTTGCCGGATGATGTCAAAGCGATTGCGCTGCCGGCCCTGCGTCACCGCGCAGTCTTAAGTCCGGCGGCGGAAATTGAAGGCCGATCGTCGGATGCGGTGATCACTTCGATTGTCGAACAAACGGTTGCGCCGCGCTAAGTCTGTGAGCGAGACGGTTCGCATATCCGCCTATCCGACGCGCCGCGCGGTTTTCGCCATGGCGGCGGGCCTGCCTGTCAGCTTGGCTGTCGCCCTGATCTTTCCGGCACTCTGGGTGATCGGTGCGGGCTGGCTAGCCGGCGTGATCGGCTTGATGGCGTTGGACTGGATACTTAGCGTACGGGGGCGGTCCTGGTTAGTCGCGGTTGACGCCCCGTCCCGCATGGATGTGGGCTCCCAAGCCTCTGTGCGCCTCGACTACCCAGAGGTTCGCCCGCATAATTTGGAAGCAAGCCTGTCGGCCAATGAAGCCTGTATCATTCGGCCCGGTGTCCTTGAGGCCTCACTCGCGAATAGTTTTACGCTGGAAGGGCGGCGGCGCGGTGATGCGGCGCTGACCCGTTTATGGCAGCGCTGGACGGGCCCGCTCGGTCTGATGTGGACGCAGCGTGTGGACCCGCTTGACCAGGATATTGCGATTGTCACAGACACGACCCGCCTAACCGAAGAGGCGCTGAACCTGCTCAATCGTCACGCCGATTTTGGGCAAAAACTGCAGCGTCTTAAAGGGGAAGGGACCGAGTTTGACGCTTTGTCAGATTTTCAGCAAGGCATGGACCCGCGCAGCATTGATTGGAAACATAGCGCCCGTCACGGCACGCTGCTGGCGCGCGAATATGAGACCGAGAAGAATAATCACATCATTTTCGCCTTTGATAGCGGCTACCTCATGTGTGAAGAAACCGCCGATGATGATGGGCTGGTTCTGACGAAGCTGGATCGGTCCATCGGGGCGGCGATGTTAATGGGCTTTGTGTCGCTGCGTTTAGGGGACCGCGTTGGCCTATTCGGCTTTGATGAACGGCCCTATCTCTACGCGCCGCCGGTGACAGGGGGCTCGGCCTTTGCACAGCTGCAAAATCAAAGCGCGCAGATCGGCTATTCCCCGGCAGAGACGAATTTCACACTGGGCCTAACCACATTGTCCCAGCGCCTATCCCGCCGGACATTAGTCGTCGTCTTTTCCGATTTCGTTGACACGACGCAGGCGGAATTGATGCTAGAAAATGTTGCGCGCTTGCTCAAACGTCATGTGGTTCTCTTTGTCAGTTTCCGCAATAGCGGTTTGCAAACCCTCACGGATCAACCACCGGACACGCCAGAGGCCATTGCCGAAGCCGTCGTCGCCGATCAGCTTCGTCGCGATCGCGAACTGGTCATTGCCCGCTTGGAGCGTATGGGCGTGTGGGTCATCAATACCGTGCCGGGCGAATTGTCCGGGCGGCTGCTCAACACATATCTGTCGCTAAAGGCCCGCAATGTCATCTGAGCGTCTGGACACGATTGGACTCAAAAGTGCGCGTTTTCGCGAAGAACGCCTGGAAAGCTGGCAGGCTTTGGAACGCCTATTGGCCAGGACAGAAGGCGGACGCACAGGACGGCTCAGTGATGAAGACTTGCTCGAATTGCCTCGACTCTATCGTGCGGCACTGTCTTCTTTATCGGTGGCCCGCGCAACGTCTCTGGATCAGGGTGTTGTCCGCTATCTCGAAAGCCTGTGTGAGCGGGCCTATTATACGCTTTACGGTGCGCGCGCCCCGCTCTGGAAGCGGTTTGTCGGCTATTTGTTGCATGGCTGGCCATCGGCGGTTCGCGCGATTTGGCCTGAGCTTCTGGTCGCGCTCGGCATTACAATGCTGGCGGCGCTGATTGGCGTTGGCTTTGTCGTGTCTGATCCCGAATGGTTTTACGCATTTGTCGATGCGGGACTGGCAGGCGAGCGTAATCCTGCGGCGTCGCGCGAGACATTGGAGTCCGTGATCTATACGTCCGATGCGGACAAAGAGGAGGGCGGCTTTGGCGCGTTTGCAGCCTATTTGTTTTCGCATAATTCCCGCGTGGCGATCCTAGCCTTCGCACTGGGCTTTGCTTTTGGCATTCCGACCATGTTTCTTCTGATTCAAAATGGCCTGATGCTCGGCGCTTTTATCGGTCTGCATATGAATAAGCAGCTCGGTTTTGAAATTGGCGGATGGTTATCCGTTCACGGCACGACAGAAATCGGCGCGATCATTCTGGCCGGCGCCGGCGGTCTGCATATTGGGCGAAAAGTGGCCTTCCCCGGACGACAGACCCGACTGGCCAGTGCGGCTGCCTCTGGCGATATAGGCGCGCGCGTGCTGGGCGGGGTTGTCATCATGTTATTCGTGGCCGGTTTGTTGGAAGCCTATCCAAGGCAACTCGTGGATAGCGATCTCATCCGTTATGCGATTGGCTGGGGCTTGTTTGTGCTCTGGTGCGCTTATTTCTTCATTCCGCGCCGTATGAACCAAAGCGAGGTCGCTTAGTCATGGCGGGTGCGACCAATGTTCCGCCGAAGCGCTTATCGGATCGTGATCTGATCACGCCGGAAGGTGTCAATCTAGGCGTCAGGCTCGCCGATGTGTCCGCGCGGTTTGGCGCTCTCGTCATCGATCTATTGGTTATGGTCGTAATCCTGATTGTGGCGACGATCATCATTGGGACCGGCGGGGGCAGTGTGGGGGGTGAGGTCACGTTCATTATCTGGATTTTGATGTTTTTCATCCTACGCAATTTCTATTTCATGCTGTTTGAAATGGGGCCGCGTGCAGCCACACCCGGTAAGCGCATGATGAAAATCCGCGTTGCGAGCCGATCTGGCGCGCGCCTGTCTACGTCGTCTATTTTTGCGAGAAACGCGATGCGGGAGATCGAGCTCTTTCTGCCCGTTTTGATTTTACTTTCTGGTGGGACGTTGACAGGACAAACAGAAGCGGTCGATGGCTGGATGTGGCTTGCGGCGACGATCTGGTTTTTGATTTTTGCCTTTTTCCCGCTGTTCAATAAAGATCGCTTGCGGGTTGGCGATTTGATTGGCGGGACTTGGGTTGTCCGTGCGCCCAAGCCAGAGCTCTTGCCGGATCTTTCTGCCAATGCCGACGCCAGAAGCGGGCAATATGCCTTCACGCCCCAGCAACTCGCCGCTTACGGGATTGCAGAGCTGCATGTGCTGGAAGACGTACTGCGGGTTCGCGACCCTCAAGTCATGCGCGACGTGGCGGAACGGATTGCGGAAAAGATTGGCTGGACTGTGACTCAAGGCCAGACGTCCGAAGGCTTTTTAAAGGCCTATTATGCGGGTCTGCGCGGACGGCTAGAGGCCGGCTTGCTGATGGGTCGCCGCCGCGCCGATAAGCATGATTTGGAAAATGCGGGCTAGGGTGTGGGCCAGACCCAACCCCAGACCAAAACCCAGCCGCTCAACATTCAATCACATTGACGG